>DATDHI010000455.1:0-33289 GCA_036521655.1 Pseudonocardiaceae bacterium | reverse complement strand
GACATGCGGATGGATCCCAGCCTCGGGCCCACCGCGGCCGACGTGCTCAACGGCTACTCGCAGGCCGATCTCACCCGGGTGCTCCGGGATTACGGCGAGGAGCGCTTTGCGGGCCGGATCGCCGCCGCGATCGTGACGGGCCGGACGCGGCAGCCCTTCGACACCACCGCCCGGCTCGTCGAGATCATCTATCAGAGTGTCCCGGCAGCCACCCGCCGGCATGGCGGGCATCCGGCCAAGCGGACCTTTCAGGCCCTGCGGATCGAGGTCAACGGCGAGCTCGCTGCGCTGCGTGCCGCGATACCCGGCGCGCTGGGGGCGCTGCGGGTCGGCGGCCGCTTGGTGGCGATGTCCTACCACTCCCTGGAAGACCGGATCGTCAAACGAGCGCTGGCGCAGCTGTCCACGTCGCGTACGCCGCCCGGCCTGCCCGTCGAGCTACCCGGCCACGGGCCCCAGCTTCGCGCGTTGACCCGCGGCGCCGAACAGGCCGGACCGGCCGAGATCGA
Organism: Pseudonocardiaceae bacterium; assembly: GCA_036521655.1. Classification (GTDB taxonomy): domain Bacteria; phylum Actinomycetota; class Actinomycetes; order Mycobacteriales; family Pseudonocardiaceae. The sequence goes on along the minus strand of DATDHI010000455.1, from coordinate 32,780 downwards.
GACCAACCCGCGGGCAGCCTCCGTGCGGCTGCGGGCCGCCGAACGCATCGCCCTGGCCCCAGCGGTCGACCGCCCGGGGGGGATGTCGTGACGGCTCCTGCGCGCACCGCGACCCCGGCCCGCAACCGGCAACCCGCGCGGAGCCGGACGGCGACGCCCGGCCGGACCGAGCGGGTTCGCTCGCCAGCCGTCCAGCGGGCTTACGCCCGGCGCGCCCAGCGGACCGGGGCGCTGCCCGGTGCCCAGGACAGCGCCGATGCCGCCGGCCGGGCGCCGTTCGTGGTCCTGCTGATGACGCTGCTGGTGGTGGCACTGGTGGCCACCTTGTGGCTGTCCACAGCGGCAGCCGCCGACTCCTACCACCTGCAGAGCGCCCGGGAGACCGCCCGGAACCTCACGGAGCGTTCGGAGGACCTGGGCCGTGAGGTGGCGAGTCTGGAGACCGCACCCGAACTGGCTCGCCGGGCACGCGAGCTGGGCATGGTGCCGGCCGGGGACCCGGCCCGGTTGGTCGTCCGTGCGGACGGCACCGTCGTGCGAATCGGCGTGCCGCGGCGGGCAATCGCGCCGCCGCCGCCGCCTCCTCCTCCTCCAACGCCTGCCCCGGCAGCCGCGCCTGCTCAAGGGCACTCCGCCGCACCCGCGCAGCCCGCGCCTGCCCAGCCGGTGCCCGTCCAGCCAGTGCCCGTCCAGCCAGCGCCGAGGGCGCATTGACTACCGCCCGCGCCACCAGGCCGTTCCGTCCCCGCCGCGGACCAGGTTCCCGGAAAACCCGCTCGCCGATAGCTCGCTCGCCTAAAGCCCGCCCACCGAAAGCCCGCTCGACGAAACGTGGTGTGCACAGCAGGCTGGTGCTGGGCCGGGTGGTGCTCGTCCTCGCGCTGGTGGCGGCTGGGCTCAAGCTGGTGCAGGTGCAGGGGCTGCAGGCGGGGGAGCTTTCGGCGCGGGCGGCTAACCAGCGCACCACGCCGCAGACGCTGCCTGCCGAGCGCGGCCGGATCACCGACCGCAACGGCACGCCGCTGGCGTTCAGCGTGGCAGCGCAGGCCCTTTACGCCCAGCCGAAGCGGATCGATGAAGAGCAGCGCGCGGTCCGCGCCGACCCAGACCTGCACAAGCAGGCGATGGCCCGCCGGGTGGCCCAGGTGCTCGGACCGCTGGTGTCCGAGCAGGATTTACTCGCGCAACTGCACAGCGACCGCACGACGGTGCTGCTGGCCCCGTTGGTACAGCCGGCCCAGGCCAGGGCGATCCAGCAGGACTTCCCGGAGATCAGCGCAGAACACCGGGAGATCCGGCAGTACCCTGGCGGCGAGCTTGCGGCCAACATCCTGGGAGTGGCGAACTGGCGTGCCGACGAGCGCAAAGTGCGGGGCCTGGTCGGCCTGGAGAACTATGCCGACACCCTGCTGGCGGGCCGCGACGGTCGCCGCGTGGTGGACACCGCCGAGGGCTCGGACGCCATCATCCCGGGCAGTGCGCGCGCAGTCCGGGAGCCGGTACCCGGTTCTGGGCTGGAACTCACCATCGACTCCGACCTGCAGTTCACCCTGCAGCAGATGCTCGGTGACTACGCGCGGAAATACCGGGCCAAAAGTGCCAGCGCGGTGGTGCTCGACGCGCGTACCGCCGAGGTCTACGCCATGTCCAACGACGTCACCTTCGACCCGAACGACCTCACCTGGGCCACCCCCGCCCGACTGGCCAACCCAGCGGTGTCCGCGCCCTTCGAACCTGGCTCGGTAAACAAGGTGGTTACGGCCGCTGCGGCGATCGAGAGCGGAGCCGTCCGGCCGGACACCCCGGTCCAGGTCCCCGGCCAGATCCGGGTCGCTGACCGGACGGTCCGGGATGCGTGGTCGCACGGAACCGAGGACATGACGTTCACCGGGGTGCTGGCCCGCTCCTCCAACATCGGCACGCTGCTCACCGCCCAGCGAGTCGGGCCGGACCGCTTCATGGACATGCTGTCGCGGATGGGCCTGGGTCAGCGCACGAATGTGGGGCTGCCGGGCGAAAGCGCGGGCCGCGTGCCGGCGCGTGACCAGTGGTCGGGCAGCACCTTCGCCAACCTGCCCATCGGCCAAGGGCTGTCGATGACCGTCCTGCAGATGGCCGGCATGTACCAGGCGATCGCCAACGACGGCCTGCGTATCCCGCCGCGCATCGTCAGCGCCGAGATCGCCCCGGATGGCACCCGTACGCCCACGCAACGTCCCGATGGCGTGCGGGTGGTCAGCCCGCAGACTGCCCACACCGTGCGGGACATGCTCCGGGCGGTCGTACAGAACCAACCGAAGCAGCGCGGCACCGGCCCGGAGGCGGCGTTGGACGGGTACCAGATCTCCGGCAAGACCGGCACTGCGCAGCAGGTCAACCCCGGCTGCGCCTGCTACAGCAATTCGAATTACTGGATCACCTTCGCCGGGATCCTGCCCGCCGACGCTCCGCGTTTCGTGGTCGGGATCATGCTCGACGACCCGGCCGTCGGCAGCGCGGCGCCGCTGTTCCACGAGATCGCCTCCTACCTCGCTGGCCGCTACCAGATCCCCCTCTCCCCCGCCCCCACCCCCTTCGCAACCCTCACCCTCCCCTAGGTGCCCCCGCCACATGGATGCTTGTCGTCGTTGACGCACCCGCTGCGACGACGACAAGCATCCGTGTGTCACTGTTGCGGCAAGGGCCCGGTGACCGGGATCAGGGTGCCGTCTGGTACCCAGCCGGTGGCGCCGCCGTGCTGATGGCCCAGCTCGGGGAGCATGAAGGAGATCTGGGCCGAGGCGTAGAGCCGGGTCGGCGCGGACAGTGTGATGCCGTGCGCCGCCAGCCAGGCGGTGTACCCGGCTGGCGAGCCGGACTCGCCGGGCAGCGCGGTCCGCAGGGTCGCTAGGTAGTCCAGCGGCAGCGGTTCGCGGGGGTCGAAGGCCAGCGCCACTACCGCGCCGGTTCCGTGCGCGAGCACTGGACCGGTGGCCAGCCATGGCGCGAGGTATACCGCCTGCGGGACCCCGCGGACCGAGTCCTGCAGCACTCGCTCAGCGGTTGGCCACCCTCCGACCACGACACGCAGCGCGTACGGACCGCGTACCGGCCCGACCGCGACCCCGGTGGCCGCCGCCGCAGTCCGCACCGCGGCAGCGGCCTGCGCCGAGCGCGGCGAGTCGTCACTCACGACATCGAGGGCCTGGACGTGGCGTCCGGCGAGGAAGCCGACCAGCTCGCGCAGTGCGGTGGCGTCTGGGGCGGACAGGTCGTCGGCCGGGCAGCGGCCCAGCGCGGTTGCGGAACTGGCGAGCAGCGCCCCGAGCGCGGCGCTGGCGCACTCGGGGCCGTCCGGGCTGTCGAAGGGCCGGATCTCCCGGGCGATCGGTGGTGTCCAGCCGCAGTGCCTCGACGGCGCCGCCGCGCTCGACCCATAGCGTCGAACGGCCGGCTGGCAGCCGGACAAGGGCCCAGCCGCCGGTCGCCCCGGGCCGCGGCGCCATCGGGGTGAGGTGCGTCCGGTCCAGGCCCACCGCCGAGGCCGAGCCGTCCGCGCCGGCGGCATGCACCAGGTTCCAGCCCGGTCGTTGCGGCACGACGGTCACCGGGACCGCCGTGCCGGCCAGTGCGACCATGCGCAACAGCGGGAGGCCCGGCTGCCCGGGCGTCGGCGGCGCCGGAATGGCGGCCAGCGTGGCACCGGCCGCCAGGGCCAGCGCCAGCCCGCCGACCTCCAGGCGGGCTAGCCATAGCGCCCGCCGACGGCTCATCTCGATCCCCGCCACGACCACGATGAGCAGCAGCACCGCCTTCAGCGCCACCACCTGCCCGAACGTCGAGCCGGCGGTGACCGCGTCTGGTCGCAGGCCGTCGGTCCAGGCTCTTGCAACACGCCAGTGACCACCACCACCGCGCCGGCTCCGAGCGCCCAGGGCGTGAGCCGGGTACGGCTGCTCGCTGTGCCCGGCTGGGATACGCCCGCTCGACCGGCGGTACCCAGCAGCGCCACGGCTCCCAGCCACACCGACGCCGCCGTGGTGTGCACCACGCCAGTGACGAGTTCGGCGGCGGCGTGTCCGGCGGCGGCTTCGTAGCTGATCAGTTCGGTGAGTAGCAACGCCGGGACTGCCACTAGCGGGTGCGCCATCAGCAGCACTACCAGCACGGTGAGCATCGCTTGCGCGATGGCCAGTGTCGGCGTCGCGCCGGTGACCACCGCCGACGCGAGCACGCCGAGCGTGGCGAGCGCTCCGGCGAGCAGCGCAACCAGCCGGGTGGCTCGGGTCGGCTCGCCGGCCACCGGCCGTAGCAGGCCCATCCCGCAGACTGCGGCGCTGGCGACCAGCACCACGCACCGCAGCACGGCCGGCACCCAGCCGGTGGCGCTGACGGTCAGGGGATGGTCGTCGTGCGCCCATGCCACCGGCGCGGCCAGCAACAGACTGCTGGCCGCGCCGAGCGTCGGGACGGCAGCTCTAGCGAATGTCCGCATCGGACACCACGAACAGCGACGAGTGCGGCTTGGCGTCGCCGAGGTCGCCGTGCGGCCAGTGTGTGCGGTTGAAGTCCACGCAGGGCGTGCCCTCGTCCTCGTCGCGGAACGATCTGTCCAGGGAAAGCTGACCCTGAGGCCCGACGTCAACCATGCAGACCTTGTGGTTGCCGTCGATCCCGGTCCGCGCGACGAAGTAGTTCGACACCGCCATCCGGCGCTCCCAGGTGGCCTCCGAGTAGAAACCATCCGGCCCGCGCTGGAAGTTGTCCAGCGCGCCCCAGTGCGGTCCGCCGGTTGAGGCGTCGGTGATCGGAAGCACGCTGGCCAGCTCGGGGCAGTCCCCTTCGTGTCCGCCGTCATACGCCTCGGCGATGGTGTCGATGGAGCAGTCCGGGTGCGGCCCGGAGGCCAGCAGCTTGCTGATGTCCAGCGTGTAGACCATCTTCGGTGAGCCGTCGTCGCTGGCGGACTGCGAGCCTGGGCCCCGGCCGATCACCGCGTGGTAGAGGTAATGGTCGTTTGCGCTGGTTTGCACCCAGCTGGCGCCGTCGCAGCCGCCGAGTTCGGTGCCGTTTGGCTGCAGCCGCCGGGCGGCCGTCGTGTCGTCGAACACCTCACGCCACTGCGGGTCGGCGACGGTGATGTCTGGTGTGTAGAAGATCGCCCCGCCGCACATGGTCTCGGCGAAGGCGCCCTTGTGGTTCGGCAGGTTGGTCACGGTGGTCTCCATGACCGCCTCGTTCTCCTCGTGCGCCGGGTTGCGCTCGTGGCGCGGGCCATCTGGCAGGGTCTGCACCGACAGCAGCTTCGGGTGGTTACGATCGGCGATGTCCCAGATCCGCACGGTGTTGCGGGCGACGAAGGGGCTCGCTGGCTTGCCCGGGTCCAGAATGATGTCCCGGGGCTCGGCAAAGTCGCTGGTGACCATCCGGTTGAGGTCCTCCCGCAGTTGGAGGCCGTGCGGATTGGCGCAGCTGGGGAGCACGAGCGTGGGGATATCGGTGCACTTGACCGGATCCTCGGGGACGTCCTGCGCCGCGGGCGCCTCGGCCAGCGTCCGGCCGTCGGGGCCGATTCGCACTACCTCGCCTGGGGTGCCGGCAAAGCCGTTGCCAGAACGGATCTGACCGTCGGAGTAGACACAGGGTCCGGGCAGGTCCGGACCGCCCAGGTAGCTGCCATAGGCGGTGCCGTCCTTGAGTACCCAGTACGCGTCGGGCACCGAGCCGCACGGGGTGTCCGTGGGCAGGTTGACCCCGGACAGCGTCAGCTTGGGCAGCTGCGAGGTGTCCAACACATAGGTGGTGTCGGAGTACAGCCCCCCGGCGTAAATCTTCTGGCCCTTGTGCCAGACGTACTGCATATGGTGCGGCTCGTTCTCCGGCAGGGGACCGAGGGTGACCGTGTTGACCACCTTGCCATAGGTCGAGGAGTCGGAGTCCGCGTCGATGACCGCGAGGAAGTCCGGTCCCGGCGGGGCGTCCCTGGCATCGACGTTGACCGCCTTGACCGGATTGACCTGCAGCGGGGTGTTCCTGATATCGGCACCTTTGGTGTCCGCAACGTTGGCGTCGCCGGCCCACACGACCAGGTACTCCTTGCTCATGTGGCCGGGAGTACCGCTGGGACTCACTCCGGCAGGTTGACAAGGTGGTTGGTAGCCGTGAAGACCGCGCCGGCTGGCGTCCTGACCATCGAGGTGACGATTGTGGTCGGGTCCGCCTGGGCGGACGGGGCTACGGTGAGCAGGCTGCCGAGTAGGGCCGGCAGCGCAACAAGACTGATGGGCCAGGCGCGGTGGCGGCGCGTGAGCCGGGACATGGATCCTCCGACGGGGTTGACGGCTGAGCAGCCGTCGAAGTAGTGGGCTCGGCGCGCACTGTGGTCAGTCGCGTTGATCACACACGGTAGCTGAACCGACACGGTGCGTGAAATAGCTCATCCGGGGCATGGTCGAGCCACGACTCCAGGCCAGGCGGTTACCCCGCCGTCGTGGGTCCGCCCACGTCACGGATCGGCCCGCCGGTAGCCTTCGTGCTCGCGTAGCTCCGCAACCACCGCAGCGCCTGGGTCTCCCGCAGGCCCCGCTCCTGACCCCCGCACCACCTGACCCAGGGACCGTGACTGCCCCTGTGACTCCCTCGTTGACCGAGACTCCGCTGCGGCCGTCGCACACCGTGCCGACCCCGGTGGCCGTGCTGGCCGTGCTGGCCGGCGCGGACGTCACCGACTCGCCGGATCAGGCCCTGATCACCGGTATCACGCTGCGCGCCCAGCAGGTGCAGCCCGCCGACCTGTTCGTGGCGCTGCCCAGCCTGACTCCCGGCCATCCGCATGGTGCCGACTTCGCCGGCGCCGCGCTGGCGGGCGGCGCCGCCGCAGTGCTGACCGACCCCACCGGCGCACACCGTCCGGCGCTGGCCGGTGCCACCGTCCCGGTGCTGGTGCACCCGGACCCCCGGTCGGTGGTGGGTGTGCTGTCCGCCCACATCTTCAGCAACCCGTCCACCCGCTTGGCGGTGCTCGGGATCACCGGCACGTCCGGCAAGACCACGACCGCCTACCTGCTCGAGGCCGGGCTGCGGGCGGCCGGCGCGACCACCGGGCTGCTCGGTACCGTGCAGACGCGGATCGCCGATGTGCTGCTGCCCAGCACCTACACCACCCCAGAGGCCCCGGACCTGCAGGCGGTGCTAGCGCTGATGTGCGAGCGCGGTGTGGGTCACGTGCCTATCGAGGTCTCCAGCCATGCGCTGGCGCTGGGCCGGGTGGCGGGTACCACCTTCGCGGTCGGCGCGTTCACCAACCTGTCCCAGGACCACCTGGACTTCCACGCCGACCTTGAGGACTACTTTGCCGCCAAGGCGATGCTGTTCGACGGGCGGGCCAGGTCCGAGGTGGTGTGCATCGACGACGCCTGGGGACAGCGGCTTGTGACCGGCAAGACGGCGACGGTGTCCCTGGCCGGCCCGGCGACTTGGAGCGCCCGCGATAATGCTGCTGATCCGGGCGGCTCACAGCGCTTCCGCGCGCTCGGCCCTGGTGGCCTGCAGGTACCGGTGACCCTGCGACTGCCCGGCGGGTTCAACGTGACGAACGCGCTGCTTGCACTGGCCGTCGGCCACGCCGCGGGGGCCGACCCGGTGCTGCTGGCCCGGGGCATCGCCACCGCGGAGGTGCCGGGCCGGATGCAGCGGATCGACGCCGGCCAGGGGTTCCTGGCGCTGGTGGACTACGCGCACAAGCCGGCCGCGGTTGCCGCGCTGCTCGCCGCGGTGCGTTCCCAGGTCCCCGGGCGGCTGCTCCTGGTGCTGGGTTGTGGCGGCGACCGGGACGTGGGCAAACGGCCGCTGATGGGCGCCGAGGCGGCCCGTCGCGCGGACCTGCTGGTGGTCACCGACGACAACCCACGGACCGAGGATCCTGCGGCGATCCGCGCAGCAATGCTCGCCGGCGCGCGCAGCGGATCCGCTGAGGTAGTGGAGATCCCCGACCGGGCCGAGGCGATCGCGCACGCGGTGGCCCACGCCCGGGACGGCGACGCTGTGGTGGTCGCCGGCAAGGGCCACGAGACCAGCCAGCAGGCGAACGGCAGCACGCTGCCGTTCTCCGATGCCGAGGTCCTCGCGCGGGCCCTGGCGGATCGGGGCGCGCGGTGATCCCGTTGACCGTGGCCGAGGTGGCCAGCGCGGTCGGCGGCGTCGTGCTCAGCTGCGACGGCGCCGAGGTGGTGTCCGGCAACGTCGAGTTCGACTCCCGCCGCGTCGGCCCGGGCGGGTTGTTCGTAGCAGTGCCCGGTGAGCGGGCCGACGGCCACCAATTCGCTGCCGCCGCCACAGCCGCCGGCGCCGTCGGGGTACTCGCTGGGCGGCCCGTCGGCGTCCCCGCGGTGCTCGCCCCACCGGCCCCCGGCCCGCGGTCAACCTCCTACGCGCTGGCGGCGGACATCGACGGCGCGGGCGCGGCGGTGCTGGTCGCGCTGGCCCGGCTGGCCCGCACCGTGGTCGATGAGCTCAGCCTGGGGGGCCTGCGGGTGGTGGGTCTGACCGGGTCGTCGGGTAAGACCTCCACCAAGGACATGGTGGCCGCGCTGCTGGCGCCGCTAGGCCCGACCGTGGGGCCGCCCGGGTCGTTCAACAACGAGATCGGCCACCCCTGGACGGTGCTGCGCGCCGACAAGCGCACCCGGCACCTGGTGCTCGAGCTGTCTGCTCGGGGCCCCGGGCAGGTCGCCGCGCTGTGCCGGGTGGCACCGCCGTCCATCGGGGTGGTGCTCAACGTCGGCTCGGCGCACCTCGGTGAGTTCGGCTCGCGGGAGGCGGTGGCCACCGCCAAGGGCGAGCTGGTCGAGGCGCTGCCGGCGACCGGGGTCGCGGTGCTCAACGCCGACGACACCGCGGTTACGGCGATGGACCGGCGCACCGCGGCCCGGGTGGTGCGCTTCGGGCGGTCCGCAGCCGCGGCGGTGCGTGCCGTCGACGTCGCTCTGGACGATCGCGGCTGCCCGTCGTTCCGCCTGGTCACCCCGGCCGGGGAGGCCCCGGTGCGGCTGGCGGTCCCCGGCGAGCACCAGGTGTCCAACGCGCTGGCCGCCGCCGCGGTGGCGCTGGAGTTGGGTGGCACCCCGGCGGGTATCGCCGCGGTGCTCGAGCACTACCGGCCCGCGTCCCGCTGGCGGATGGAGGTCACTGACCGCCCCGACGGAGTGACTGTGGTCAACGACGCCTACAACGCCAACCCCGAATCGGTCGCCGTTGCGCTGCGGACCCTGGTCGCGATGGCTGGCGCGACACGGCGCAGCTGGGCGGTGCTCGGCCCGCTCGGCGAGCTCGGCGCAGCCGAGACCGAGGCGTACCGGGAGATAGGCGCCCTCGCGATGCGGCTGGGAGTCGACCGGCTCGTCGTGGTGGGGGAGCAGGCCCGGCCGATGGCGTGGGCAGCTCAACAGGGGCCGGCGCACCGAGCACCAGACGTCGGCACAGCGGGCACCAGAGGACGACACGCCGGGGTGGTGGGGGTGGTGGTGTCGGACCTGCAGGGGGCGCTGGAGGTGCTCCGCGGCGAGCTGGCCCCCGGGGACGTGGTTCTGGTCAAGGCGTCCCGGGCGTTCGGGCTGGAACGCCTCGCCGAGGGCCTGATCGCGGGGAGCTGCGGGTGAGCAGCATCCTGATCGCCTCCATGGTCGCGCTGCTGGCCTCGATCCTGTTCACCCCGTATCTGATCCGGGTGTTCTCGCGGCAGGGCTTCGGCCAGGAGATCAGGCAGGAGGGCCCGCAGACCCACCAGAGCAAGCGGGGCACCCCGACCATGGGTGGGGTGGCCATCCTGCTGGCGCTGTGGACCGGCTACCTGGTAGCCCACATCCTCAGCCCGCGCCACGGCGTCACGGCGTCGGGCCTGGTGGTGTTGGTGCTCGCCACGGTGCTCGGCGTGGTCGGTTTCCTCGACGACCTGATCAAGATCCGCCGGCAGCGCAACCTTGGTCTGAACAAGACCGCCAAGCTGGTGGGGCAGTTGCTCGCCGCGGTGCTCTTCGGGATCCTCGCGATGGGTTTCCGGGACTCCGACGGCATCGCCCCGGCCTCGACCCATCTGTCCTTCGTGCGGGACGTCACGGTGCTGTCCTTCGGCGTCGTCGGATTCGTCATTTTCAGCTACCTGCTGGTGTCGGCATGGTCCAACGCGGTGAACCTCACCGACGGCCTCGACGGGCTGGCCGCCGGGTCGGCGGCGATGGTGCTCGCGACGTACGTGATCGTCTCGTTCTGGCAGTACAGCCAGGACTGCACCATCCAGGCGGTCCCCGGCTGCTACACCGTGCGCGATCCGCTCGACGTGGCGGTGGTGGCAGCGGCCGCGGTCGGTGGCTGCATGGGGTTCCTGTGGTGGAACGCTGCCCCGGCGAAGATCTTCATGGGCGACACCGGGTCGCTGGCGATCGGCGGGCTGCTCGCCGGCTTGTCCGTGGTCACCCGCACCGAGCTGCTCCTCGTCGTGATCGGCGGGTTGTTCGTGGTGGAGGCGCTGTCGGTGGTGGTCCAGGTCGCGGTGTTCCGGAGCACCCGGCGCCGGCCGTTCCGGATGGCGCCGTTTCACCACCATTTCGAGCTGGCGGGGTGGGCCGAGACCACCGTCATCATCCGGTTCTGGCTCCTTGCGGCCATCTGCTGTGCGCTGGGCGCTGGCGTGTTCTACAGCGAGTGGCTGTCGGCGGCCGGCGGGTGACCTCTATGCGGGCACCGATCTTCGGGGACCACGTCCGGGACCTGGCCGGTGCCCGGGTGCTGGTCGCCGGGGCGCGGGTCACCGGTGCCTCGGTCGTGCGGGTGCTGCGCGAGCTGGGCGCCGCAGTCACGGTCACCGACTCCTCGCCGGCGCAGCTGCAGATTCTGGCCGGTGCCAGCGGCGCAGTACGGTTGGCCGCCGGGTTGAGGGCACCGCCGCCGGGCACCGACCTGGTGGTGACCAGCCCCGGGTTCCGGCCGGATGCGCCGCTGATGCTGGCCGCGCAGCGGGCCGGCGTGCCGGTGATCGGGGACGTGGCGCTCGCCCGCTGGGTCGACTGGGCCAGATCCGGGCCAGAGCGGGCCGCAGCTCACTGGCTCGTGGTCACCGGTACCAACGGCAAGACCACTACCGTCGGGATGCTCGAGTCGATCCTGCTCGCCGCTGGGATGGACGCGGTGGCCTGCGGCAACGTCGGGCTCCCGGTGCTGGACGCGGTGCGGGCCGGCCACCGGGTGCTCGCCGTGGAGCTGTCGTCGTTCCAGTTGCACTGGTCGCCCGGGCTCAACCCGGCAGCCGCGGCGGTGCTCAACGTCGCGGCCGACCACCTGGACTGGCACGGCTCGATGAGCGCCTACGCCGAGGCCAAGGGCAGCGTCTACTCAGGGTGTGCCCGGGGCGGCACTACAGCAGTGTTCAACGTCGACGATCAGTGGTCGACCCGGCTGGCCGCCGGGTGCGGCGGGATCGGGTTCACCACCGGTGAGCCGGTAGCCGGACAGCTGGGGATAGTGGGGGGACAGCTGGTGGACCGGGCCTTTGGCGCTCAGCAGGGTGCCGAGGTGCTGGCCCGGCTCGCTGACGTCCGTCCGGTCGGCCCGCACAACCTTGCCAACGCGCTGGCCGCCGCGGCGCTGGCCCGCTCAGCCGGGGTGGCCGCGCAGGCCGTTAGCCAGGGACTGCGTGCCTACACCCCGGGCGAGCACCGCAGCGTGCCGGTCGGCGAGCACGCCGGGGTGTGCTACATCGATGACTCAAAAGCCACCAACCCGCATGCCGCCCGGGCCGCCCTGCTGGCCCATCCCCGGGTGGTGTGGGTGGCCGGGGGCCTGCTCAAGGGCGTCGATGTGGAGGAGTTGGTGCTCGACTCCCGGGATCGGCTGGTCGGCGCGGTGCTGCTGGGTGCGGATCGCGGAGTGATCGCCGCCGCGCTGGCGCGACACGCACCCAACGTCCCGGTCTGGATCGTGGATTCGGGGGACGATGGTGCCATGAATGAGGTGGTGGCAGCAGCCGCCGGGCGGGCCCGTCCGGGTGATGTCGTGCTGCTTGCCCCAGCGGCGGCCTCGACCGATATGTTCACCGACTACGCGCACCGTGGCCGGGCCTTCGCGGCCGCAGTGGCGGCGCTGCATCGGCCCGGTTGGCCACAGGTTCAGGGGGAGCCCGGTGAGTAATCGCTCCCCCCAGCAGTGGACCGGGGCTAGGGTGTCCGCCGCCCGGGACCAGCTCACCACGTGGCTGGCCCGGCCGCTCAGCTCGCTGCACCTGGTGCTCGCGGTGTTCGGCCTGCTGACGCTGTTCGGCCTGGTAATGGTGCTCTCGGCGTCCAATGTGGAGTCCTACACCAGGGCCGGCTCATCCTATGAGGTGTTTGTCCAGCAACTGGCGTTCTGCGGTCTCGGGCTGGTGTTGTTCTGGGCGGGCTTGCGGATGCCGGTGCGGCTGATCCGCGGCACCAGTGGGCTGTTCCTGCTGCTGTGCATAGTGCTGCTGGTCGCGGTGCTCAGCCCGCTGGGTAGCGAGATCAACGGTGCGCAGAAATGGCTGCGGTTGGGCACGCTGTCCCTGCAACCCTCCGAGCCCGCCAAGCTTGCGCTGGCGCTGTGGGGCGCCCATGTGCTGGTCACCAAGCGAGCGCTGCGACACCAGTGGCGGCACCTGCTGGTGCCGTTGGTCCCGGTGGCGATCGTGCTCTTCGCGCTGGTGATGCTGCAGCCGGACCTGGGTACCACAATCGCCCTGGCCGTCGTGTTGCTCGCCTTGCTGTGGTTCGGCGGTGCGCCGGGTGAGCTGTTCGGTGCGATCGCGATCGCCGCTGCCGCCGGGGCGGTGGCCATGGCGGGAATCGCCGGCTACCGCTCGGCCAGGATCACGTCCTACCTGCATCCCGGCGCCGACCCGCAGGGTGCGGCCTACCAGGCCCGTCAGGCGTTGTTCTCGCTGGCCGACGGCGGTTGGTGGGGGGTGGGCCTCGGGCAGGGCAGTGCCAAATGGGACTACCTCCCCAACGCGCACAACGACTTCATCTTCGCGATCATCGGGGAGGAGCTGGGCTTTCTGGGCTGCCTTGTCGTGCTGCTGCTGTTCGGCACGCTGGCATACGTGGGGCTGCGGATCGCCGCCCGCAACACCGACCCGTGGATCAAACTGGTGTCCGCCACCGTCACGTCCTGGCTGGTCGGCCAAGCTGCTATCAACATCGGGTACGTGGTCGGCCTGCTGCCGGTCACCGGTATCCCGCTGCCGCTGATCTCCTCTGGGGGTACGTCGCTGGCACTGACCATGCTGGCCTTCGGATTGCTGGCGAACTTCGCCCGGCATGAGCCGCAAGCGGTGTATGCACTGTGCTGGGATCCCGCCAGCGCGAGGCGCCCGGGTGCGGTGTCCCGGCTGCTGCGGTTGCGTCCGCCTGTGCCCCACCCCTCGAGACCCGTCATGCGTCCAATCCGAACCGGGGACCGGCGATGAGCGCCGGTCCGGAGAGGTCTCGGGAGAGGCCACTGTCCGTGGTGGTCGCTGGGGGCGGCACTGCGGGACACATCGAACCGGCGCTGGCGCTGGCCGATGCGGTGCGCCGGGCGCTACCGCAGGCCCGGATCACCGCGCTGGGCACCCAGCGCGGGCTGGAGACCACCCTGGTACCGCAGCGGGGCTACCCGCTGGAACTCATCCCAGCCGTGCCCCTGCCACGCAAACCCAGCGTCGACCTGCTGCGGTTGCCGTTGCGGGTCCGCGCCGCGGTGCGCCGCGTCCGGGACGTGCTCGATGCGGTCGGCGCGGACGTGGTCGTCGGGTTCGGCGGCTACGTCGCGCTGCCGGCCTACCTCGCCGCGCGGGGTCGGGTGCCGATCGTCGTGCATGAAGCCAATGCCCGCGCCGGGCTGGCCAACAAGGTCGGGGCGCACTTCGCGGCCCGGGTGCTCGCTGCGGTGCCTGGCAGTGGACTGCCTGGAGCCGAGGTGATCGGGATCCCGCTGCGCCGGGAGATCTCATCGCTGGACCGGGTCGCCCTGCGGGCCAAGGCACGGGCGCACTTCGGCCTGGACCCGCAGGCGCCGACCCTGCTGGTGACCGGGGGCTCGCAGGGGGCTGTCACGCTGAACGCCGCGGTGTCCGGTGCAGCGGCAGCGCTGGGCGCCGCCGGGATCGGGGTGCTGCACGCCCACGGGCGGCGCAACGCCGTGCAGGTGATGCCGGTGGCTGGGGCACCGCCCTATGTCGCGGTGCCCTATCTGGAGCGGATGGATCTGGCGCTGGCCGCCGCCGATCTCGCGATATGCCGGGCGGGCGCGATGACCGTGGCCGAGCTGTCCGCCGTCGGCCTGCCCGCGGTGTATGTGCCGCTGCCACACGGCAACGGGGAGCAGGGTCTCAACGCGCAGCCGGTAGTAGCGACCGGAGGTGCGATGCTGGTGCCCGACGCCGACCTGACACCGGCCAAGGTGGCCGAAGAGGTGGTACGGATACTCACCGATCCCAGCAGAGTCGCCTGCATGAGCACTGCCGCGCGGGTGTCCGGTCATCCTGATGCGGACGACGTGCTAGCCAAGATCGTGCTTGAGGTGGCGGGGTGACCGCCGGGTTACCGGCGCTGCCGCCGCAGCTGGCCAGGATCCATCTGATCGGCATCGGCGGTTCCGGGATGAGCGGCGTGGCCCGGATCGTGTTGGCCCGCGGCGGGGCGGTGTCCGGTTCGGATGCCAAGGACTCGCGGGCGGTGCTTGCCTTGCGGACCTTGGGCGCCAGGGTGGCCGTCGGGCACGCGGCAGCCAACCTCGATCAGCTCGGCGCCGACCCCACCGCGATCATCAGCACCAAGGCGGTGCACCAGACCGACCCGAACAATCCGGAGCTCGTCGAGGGTGCCCGTCGCGGCATCCCGGTGATCCACCGATCCACGGCGCTGGCGGCACTGATGACCGGCTACCGGGTGGCCTGCGTCACCGGTACCGCGGGCAAGACGTCCACTACGTCGATGCTCACCGTCGCACTGCAACACTGCGGTGCCGACCCGTCGTTCCTCATCGGCGGAGATCTCAACATCTCCGGATCCGGTGCCCACCACGGCAGCGGCGAGGTGTTCGTGGCCGAGGCCGACGAGAGTGACGGCTCCTTCGTGGCCTACTCACCCGACGTCGCCGTCGTCACCAATGTCGGGGCCGATCACCTGGACCACCATGGCACCGTCGAGGCCTACACCGCCAGCTTCGACGCCTTCCTGGCCCGGCTGCGGCCCGGCGGGGTGCTGATCGCCAACGCCGATGATCCCGGATCGGCGGCGCTGGCTGCCCGGACCACTGCCCGCGGGGTACGGGTGCGCCGGTACGGCTCGGCGGCCACCGCCGCCGGGGACGCTCACCTGCTGGAGTACACGCCGGACGGGGGACGGGGTATCGCCACGCTGGCGCTGATCGGCGCGGACGGGAAGGCGCAGCAGGTGCGCCTGGAGGTCGCGGTGCCCGGGGAGCACATGGCCAGCAACGCCGTCGCGGCCCTGCTGGCCGGCCTGGAGCTGGGGGCGCCGCTGCCCCTGTTGCTGGAGGGGCTCGCCGGGTTCGGCGGCGTCCGACGCCGGTTCGAGTTCAAGGGGCGGGCGGCCGGCGCGCGGGTCTACGACGACTACGCCCACCACCCGACGAAGGTGGCCGCGGCACTGCGCGGCGCCCGCCAGGTGGTCGGCCAGGGCCGGCTGCTGGTGGCGTTCCAGCCGCACTTGTACTCCCGTACCCGCGACTTCGCCGCCGAGTTCGCCACCGCGCTCGCCCTGGCCGACGTGGTGCTGCTACTGGACGTCTACGGGGCCAGGGAAGACCCGTTACCCGGTGTCACCGGAGCGCTGATCGCGCAAGCGGTGCCGCTGCCGGCCGGCTGCGTGCACTACGAGCCGTCCTGGGCAGATGTACCGGGCCGGTTGGCTGACCTGGTCCGGCCCGGCGACGTGGTGGTCACCATGGGAGCCGGGGATGTCACGGTGCTCGGCCCCGAGCTGGTGGCCGAGCTGGGGCGCCGCGCCGGGGCAGCACCGCGGTGAATGCTCCTCGGCCCGGCGCATTTGACCGGCAACGCCGGTCCCGGCGCGATACACCCCGTCCCGTGGCACGCGGCGGCCGCCGGTCCTCGGAGTCTGGGACCATGCAGCAGCGTCGCGTCCCCGGCCGTGCCGGGAGCGCTCATCAACCGGTGTCCCGCGTCCGGCCTGAGTCCGCGTCTGAGCCCGCCCCGGAGTCCCGCATCCGGCCTGACTCTGGAGTCCGGCGGAAGTCCCGGGTGTGGCTGCCTTGGCTGCTCGCTGGGCTCGCGTTACTGACCCTGGTCGGGGGTGTGACCTGGGTCCTGCTGGGGAGCTCGTTATTCGACGCCCGTTCAGTGCAGGTCGCGGGCGCCAGTGCGCTACGCGCCGACGAGGTGCGGGCTGTGGCGGCGGTGCCGCTGGGTACGTCGATGCTGCGGCTGGACGCGGTGGGGATCGAGGCCAGGGTCGCCGCGATACCGAGGGTGGCGACCGTGCACCTGCGACGCACACTCGGTGGCACAGTGTGGATCGAGCTCACCGAGCGGACCCCGGTCGCGGTGGTGCGTCGCAGCAACGGCGCACACCTCGTGGACGCTACCGGCACTGACTACGCGGCGGTGCCCGCACTTCCGGCTGGCCTGCCCGAGCTGCGGGTGGCCCGCGTCGGGCCCCGGGACGCAGCCACGATGGCCGCGCTGACGGTACTGAGCGGGTTGCCCGACCCGCTGCGGGCACGGGTGCGCTCGGTGGGCGCCGACTCCCCGGCTGATGTCGTCCTGCAGCTCACTGACAAAAGTGAGGTGCGCTGGGGTGGTGTGGAGGAGGGCGACCGCAAGGCGGCGGTGCTCGGCCCGCTGCTCACCCAGCCCGGCCACATCTACGACGTCTCCAGTCCCACCCTCCCCACCATCGCCTGACCCTGACGCCATCGCGCACCCGGGCCCGGCGTCGCTGAACATAGCGCCGACGGCGCTAGTCGAGCCCGGCCCGGCGTGCCTGCTGGACCCGGCCGGGGGCGGTGCCTACGGTCCCTCAATAACTCCGGAGCTGACATAACTCTAAGCCTTTAGGTGAGGGTGAGAGTTTGCGTCAGGTTGAGGGAGGAGCAGGGGGTGCCCGGCGGTCGGCGGGGTGCCGGCCGTGACGAGGAAGGCCCCGCCATGATGGAATGCGCCACTGGGTTGGACGGTCTTGGGTTGGACGGTCTTGGGTTGGACGGCCTTGGGATAGAAGGCCCCACGACGACGGAAGGCCCCACGACGATGGAAGGCCTTGTGATGATAGGCGCAGCCGGATGACGCCCCCACACAACTACCTCGCCGTGATCAAGGTTGTCGGAATCGGTGGCGGCGGGGTCAACGCTGTCAACCGGATGATCGAAGTCGGCCTCAAAGGGGTCGAGTTCATCGCGGTGAACACCGACGCCCAAGCGCTGCTGATGTCCGATGCCGACGTCAAGCTCGACATCGGCCGGGAGCTCACCCGCGGACTCGGCGCCGGCGCGAACCCCGAGGTCGGCCGCAAGGCGGCCGAGGACCACCGCGAGGAGATCGAAGAGGTCCTCAAGGGCGCTGACATGGTGTTCGTCACCGCCGGTGAGGGCGGCGGGACCGGCACCGGCGGCGCCCCGGTGGTGGCGAGTATCGCCCGCAAGCTCGGCGCGCTGACCATCGGCGTGGTGACCCGGCCGTTCAGCTTCGAAGGTAGACGGCGCGGCGGCCAGGCCGAGGACGGCATCGCCGAGCTGCGCAACGAATGTGACACCCTGATCGTGATCCCCAATGACCGGCTGCTGCAGCTCGGCGACCCGAACGTGAGCCTGATGGACGCGTTCCGCTCAGCCGACGAGGTACTGCTGTCCGGTGTCCAGGGCATTACCGACCTCATCACCACGCCCGGTCTGATCAACCTGGACTTCGCCGACGTGAAAAGCGTCATGTCCGGGGCCGGCAGCGCACTCATGGGGATCGGGTCATCCAGGGGGGAGGGCAGGTCGGTACAAGCGGCCCAGAAGGCCATCAACTCGCCGTTACTGGAGGCGTCCATGGATGGGGCGCACGGCGTGCTGCTGTCCATTGCAGGAGGCTCGGACCTGGGCCTGTTCGAGATCAACGAGGCCGCCACGCTGGTTCAGGAGTCCGCGCATCCCGAAGCCAACATCATCTTCGGCACGGTGATCGACGACTCGCTGGGTGATGAGGTGCGGGTCACCGTGATAGCCGCCGGCTTCGACTCCGGTGGGCCTTCGCACAAGAAGCTGGACCCGACGCCGGTCGGCGCCCGGACAGCGGCCAAGGGGCAAGCCGGCTACGCCGGCCGACCGCCGCAGACGCCTACATCCACCGCCCCGGCGGCGGCGTCGCACGCTGCTGGGGCGTCCACGGTGGCGACCCCGGCGCGCCAAGCCCCGGCGACTCCCGCGCGCCAGGCTCCGCCCGCTCCCGCCGCATGGCAGCCTGCGACGGGCGTGAGCAGGCCGGGCGGGGCTGCGCCGGCCCGGTCTGGGGCCACCCTGCCGGGCCGGGCGGTGCCGGTGACCGGGGACTTCGATGACGATGACGAGGTGGACGTTCCGCCGTTCATGAAGCGGTGAGCGCGGCCCGCATCCGGCGGGTGCTGACCACCCGCGCCGGAGGGGTTTCGGCGCCGCCGTACGCCTCGTTCAACCTTGGCGACCACGTCGGTGACCGGCCCGGGGCGGTGGCCGCAAATCGCGAGCGGCTGGCCGCTGGTCTGGGATTGCCCGTGCAGCGGCTGGTCTGGATGGAACAGGTGCACGGCCGCGCCGTGGCCGAGGTCGGCGGCCCACGGCCGGATCCGGTGCCCGCCACTGACGCGCTGGTCACGCGCGAGCCCGGGCTCGCGGTGGCAGTGCTGGTCGCTGACTGCGTACCGGTACTTCTCGCCGACCCGGTCGCCCGGGTGGTCGGCGCTGCGCACGCCGGCCGGGTGGGAGCCCGGATCGGGGTGCTGACTGCCACGCTGGAGGCCATGCGGCAGCTCGGCGCACAGATCGAGCAGGTGGAGGTGTTGCTCGGGCCCTCGGCCTGCGGGTCGTGCTACGAGGTACCCGCCGACATGCAGGCGCAGGTGGACGCCGGCCTGCCTGGCAGCGCCTGCCGGACCCGCCAGGGCACCGCCGGGCTGGACCTACGGGCGGGACTGTGGCAGCAGCTCGCTGCCGCCGGGGTGGCCCGGATCGGTGTCGATCCGCGATGCACGATTGAGGACCCCGCGCTCTACAGCTATCGCCGTGAGGGCGTCACAGGCCGCCTCGCCGCAGTGACCTGGTTCGAGCAGTGACCTGGTTCGAGCAGTGAGCTGGGACGGCCGTCGAGCCGAGCTGGCCGCGGCGACGGAGCGGGTCCGGGGCCGTGTTGCTGCGGCGTGCACCGCGGCAGGGCGGGATCCCGGTGAGGTCCGGCTGCTCGCGGTGACCAAGACCTTCCCCGCAGCTGATGTGGCCCTGCTCACCGACCTGGGCCTGCTCGACGTCGCCGAGGCCCGCGACCAGGAGGCGGTACCCAAGGTTGCCGCGGTCAGTGCGTTGCGCCCGGGAGTTGCGGTGCGCTGGCACCTGGTCGGCCGGTTGCAGCGCAACAAAGCCCGTTCGGTGGCGCGGTGGGCCATGCAGGTGCAGTCGGTGGATTCGGGGCGGCTGGTGGAGGCGTTGGACCGAGCCGCGCGCGCCGCTCAACAGGCCGGGGAGCGCGAGGATGCCCTCGGCGTGCTCGTCCAGGCCAGCCTGGACGGCTACCCCGCGCGGGGCGGCTGCCCACTACCCGAGCTCGCAGCGCTGGCCGATCGGGTGGCGACCGCCGGCGGGTTGCGGCTGGAGGGCGTCATGGGGATTGCCCCGCTCGGCGCTGATCCCGGGGCTGCCTTCGCGGAGCTCGCCGCGGTCGCGCAGCGGCTGCGCCGGGAGCACCCGAGCGCCGTTGAACTCTCCGCAGGGATGAGTGGAGACCTCGAGCAGGCCATCGCGCACGGCTCGACGTGCGTGCGTGTCGGAACAGCACTGCTGGGCAGCAGGCGGTTAACCTCGCCTGGACCGGGTGCGACCGGTCCGTAGGGCATGTGAGGCCGGGCGAGCGGGCGTCGAGGCCGGGACAGGGAAGGTGAGACGATGAGCGCGCTGCACAGGCTGAAGGCGTACTTCGGCATGGTACCCGGTGAGGACTTCGATGACGACGACCCGGGCTACCGCTCCGGGTACGACCCCACCTACTTCCACCCCGGCTATGACCTGCCTGCTGCCAATCCGTCGAGAGAACGTGGCTACGCCGTCGACCCCTCCCTCGCTCATCGTGCCCGTCGGGCCGATTTCGATAGCTATGCCGACGGCTTCGCCACCACTGCGCCGACCCGGTCGGGGCCGACCCATCCTGCGCCTACCCATGCTGCGGAGACTCAGTCTGGGCCTGCGCACCCTGCGGGGCCCAGGGTCCGCACCACCCAACCACCGGCCTGGGCTCCGGCGGCGCCGGTGCACGGTTCGCTGGCCGTTGACACCGCGCAGCCGGTCCGCCATCCGGCTATGCCGACGCCCCGCACCAGCCCGTTCACCGACGACGAAGCGCACCCACTGGCCCGGATCGTCACGCTTCATCCGCACAACTACAACGAGGCCCGACCCATCGGGGAACGCTACCGGGCGGGCAACCCGGTGATTATGAACCTGACCGAGATGGATGACCGGGACGCCAAGCGGCTCGTCGACTTCGCTGCCGGGCTGGCCTTCGCGCTGCGCGGCTCGATCGACAAGGTCACCAACAAGGTGTTCCTGCTGTCGCCGCCCGACGTCGACGTGTCGGCGGAGGACCGGCGCCGGATCGCGGAGGGTAACTTCTTCAACTAGGTCTGGAGTTCAGGGGGTCCTGGCTCACACCCGTCTCCCCGTCGGTGGCACAGTGTGGCCCGTGGAAGTGGCCCGGTACGTGGTGTACTACCTACTCTTCTTCTTCTGGCTGCTGCTCACGGCGCGTATCGTCGTTGAGCTCCTGCGCTCGTTCGCGCGAGGGTGGCAGCCGGTGGGAGGGGTGGCGATCGCCCTTGAGTCGGTGTACACCGTCACAGATCCACCGGTTCGAGCGCTCCGTCGGGTGATCAAGCCCATCCGGGTCGGCGGCGTCGGGCTGGACCTGTCCATTATGGTTCTGTTGCTCGTGGTGTTCATACTGATGCGAGTGGTAGATCCGAGGTAGCGACCATCGGGGCCAGAGGGTCGCTACACCAGGGTGTGCACAGTCGAGGAGTGCGTGAGGTGATCCCATGCCGTTGACCCCCGCCGACGTCCACAACGTCGCGTTCAGTAAGCCGCCGATCGGCAAGCGGGGCTACAACGAGGACGAGGTCGACGCCTTCCTCGACCTGGTTGAGGCCGAGCTGGCTCGGTTGATCGAGGAGAACAACGATCTTCGCAACCAGGTCGAGCAGCTCGATCAGCAGCTCAGCGCCGCGCCGGTTGACACCGGACGAAATCTTCGTCCGCTCGAGCCGCCGCGGCCCGTGATGGCCCCCGTGCCGCCGCCGATGGTCGAACAGACCTCGCCAGGCGCTGACCACCACGTCCAAGCCGCCAAGGTGCTGGGTCTTGCCCAGGAGATGGCCGACCGGCTGACCGGTGAGGCCAAGGCCGAGGCGGACGGGATGCTGGGCGAGGCCCGAGCCAAGTCCGAACAGATGCTCTCGGAGGCGAGGGCAAAGGCCGATGGCATGGTCACCGAAGCCAGGACCAGGGCCGAGACGATGTTGAACGATGCCCGTACCAGGGTCGAGACCCTGGACCGGCAGTCCCGCGAGAAGGCGATGTCGCTGGAGCGCGACGCGCAGCGCAAGCACACGGAGATCATCGGTTCGATCAACCAGGAGAAGAACAACCTGGAGAAGAAGATCGACGAGCTGCGCACGTTCGAACGCGAGTACCGCACCCGCCTGAAGACCTACCTGGAGTCGCAGCTCCGGGAGTTGGACGGGCGCGGATCTGCGGCACCGGTGGATACCGGCCGCAGCCAGCAGGGCTTCGCCGCCTCAGGGTTCAGCGCCCGTGCTGAAGCCGGTAACTGACACACGTCCGGCAGGCTCGCCGCATCCCACTAGTCGGGGTGAGGGTCGGTGCTGCTGACCACGTTGCTGTTGCTTGCGGCGGTAGGGCTGGTTGTCGCTGCTCTGGTAACCAGCCATACCGCGCTGGCGTGGGGGTCGGTCGCGCTCAGTGCAGTGGCCGCGACGTTGATCCTCGCGCGGTGGCGGCGTTCCTGGCGGCGACGCCAGGACGAGCCCGCGATCACGCCTGATCTCCTGCTGGACGAGCCGGACAGTGTCGAGTCGGGCGAGCACCTGCCACGGCCCGGGGCCGTAACGGGACCAGCTCAGGGGTCCCACGATGCTGAGCTTGCTGACTCCGACAACGACCCTGAACACGCTGCCGCTGACGCCGCTGACGCTGAGCCCGGCGAGGAGGACACCGACGCTGCGGACCTGCTGCTGGTGTACGAGATGGCGGACGAGGTGGTGGTTGTCGACGAGCACCCGCGCTACCACCTCACCCGTTGCCGGTGGCCGGAGCATGGGCACACGGAGCGGCTGCCGGTGAAAGAGGCGAGAGAGCTGGGCTTCACACCATGTGAACGGTGCCGACCGGATGCCGCACTAGCCCGCCGGCACCGGGCCGCGAACGCGACCACCGGCGGGAGCTGAGCGCCTGCTGTCCAGGAGCCACGGTCCTGCGCAATCTGGTGGCGGGCCGGGCTATGCTTGTCGTACAGGCAGTGATCCGGCCATCACCGGGGAGCCTCCGGAAGAACGGGGCCGGCGTCGGCCCTCAGTAGAACCGGGCGGGAGCGGCCCGTCATAGCCGCGCTGATGAGTGGCTGCCCGCGTCGTGCGGGCGGCAAGCGGGGTGGTACCGCGGTCCGTGGCGCGAGTGCGCGGGTCGTCCCCGTGCAGCGAGCAGGACACCACTGCACAGGAACGATCGCACTTGGGAGCACACGACCATGGCGTATCCGAAGGTCCCCGTCAGCGGGAGTACCGTCTGCGCTCAGCCGTCCTTCCCGGATCTGGAGGCCGACGTCCTGCGGTACTGGGACGCCGATGGCACCTTCCCCGCATCGGTCGAAGCCCGGCCGGCTGGCGATGACGGCGCAGGCGAGTTCGTCTTCTACGACGGCCCGCCCTTCGCAAACGGCCTGCCGCACTACGGCCACCTGCTCACCGGCTACGTCAAGGACGTGGTACCGCGCTACCAGACGATGCGCGGCCACCGGGTGGAGCGCCGGTTCGGCTGGGACTGCCACGGGTTGCCCGCCGAGGTGGAGGCGGAGCGGCAACTGGGCATCACACACAAGTCCGAGATCGAGCAGATGGGCGTGGCGGAGTTCAACGCCGCCTGCCGTGCCTCGGTGCTGCGCTACACCCGGGAGTGGCGCGAGTACGTGACCCGGCAGGCCCGCTGGGTGGACTTCGACAACGACTACAAGACCCTCGACCTGGACTACATGGAGAGCGTCCTGTGGGCGTTCAAGACGCTCTGGGACAAGGGTTTGATCTACCAGGGCTTCCGGGTGCTGTGGTACTGCTGGCGCTGCGAGACGCCGCTGTCCAATACCGAGACGAGAATGGACGACGTCTACCGCAACCGGCAGGACCCCGCGGTCACCGTGGGGCTGCGGCTCTCGGTTCCCGGGTCTGCGCTGGACGGCGTGCTCGCGCTGGTATGGACCACCACGCCGTGGACGTTGCCGTCCAACCTGGCGGTGGCGGTGCATCCCAATCTGGCGTACGTCACCGTCGAGGCGGGTGGTGAGCGCTACCTGATCGCCGAGGACCGCCTCGCGGCCTACGCCCGGGAGCTGGGTGAGGCTCCGCGGGTGTTGGGCCGGTATCAGGGATCGGAACTGCTGGGCCTGCGCTACGTCCCGCCGTTCGACTTCTTCGCCGGCCGAGCCAACGCCCACCAGCTGCTTGCCGCCGACTACGTGACCACCGACGAAGGCACCGGCCTGGTGCACCTCGCTCCCGCCTTCGGTGAAGAGGACATGGCCGTGACTGACGCCGCCGGGATCGAGGCGGTGGTCCCCGTGGATTCAGCGGGGCAGTTCACCGCCGAAGTGCCACCGTATGCCGGGATGCAGGTGTTCGACGCCAACCGGCCGATCATCCGGGACCTCCGCGACGGTGCGCCCCATGTCGGCGGCGTGCTGCTGCGCGACGAGAGCTACGAGCATCCCTACCCGCACTGCTGGCGGTGCGACACCCCGCTGATCCAGCGCGCGGTGTCGTCCTGGTTCGTCGAGGTGACCAAGTTCCGGGACCGGATGGTGGCGTTGAACCGGGGGATCACCTGGGTGCCGGACAACGTCGGGACCGGGCAGTTCGGCGCGTGGCTGGAGGGTGCTCGGGACTGGAACATCTCGCGCAACCGGTACTGGGGCTCGCCGCTGCCGGTCTGGGTCTCCGACGATCCGGCTTACCCTCGGGTGGACGTCTACGGCTCGCTGGATGAGCTGGAACGCGACTTCGGGGTGCGCCCGGTTGATCTCCATCGCCCGTTCATCGACCAGTTGACCCGGCCCAACCCGGATGACCCCACCGGGCGTTCCACCATGCGCCGGGTGCCGGAGGTGCTGGACTGCTGGTTCGAGTCCGGCTCGATGCCCTTCGCCCAGGTGCACTACCCGTTCGACAACGCGCACTGGTTCGAGCACCACTATCCGGGCGATTTCATCGTCGAGTACAACGTGCAGACCCGGGGCTGGTTCTACACCCTGCACGTGCTCGCAACGGCCTTGTTCGACCGGCCGGCGTTTCGCACCTGCCTGGCGCACGGGATCGTGCTCGGCGACGACGGGCTCAAGATGTCCAAGTCCAAAGGCAACTATCCCGAGGTCACCGAGGTGTTCGATCGGGACGGCTCGGACGCGATGCGCTGGTTCCTGATGGCCTCACCGATCCTGCGCGGCGGCAACCTGGTGGTCACCGAGCAGGGCATCCGGGAAGCCGTCCGGCAGGCCCTGCTGCCGCTGTGGAACTCCTGGTACTTCCTGTCGCTGTATGCCAACGCCGCTGGTGTCGACGGGCGATGGCGCGCCGACTCCCAGCACGTGCTGGACCGGTACGTGCTGGCCAAGCTGCATGACCTTGTCGCCGATGTCACCGCACTGATGGACCGCTACGACATCGCCGGGGCGTGCGAGCGTGTGCGCGGGTTCTGCGAGGTGCTCACCAACTGGTATGTGCGCCGGTCCCGGGACCGCTTCTGGGCCGGTGAGCAGGACGCGATCGACACCCTGCACACCGTGCTCGAGGTGACCTGCCGGGCCGCTGCTCCGCTGCTGCCGTTGACCACCGAGGCGATCTGGCGCGGGCTGACCGGGCAGCGTTCGGTGCACCTGGTTGATTGGCCCGCTCCAGGCGTGGTGCCCGGCGACAAGGATCTCGTCGCGGCGATGGACCGGGTGCGGCAGGTGGTGTCCGCCGCGCTGTCGTTGCGCAAGGCACGGGGCCTGCGGGTCCGCCAGCCGCTGGCGACGCTGACCGTGGCCGCGCCGGACATCACCACGCTGGCGCCGCTGCGTGACCTCATCCGCGACGAGGTGAACGTCAAGACCGTCGAGCTCACCGAGGACGTCGACGCGCACGGCCGCTTCGAGCTCACCGTGAACGCCCGGGCCTGCGGGCCGCGGCTGGGCGGCGACACCCAGAAGGTGATCCGGGCGGTCAAGGCCGGGGAGTGGGAACGTGGCCCGGATGGGGCCGTAACGGCGGGCGGGATCCCGTTGCTGTCGGGGGAGTACACCGAGCGGCTGGTCGCCGCCGACCCCAGCGAGACCGCCGCGCTGCCGGCCGGTTCAGGGTTGGTCGTCCTGGACACCGTGGTCACCCCGGACCTGGCCGCCGAGGGGATCGCCCGGGATCTGGTGCGCGTCGTACAGCAGGCCCGCAGGCAGGCCGCGCTGGAGGTCACCGATCGGATCGCGCTCACCGTGGACGCGCCGGAGGCGGTGCTCGCCGCGGCCCGGGAGCACGAGGACTTCATCGCCGGTGAGGTGCTGGCCCGCCGGGTCGGCTACGGCCCGGTCCGAGACGGCTACCCTGGCCTGGTGGGCGACGGTCTGGGTGTGCAGGTCGCGGTCGTGAGTGTGTAACAGTGTTACCGCACCATGACCCACTCACGAGCAGCGCCGCGGCACGCTGGCGGGACCTGCTGGAGGCCAGGGCAATCCCCGCCGAGATCCTGACCGCCGCCCCGCAAGATCCGCATCGTCATATCCCGGCCCGCTTCATACCGCCTGCCGTACCGGAGGACACCCCGTCCCGCCGCGCTGCGCTGCGGCTGCTGGGGCCTGATGGGGCGACGGTGCTCGACGTCGGGTGCGGTGCGGGTGCCGCAGGACTGGCACTGATGCCCATGGTGACCTACCTCACCGGCGTGGATCACGCCGAGGACATGCTGCACGCGTTCGACCGGTCCTGCGTCGAGCGGGGGGTGCGGCATCGCTGCGTGCTCGGTCCCTGGCCAGACACCGCGGACGAAGCAGGCGTCGCCGACGTCGTGGTCAGCCACCACGTCGGCTACAACACCGCTGAGCTGGGCCCGTTCTTCGCCGCACTGGGTGCCGCGGCCTGCCGCAGGGTGGTCATCGAGTTGCACGCCGTGCACCCAGGAGCCTGGCTGGACCCGCTGTGGGCACAGTTCTACGGGCTGCGCCGGCCGCCGCCGGCGACCGTGGACGACGCCGTCGCGGTGCTCACCGAGATCGGGATCCACCCCGAGGTGCACCGCTGGACCAGGCCCGCCCAGCCCCGCAACCCCGAGGCGGAGGTGGACTTCTCGCTGCGCCGGCTGTGCCTGCCGGCGCAGCGCCGGGACGAGGTCGCCGAGGCGGTGGCGAGGCTGGGCCCACGCCACCGCGACCTGGCCACGATCTCCTGGTCTAGCTAGCCGGCCAGCCCGAGGCCGCCAGCCCGGCCGGTCAAGGGAACCCCTAGCACGGGACAATCCGGGCGTGCATGGGGTGGAGTTCGCGCTGGGGGCCGGTGCGGCGGTGTTGCTGCTGGCGGTGCTCGCCGTGCGGGTCTCCACCCGGCTCGGGCTCCCGTCGCTGCTGGTCTATCTGGCCATCGGCCTGCTGATCGGCGAGTCCGGCCTGGGGATCCAGTTCTCCGATACGCCGCTCACCGCGGCTCTGGGCATCGCGGCATTGGTCATGATCCTGACCGAGGGCGGCCTGACCACCCGCTGGCCGATGGTCCGCCCGGCGCTGGGCCCGGGGATCGCGCTGGCCACCGTGGCTGTCGCGGTGAGCATCGCCGCCACCGGCCTGGCGCTGCACCTGCTGCTGAGCCTGGACTGGCGCACGGCGCTGCTGTGGGGGACGGTGCTGTCCTCGACCGACGCTGCGGCGGTCTTCAGCGTGTTGCGGGCGCTGCCGGTGTTGCCCCGGCTGGCCGGCGCGCTCAAGCTGGAGTCGGGCATCAACGACGCCCCGGTCTACATCGCGGTGGTACTGCTCGCGACGGGCGACCCGCTGCGCTGGTGGACGCCCCTGCTGGTGGGGTACGAGTTGCTCGCCGGCGCGCTGGTGGGGGCGGCTCTGGGGATCGCCGGAGCGTGGGTGCTGCGCCGCGCGGCGCTACCCGCGACCGGTCTCTACCCGTTGGCGACCATCGCGGTATGCGTGCTGGCCTTTGCCGCCGGGCAGGGCCTGCACGCCTCGGGCTTTCTGGCGACCTACGTGGCTGGGGTGGTGCTGGGCAACACTGCGCTGCCGCACCGCGGCGACACCCTCTCCTTCGCCGAGGGCGTCGGCTGGCTCGCTGAGATCAGCCTGTTCGTGCTGCTGGGCCTCTACGCCTCGCCGTCGCGCCTGCCCGGTGCGGTCATCCCTGCGTTGATCGCCGGCGTGGTGCTGGTCGTGCTGGCTCGCCCGCTGTCGGTGGTGCTGGCCCTGGCGCCGTTGCGGGTGCCCTGGCGGGAGCAGGCATTCCTGTCCTGGTCGGGGCTGCGCGGCGCGGTACCCATCGTGCTGGCGCTGATCGTGCTCACCATCGGCGTCCCGGGGGCGCAGCGGCTGGTCGACGTGGTCTTCGTGCTGGTCGTGCTGCTCACCGTGGTGCAGGGCGTCACGCTGCCCTCCGTCGTGCGGTGGTTGGGGCTGTCCCGCCCGGAGCAGGGTAGGGAAATCCTGATCGACTCCGCCCCCCTGGACGAGATGGACGCCGACCTGCTGCAGGTCCGGGTACCCCGGCCCTCGCGGCTGCACGGCGTCTACCTGGCGGAGTTGCGGCTACCCATCGGGGCAATGGTCAGCCTGGTGGTGCGCAACGGCACAGGGTTCACCCCGCAGCCGACCACCCGGCTGGAGGAGGGTGACCAGCTGCTGGTCGTCACTACGGCGGGCAACCGGGACTCCGCCGAGCGGCGGATCCGCGCGGTGCACCGGGCTGGTCGGCTGGCCCGGTGGCGCGGGGAGACCGGTGCCTGAGGGAAGCGTCCAGGACTGGGGCTGATCCGAGGGTCGGCGGGGCGATTAGTCACAATGGCGAGGTGACCCCATCGCAGCACGTCGAGGGAGCGGCCGCCGACGACCAGGACATCCCCGAGGCGCCAGGACGCCGCCGGACCGGCCTGCTGGCCGCTATCACTGCCGGTGTGCTGCTGCTGGACGTGCTGAGCAAGATCGCCGTCGTCGCGGTCCTGGAGGGCCATCCGCCGCTGCGGCTGTTGGGTGGCGGGCTGTACCTCGTCGTCTACCGCAACTCTGGTGCGGCGTTCTCGATGGCGACCGGCCTGACCTGGCTGCTATCGCTGATCGCCCTGGGCGTTGTGGTCGCCATCGTGCGGCTGGCACCCCGGTTGCGGTCGGCCGGCTGGGCGGTGGGGCTCGGGCTGGTGTTGGGCGGGGCCCTGGGCAACCTGGCGGACCGGCTGTTCCGCACCCCCGGTCCGTTGCGCGGGCATGTCGTGGACTTCCTGTCGCTGCTGGCGCCGGACGGCACGGTGTGGCCGGTGTTCAACCTGGCGGACTCGGCGATCGTGTGCGGTGGCGCGATGCTGGTCCTGCTGGCGGCCACGGGCCGGGATCTCGACGGTAGCCGGGGCCTGCGGCGGCCTGGGGCACAGGCATGAGCGACGTCCGGACGCTGCCGGTACCCGACGGGCTCGACGGCATGCGGGTGGACACCGGGCTGGCGCGGCTGCTGGGTCTGTCCCGCACCGCGGTGGCCGGGCTGACCGACGCCGGCGCAGTCCTGGTCGACGGCAACCCCGCCGGCAAGTCTGACCGGCTGGCCGCGGGGGCCTGGCTGGAGGTCACCTTGCCCGAACCGTCGCGGCCTGCCGCGGCGCGCGTCGAGCCGGTGGCGGGACTGCGGGTGCTGCACGACGATTCCGACCTGGTGGTGGTGAACAAGCCGGTCGGGGTGACAGCGCACCCCAGCCCCGGCTGGGTGGGACCCACCGTGCTCGGCGGTCTCGCGGCGGCCGGGATCCAGGTGGCCACCTCGGGTGCGGCCGAGCGTCAGGGGGTGGTGCACCGGCTGGACGTCGGTACCAGCGGCCTGATGGTCGTTGCCAAGTCCGAGCGGGGCTACTCGGCTTTGAAACGCGCGTTCCGGGATCGCGTCGTCGACAAGCACTACCGGGCCCTGGTCCAGGGCCACCCCGACCCCAGCCGAGGCACCATCGATGCGCCGATCGACCGGCACCCCAAGCACGACTGGCGGTTTGCGGTGGTGGCTGGCGGCAAGCCGTCGGTGACGCACTACCAGGTGATCGAGGCGTTCCGTGCGGCGTCGTTGTGCGACGTCACGCTGGAGACCGGCCGCACCCACCAGATCCGCGTGCACTTCGCTGCGCTGCGGCACCCGTGCTGCGGCGACCTCACCTATGGTGCGGACCCCGTGTTGGCCCAGCGGCTGGGGCTGCAAAGGCAGTGGCTGCATGCCGCGCGGCTGGGCTTCCCGCATCCCGCCGACGACCGCTGGGTGGAGTTCACCAGCCCGGACCCGGACGACCTGCGCGGCGCGCTGGACGTGCTGGCGGCCGGCGGGTAGCGATGCCGCGCCGGGCCCGATGGGTGGTGCTGGTAGCGCTGCTCGTGGCGTTCGGGGTGGCTGTCGTGGTAGCTGGGCAATCGGGCGAACCGCTGCCAACCGGGACGCAGCGGCTGGGGCCGGAATCCGGTGAGCCGGTCGCGGACTATCTAGGGCGGGCCGCTGCGTCGCTGCCAACAGGTACATCGAGGCCGGTGTGGGCATTGGTGCAGCTGGACCGCTACCTCGAGCCAGGGCCCGCTGCCGAGCTGGTGCGGGGGGTGCGGCTCTCGCGGGTCGTGCTTCGCGTTCCGCTGCCGCGGGTGCAGACCGCGTTGATCACTCGTGACCTGCCTGGGCAACGACCGGTGGCGGAACTCAGTGCGGCGCTGCGGTCCGCTGCGCAAGAGCGCGCTGCCGTTGCGTCCCGGAGCGTTCCGGGCGGGCGGCCGGCAGCCGTCGCCGCCGCCGAGGCCGCGCGGCTGCGCGAGGGCTGTGCCTGCGTGCTGGCATTGCTGGTGCTCGGTGACCGCGGGGCGCTGCAGGCAGTGGCCGCGCGACCGGGCGTCCGGGCCGTGCAGGCCGCAGCCCCGGATACCTCGCTCCAGGACGTCGCGATCTCCCCGCAGCTGCCCGAACAGGTCGATCGAGTGGGTCCAGTGCCCGACGACGGGCCGGTGCCACCCTGATCGGGTGGAATCTGACCCGTTGCCGCCGAACCGCTGTCCGGCGTGTCACAACCCGCCGGACGCACGGGAGCCCTCGACCTGCCCGGCCTCACCTGGCGCGACCGGCCGGCGATCGATCGTGGCGACGGCGTGTTCCTGGCCGGGGACATGGTCGCCGCGCCCGGCCTGCTTGGCGAGGTCTCGGTCAACAGCGCCGTCATGGCCGCCCGTGGGGCGCTGCGGGCGGCTGGTATCCGCGAAGATCGCGAGGCGGTGATCCGATGACCGACACCGTGGCCTCCGGTGCGGCAGGCGCGTGGGCGAGCTGCGTGATTCAGGTCAGCTGGCGGCTGTGCCAAGGCGGTACTGGCGGGGGCTGATGCCGCGGACGCGGGTGAAGGCGGTGCTGAGCGCGAAGGAACTGCCGTAGCCGACCTGTCGGGCGATCGCCCCGATGGTGGCGTCGGAGGCGCGGAGCAGGTCGGCGGCCAGGGCCAGTCGCCAGCCGGCGAGGAACGTCATGGGCGGTTCGCCCACCAGTTCGGTGAACCGGCGGGCGAGCGCCGCGCGGGAGACGCCCGTCGCGGCAGAGCAGCAGATCGAGCAGCCGGTCGAGAACGACCTCTTGGCCCGGCTCATCCTTGAGGATCTCCTGGCCGAGCAACGCCATCAGGGGGGTGTCCCAGGCGTCATCGGTGAGGACTATCAATGCTGGCAGCGCACCGAGCAGTCGCTGGCTGATCTCGCCTCGCATCTGGTAGGCACCGATGAGCATCGTCGTCGAGCCCCGCGGGCTGTTGCCCCAGGTGCGCACGCCCAGATCAACGCCCGGCCGAGGCCTCGCCTTGTGGCGTGGTGCAGTGCTGGCCGGGGTGAACGATCACCTGGGCTGGTGTGGCCGGGTCGTCGGCGATCGTGTACGGGTCGGGGCCACGCATGATCGCGACGTCCCCGCCGCGCAGCGGTCGCGCGTCTCCTTGGTCGGGTACCACCCATGCCCCGCCCCGCGTCATCGCCACCAGGGTGAGCGGCGCACGGTCCTGTACTCGTACCGACCAGGGCGGATTCATGATCCAGCGGAGCAGGAACGCTCCGCGGGCCCGGGGTCCATCCAGGAGGCCCGTGTATGCGTCCATACGGCGGAGCATAGACGAAGAAACATGGATTCGAGCTTCTCGACAATGGCTCGTCTCACAGCTCGGCTCTTCACTATGGGCATGCGGGATGCCGTTCACCGGCACCTGGGACAACTCGTACCGGAGGGAGACGCGATGCTCGAGGTGCTGCGCGGCGCCACCTTGGTGGCGGCCACGGTAACCATGGGGCTGCTCGCAGGTCTGTTCTACGCCTTCGCCATATCCGTCATGCCAGGGTTGAGCCGGGCCGACGACCGGACCTTCGTTGACGCGATGCAGCAGATCAACGTGGCGATACTCAACCCATGGTTTTTCCTCAGCTTTCTTGGTGCACCGGTGTTGACCATCCTCGCTGGTGCGCTCCATCTCCGGGTAGGCGGGCGGGCCGTGCTGCCATGGATCGCGGCCGCGCTCGTGCTGTACGGGGTGGTGCTCGTCATCACGATCGCGTTCGGCATCCCACTCAACAATGTCCTTGCCGAGGCCGGACAGCCGGACCGGATCACCGATCTTGCGCAGGTACGGGAGCACTTCCAAGCGACCTGGGTCCGCTGGATCGCCGCGCGCGCGGTCGCCTCCACGGCCGCGCTCGGCTGCCTGGCCTGGGCCCTCGTGCTCTACGGGCGCACGGCAGCGGCCTGATCTTCCGTTTCCTATCCGCTAACTCCGCGGGACTGGTTCGCGACCGCATCGGTGTAAGCCTGGGTGGTGAGGTCGCTGTCCTCGATCCCTGACTCGCGAAGCACGGACCGCACCACGTCCAGAGCGGCGTCCACTTGACCGAGTGGCACCAGTGCTACGGAACTGGAGTACGGACGGGTTCCTCGAGCCTGATCGATGCCGCGTAACCGCATTTCGGCAGGTCGGTGGCTGTTTCCCTGCTTCCTCTCAGCTGTCAGGATTCTGCGCGTGTAACCGGGATTCCTGTGGTAACGCGTGTA
>DATDHI010000454.1:0-1526 GCA_036521655.1 Pseudonocardiaceae bacterium | reverse complement strand
GCCGTGGGACCTCGTCGTCAAGGCGGTGGAGGCGGTCTGCACCACCCCCTGGGTGCTGTTGTATGTCAAGCGGTGGCTGGCTGCGCCGCTTCGGTACCCGGATGGCACCCTGGTGGAGCGGGACAAGGGGACTCCGCAAGGATCGGCGGTCTCGCCGATCTTGGCGAATCTGTTCATGCACTTTGCCTTCGATTCCTGGATAGTCCGGAACTATCCGGGTATCCAGTTCGAGCGCTATGCCGACGATGCTGTCGTGCATTGTGTGAGCAGGCGGCAGGCCGAAGTTGTGCTTGCCGGGATCGCCGAGCGGATGCAAGAGGTGGGCCTCCGGTTGCACCCGGATAAGACGCGGATCGTCCACTGTAAGGACGGCAAGCGCCGGGGGGACCACGAGCACACCTCGTTCACCTTCTTGGGGTTCACCTTCCGGGCACGGAAGGCGCGGGACAAGAAAGGCAGGTACTTCACCTCCTTCTTGCCTGCGATGAGCACCGAGGCGCTCAAGGCCAAAGGCGCCCAGCTCCGCGCTATGCGGATCCATCGGCGCCCCGACCTGACCCTGGATGACCTGGCCCGATGGCTGAACCCCATCGTCGCCGGGTGGATGCAATATTACGGCCGGTTCTACCGGTCGGCGATGTACCCCCTCCTCGAGCGTGTCAGTGCCTACCTGAGGCGCTGGGCTGGGCGGAAGTACCGGCGGCTGCGGACCTTCAAGCGGTTCAAGCGGTGGTGGGCCGGGCTACTCGACCGAGCGCCCGGCCTGTTCGCCCACTGGCGGTGGGTCCACTCGTACTGATCGGCTGGTGAGAAGAGCCCGGTGACAAGAGATTGTCACGCCGGGATCTGTGGGAGCCGGGGGCTGAGATGCCCCCGGCCACCCGACCGTGTCCAGGTCGGTGACCAGTGCCCACACGGTCGACGGGGAGGCGTCGATGTCGACCTCGGCGATCGCACCCGGTCCGTCCTCGAACCGGAGCGTCTCGCCGGGCCCGGACTCGGACGTGGTGCCGAATCGGTCGAAGTAGCTGATCGCCCGCGCCGGGTGGCGGGGAGCTCGCCGGAACTCGGTGCCCTTGGTCCACGCCACCGGCAACAGCACGATCTCGGTCAGGTGGGCGGGGATGCCGAGGATTTCCTTGACCCTGGCCTCGTCCTGCAGGGCGGCGGTGACCCAGGTCGTGCCGAGACCGCGGGCGCGCAGGGCGAGGCAGAAGCTCCACGCCGCTTGGATCACCGAGTCGAACAGGCCCGGCCGGCCAGAGCCGTCGTGGCGGCCGATGATGGTTGGGATGACGATCGCCGGCACCTCGGCGAGGTGCTCGACTAGGTAGGTCGACGACGCCATCACCCGCTCTTGGGGGTGACCGCTCCCGCGGAGCCGGTCGGCGGCGGCGGACATGAACGGCAGCGCGGTCTGCCGGTACAGCTCACCGAGCTGGTCCTTGACGGCCCGGTCGCGCACGATGATCCACCGGCGGCCGCCGAGGTTGCCGCCGGTCGGTGCTTGCTCGGCGAGGTCGATG
>DATDHI010000453.1:0-7098 GCA_036521655.1 Pseudonocardiaceae bacterium | reverse complement strand
AACGCCGACATTCCAGCCTCGGAATGCTCCGACCGGTTGAATTCGAAGCCCTCTACACCGACCAGACGTCCACACAGGACGATCACTGACCCCACACCCGGGGTGTCCGTGCTCGGGGGTCAAGCTCATCGCCGCTCCAGTTCTGCATACTTCGTGCTGCCGAGCTCGGTCAGCCGGATGAGCGGCGAGCGTCGGTGATCAGGGTTGTCCTCTGCTTCGAGCACCGCCTCCTGGAGACACCGATTAACCGAGGCCTGCACGCTCTGCCGCGTGAGGCCCATCCGGCGGGCGATCTGTGCAACGGTCAGTGGACGCCCCGCCAGCGCCACCGCTCCAAGCACTTGCCACCGCGCCGAAGTCAGCCCCTGATCTGCTGCCAAACAGTCTCCGGCGGCGAGGAAGGCGCCGTTGGCTCGAAATGTACAAAGAACGAGATCCGTGGCCGCGTCTCCTTCAGGTGTCTGAGCGGAGCTCGCGGGCATCGACAGCACGTCGCCATATCGTCAGTTGCCTGTCAATATGGCAGCGTGGATCATCCGGAGCCCGCGGAGCGGCTGGTCCTGCTCAGGTCGACGCCGCTGGAGTTTGCAGGCCGTCCCAGGACCAGCGCGGCATGGCCAAGCCCGTCGGAACGCGGGCGGAGGTCCTGGAGCAGTTGGGCGAGTCGGGCTTGGTCCGGTGGTTCAGCGGTGAAGGTGACGAGTTTCTGCTCGGGGTCGTCCGCCAGTTGCAGGACCACGTGGTGGAAGGTGAGGTCGCCGAGGGCGGGGTGGTGGATCCGCTTGGTTCCGGAGCTGAGCGGGGCGACGTCATGGCGCGGCCACCATGCTCTGACCTCAGGGCTGCCGGCGTGCAGCCGTCGGATGAGGGAACCGAACTCGGGTCGTCGGGGTGTCGAGCGGCAGCAACGCGGAAACGGGCGAGCTGGGCTGCGGCTTCGGACTGCCATTCGATGAGGACGGTGCGGGCGGCCGGATCCATGAAGGTCCACCAGAGCATGTTGCGTTCTGCCGGGGGTAGAGCTGGCCAGTCGGTCCACAGAGTGCGTGCCGCGCGGTTGGCCGCGAGCACATCCCAGCTGCGTCCGGTGACGTAGGTCGGGTGCGGGTCGAGGCGGTCGACGAGGTCGGCCACAGCGGGCGCAAGGGTCTCGACGGTGCAGCGGGTGGGGGCCGGCGAGACTCCGTGCACGAGCTCGTGCAGGTGAACGCGTTCGGTGGCGCCCAACCGCAGGGCACGGGCCAGCGCGTCCAGGACTTGGCGCGAAGGACGCAGGTCCCGGCCTTGTTCCAGGAACGTGTAATAGGTCGTGGAGATGCTGGCGAGTTGGGCGACCTCTTCACGGCGCAGGCCAGGTGTTCGTCGTCGAGCGCCGGCGGGCAGCCCGACATCGGCGGGCCGCAGTCTCGCGCGGCGGGAGCGCAGCAACGCTGCGACCTCCCCGGCATTGCCTGCCGGCGCATCCGCCGCGTCGCTCATCCTGGCACCCTCGTTACTAGCATCAACTAAGGATGGATACCACTGTCGAGCCAGCTTACCGTCGGCGCCATGAGATTGAGGGTGTTAGGCCCGGAGGGTCTGCCGGTGTCTGCGATCGGTATGGGGTGCATGGGGTTCTCGCAGGCCTACGGCCCGGCGGATGATGACGAGTCGGTGGCGACGTTGCAGGCGGCTTTGGAGTTGGGCGTGACCCTGTGGGACACGGCGATGAGTTATGGCAGCGGACACAACGAGCGGTTGATCGGCCGTGCGATCTCCGGCCGCCGCGATCAGGTGGTGCTGGCCAGCAAGTTCGGGATTGTGCGCGGCGAGGAGGGCCTGCGGGTCGATGGCCGGCCCGAGCACGTCCGCGGGTTCTGCGAGGCGTCCTTGACGCGCCTGGGGGTGGAGCACCTGGATCTGTACTACTTGCACCGGGTCGACCCTCAGGTTCCGGTCGAGGAGACCGTCGGGGCGATGGCCGAGCTGGTCGACAAGGGCATGGTGCGGCATCTGGGGATCTCAGAAGCGAGTGTCGAGCAGCTGGAGCGGGCGGTGGCCACGGCTCCGATCAGTGCGCTGCAGTGCGAGTGGTCGCTGTTCTGGCGGGAGGTCGAGGACGAGGTGGTGCCCGCCGCGCGCCGGCTGGGTGTCGGGCTGGTGCCCTACAGTCCGTTAGGCCGCGGGATGCTGACCGGTGCGCTGCCCTCAGGCGGGTTCGGCGAGGCTGACCTCCGCGCCGGCGACCCGCGGTTTCAGGGCGAGCAGCTGGCCCGCAACCTGGCACTGGTCGAGGCGGTCGCTCGGCTCGCCGCTGAACGCGGAATCACCGCCGGGCAGCTGGCGCTGGCGTGGTTGCTGGCCCAAGGCCCGGACGTCGTTCCGATCCCGGGCACCAGGCGGCCCGGGCGGCTGGCCGAGAACGCCGCCGCCGCTGAGATCGAGCTGTCCACAGCGGATCTCCAACAACTGGAGGTGGTGGCACCGCGAGCGGCGTGGATCGGCGACCGGCAGTCCTTCGCCGCGCACCGCACGACGCGGACACCGGCATGAGCAGCCGTTGACATGTGACTAAAAAGTCACCTATCCTCGGCTCGTGGACGCGGTGTTCAAGGCCCTCGCCGACCCGACCCGGCGGAGCCTGCTCGACGAGCTCTTCCGCCAGGACGGGCAAACGTTGAGCGCGCTGCAGGAGCGCTTCTCGATGACGCGCTTCGGCGTGATGAAGCACCTCAAGCAGCTCGAGGAAGCGGGCCTGGTGGTCAGCAAGCGGCGAGGCCGCGAGAAGCTCCACTTCCTGAACCCAGTCCCCATCCGGCTTGTCCACGACCGGTGGGTGAGCAAGTACGCCGAGCCCTGGACGGCGGCGCTCAGCGATCTCAAGAACAGACTGGAGAATCCCATGGAGAAGGTCTTCGAGATCTACATCCGCACCACCCCGGAGCGCCTCTGGGAGGCGATCACCGACGGCGAGATCAGAAGCAAGTACAACTTCGGCGCCCGGATCAGCTCGGACTTCACCCCCGGCTCGCGCTACGAGATGACGCACCCCGGCGGGCTCCTAGGGGAAGGGGAGAACCTCGAGGTCCACCCCCCGCGCCGGCTGGTCCAGACCATGGTCGCGCTCTGGAGCGACGAGGTGAAGAGCGAAGGCACCTCCAGGGTCACCTGGGAGATCGAACCCGTCGGCGACTCCTGCCGCCTCACCGTGACCCACGACCAGCTACGCGAGGGCGCCAACGACCAGCTCTACGGCGGCTGGCCGATGGTCCTCTCCGGCCTCAAGACCTGGCTCGAGACGGGCGAGCTGCTCACCACGCCGGGATCACTGCTCTACGGCTGATCCGGACCGCGCGGCAAGGCGCCAGCTCCCGCCACTAGGTTGGGTACCGGGCGGCGGCCCGCTCGCGGGCCTTGGCGGCTTCGACTTCCCGGTCCTTCGGCGGCGCAACCGTCACCAGCTCGTCGAGCAATCGCATCGAGACGTCGGCCACCGCATCGACCGCACGTTCGAACGCCTCCACGTTGATCCGCGACGGCTTGGTGTACCCGCTGATCTTCCGCACGTACTGCAACGCCGCGCTACGCACCTCCTCCTGCGTTGCAGGCGAGTCGAA
Source organism: Pseudonocardiaceae bacterium (assembly GCA_036521655.1). Classification (GTDB taxonomy): domain Bacteria; phylum Actinomycetota; class Actinomycetes; order Mycobacteriales; family Pseudonocardiaceae. Next base: position 3,502 of record DATDHI010000453.1, on the reverse strand, counting down.
GTTGTGCAGTGGGCGGATGTTGCGGCACATACCGGCATGGTAGGACGACCGCTGACTCGGCGTCGGGACGTCGAGGCCTGGATCCGATGGCGGGCGCCATCGTCGCAGCTCCACCGTGCCCGTTGGGCGGTGTCAGAGGGCGGGCGCAGGTCAAGGTTGTGCCTCAAGCGCGGCCAGCCTGATTTCGAGTCGGTCGACCCGGTTGCGCAGCAACGCAAGCTGCGCTTCAACGCTGACCTCGCGTTCGGCGCGACGCCGGATCCGGGTCGATCGTTCGGCGCGTTCGACAACCGCCTCCAGCGGCACCAGCCGCTGTGGTCCGTGGGGTCCATCGATCAGTCTGGATGGTATCTCCCCGTTCCGGTACCAGGCCCGCAACGCCGAACGGGAGACCCCGATCCGAGCCTCGGCCTCGGCAAGCGGCACCCAACGGGTGTTCTCCACCCGCCCGAGCAGCTCCAACTCGTCCTGCCACGCGGCAAGCCGCGTCTCCCACTCACTGTCCATGGCCACCTCTCCCTATCAGTAGCAGTGTATTGACAGGGTTGCGATCCTGACTGTGTGTTCGAGAGATTCAGCAGCGATGCGCGCCAGGTTGTCGTCGGCGCGCAGGAGCGCGCCCGCGAGTTCGGCCACAACTACATCGGCACCGAGCATCTGCTCCTCGAGATCGTCACCGTGCCGTCGGAAAACGCCGCGAGTCACGTCCTGCACCAGCTCGGCTACCTACCCGAGACAGTCCGGGCCAGCATTGAGCGCATTGTCGGCCGGGGGAACACCACCGAGTCGAGTGGACACATCCCGTTCACGCCGCGGTGCAAGAAGGTTCTCGAGTTGTCGCTACGCGAGGCGCTGCGTTTGCGGCACGACCACATTGGACCGGAGCATCTGCTGCTCGGCATCCTGCGTGAGGGCGGTGGTGTGGCGGTGCAGCTGCTCGCCGAAGGCGGCACGTCCCTCGACGAGATCCGATCGACGGTGCAAGCCGGCATCGCCTCATCGGCGAGCCCCGGTGGCAGCGCTGCACGGCGGACCCCGGCCGCCGACCGGGTGCTTGCGCTGGCCGAGGCGCTGGCAGCGGGCGCACCCCTGGGCAGCCACCATCTGCTGGAGGCACTCGCCCGTGTCGACACCAGCATGGCCGGACGGGTGCTGGCCACCCTGGGAGTCGACGCTGCCGGAGTGACCGCACAAGTCGACTCCATTGACATCACGGAAACGAGCGACATCACTCCCGACCAGGTCGCAGCCGGGCGAATGCGCTGGCGGCTTGACGGCGAGGAGGCCACGCTGGTCGCAGCCGACCCCCACACCGTGGAGCGCGTCAGGCAGGTCCTCGCACAGGCGGACGGCGAACTGAGCGGGGATGGGCCGCTGGCCGGACCGTTCATCGGATTGCACCGCTCGCTCCACGCCGCACTCGACGCAATGGAGGCGGCGTTCGGATCGCCCGACGATCCCTCCGAGGAGCCGAGCTCGCGGCGCGAGTCGTTACGCGACCGGTTGAGTCGGCGCCGACGCCCGTGATACGCCTGCAGGATCGGGACCCGGAAGTCGGACCCGTCAGCGGGCAGGCGGGTGGCCCCGAGCGCGAGGACCCGCTGTTCATCCCAGGCCAGTCCTCGCCCCCGATCGTCACCCAGTCCACTCGCCTTATCCGTCCGGTGCCGGGACCGTGATCCGAGCTGGGACCGGTTCGCCGAAGAGCAGGGCCACGACGTCGCTGACGGTGTGCACACCGTCGGACAGGGTGCCGCGCGGATCCAGCTGGTACATGACGGCGATCAGGTAGCGCTCGCCGGGTCCGGCGAAACCGACGGTGTTGGTCACCCAGTGCTTGCCGTAGGGATCGGACTCGAATGACCAGCCGTCCTTGTTGCCGGGGCGCTGGTCGGGGCCGGCCGCCCAGACTCCCCATCGCTGGTTGGGTGCGACCCCGCGCAGCGCACCGACCAAGTAGGTGCGGTCGGCGGGGGCGACCTGGGTGAAGACGTAGTTCATCAAGGCGGCCAGGTCATCGGTGGTGCACTTGACGAAGCCCCAGTATGTCTTGGCCGTGAAACCGGGCACGAAATGCAGGCCGGTCATGCCGTAGGAGTTTCGGAAGCGGGCCAGCATGTCCTCGCCGCCGTACTTGGCCCACAGCCGGTCGGATGCAGCTTCGTCGGAGAAGTTGAGCATGGTGTCCATGTCGCGCCGGTCCGCGGCGGTCAGCATGAGCTGGCGGGCGCGTTGGCGGCGCAGTAGGTCGGTGGCGATCGCCAGTTTGATGGTGGATGCGGTCCAACCATCGTGCTGTGTCGGGCCTGATCGCCAGACCGTCCCGGTCTGCCGGTCGGTGAATACCACGCTCAGGTAGCCCTTGCCGCTGACATTACGGCTGATGTAGTCGCCAGCGGCGGCGAACCGCTGCTGCTGGGTGCAGCTCCACCCCGAGTCGCCAGGGCAACTGGCCGGTGGTGTTGGCCTGGGGGTCGGCGGCGGCTCAGCTGGCGGCGGTGCCGCATCAGCGGTGGCCGATGGTGCCGTGACGGCCGGACGCGCCAGGGCCTTCGGCGCCGCGGGCGGTCCGGCAGCGGGCGGTCCACAGCCGACGACGGTCAGCGCCGCGCAGGCGAGGACCGGCGAAACGGCGAGACGGAGACGGCGCAGCATGTTTGCGATGGCGGGACGTTACCCGACTGATCGACGGTAGCGTCGGCGCATAGCCAGAATCATCGAGCTGACCTACTACCCCGTTACGGGCGCGCGTTCGGCGTCAAGTTTGTGCTCAGGTCAGGTGGCGCGGCCGCAGAAGTTGAGCAGCCTGGTCTGCTCGTCCGCGTCGGGTGTGGGCGCGATCTTCGCGGCAAAGCCACCGGGGCGGCGGATCGCCTCGTCAAGGGGAACGAGGAACTCCATGGACTTTGACACCGCGGCCGGGTCGAGGCGTTCGTCCTGGCCGGTCGCCCGGGCCAGGTCCCATGTGTGCAGCAGCGTGTCGGCGCACAGCAGGCGGCCGACGAGTGACTCGAACGACTGCTCGCTACCGCCACCCCTCGCTTTCACGATCTTGGACGCTCGCGCCTCGTCGCTGAGAGCCTCGCGGACCTCGCCGCTCGCCACCAGCCACTGCTTCGGCAGATCGTCATCCGGATCGACATCCACTGGTTCCGTCCCGTCGAGTGTCGCCATCACACGCCGGTGTGTACCGACCACGTGGACGACGAGATCCCGGGCGGTCCATTCCGAACAGGGTGTCGGGGCCAACCACCGGTCGGGCGTAACCCCCTCAATCCGGGCGGTCAAGCCATCGGCGATCGTCGTGTAGCGCTCGGATACCTCAGACATGCCCGACACGGTAGCCCTTCCTATCGGTGGCCCTCACGCGCCCGCCCGACCCCCCTCTCGGCGTGTCGTCTCCTGGTGCGCGATGTGTACGTCGCTCGTGCACGGCGGAGGCGGGCTGGGAGTCGGCAGCAGGCAGCTGGTCGACAAGCCCCCTCGCGGCGTGGGTCCCAAG
>DATDHI010000452.1:0-1930 GCA_036521655.1 Pseudonocardiaceae bacterium | reverse complement strand
CCCCGGCGCCGTAGTCACGCAGTTAGTCACTCAATAAATCAGGGACCAGTTCCGAAACGATCAGAACCGGCCCCTCACCTGCGGTTTTGGCGTCGGGGTGGCGGGATTCGAACCCACGGCCTCTTCGTCCCGAACGCGCGTAGAGCGTGATGACCAGTATCAAGGAGTGTGGTCACGTGCTGGTGGGTCTCCGCGTCGGGTGCTCTGGTGGCATCCCGTGACGGTCGGTTGCTGACTTTCTGCTGACTTCGATCAACCTGGCACTCTGGCCGAACTTCGACTGACGGGAGCTGCTGTGTCCTGCTCAAAGGCAGTACCCAGGCAGTCGGGACTAGGGCGTGTCTGCGGGATCTTGATGTTTGGGTGCGGTAGATCCAGCTCATGCATGATCGCCATGATCTGACCGACGCCGAGTGGGAGCGTCTGGAGCCTTTGTTGCCGGATCGGGCCCCTCGCCGGGGTGGGCGGTGGCTGGATCACCGGCCGGTGATCAATGGGGTGTTGTGGCGGACCCGTACAGGAGCGCCCTGGCGGGATCTGCCGCCGTGCTACGGGAACTGGAAGACCGTGTACTCGCGGCATCGCCGCTGGTCAGGGGATGGCATGTGGGAGGCAATCCTGGACCGGCTGCGAGCGGGATGCGACGGTGACCACAGCGGGGAGTGGACGGCCGGGGTGGACTCGACCGTGGTCCGCGCGCATCAGCACGCCGCCGGAGCGCGCCATGAGCCGCCCCAGGACATCCCGGCGGAACGGCTGGCGCCGCTGCTGGCGCCCGACCCGGTCCCGGAACCGCCGGACGTGGCCCAGCCGGCGGTCGTGCCCGACCCGGTGGAGGACACAGGGGGCTGGGCCGAACCACAAGAATCCGGCGGCCGAGCCCGCCACCGAGTCGCCTCCCGATCCGGCTGAGCCGGCGGCTCGCCCTGATCGGGAGGGGCTGGGCCGGTCCCGCGGGGGGTTGAGCACGAAGATTCACCTGCTGGCCGATATGCGGTGCCGGCCGTTGGCCCAGGGGACTACCGCCGGCCAGCGCCATGACTCGGTGGCCTTCGAGCCGCTGCTGGGCCGGTTGCGAATCCGCCGGCTCGGGCGAGGCCGGCCCCGAACCCGGCCCGATCGGCTGCTGGCGGACAAGGCGTACTCAAACCGGGCGATCCGCGCTCACCTGCGACGGCGCAAGATCAAGGCGACGATCCCGGAGAAGAGCGACCAACGCAAGACCCGTGGAGCCAAAAGATCCCACGGTGGGCGGCCCTGTGCGTTCGACACCGAGATCTACAAGGACCGCAACACCGTCGAACGCACCATCAACAAGCTCAAGAGCTTCCGCGCAGTGGCCATGCGCACCGACAAACGCGAGTGCGTCTTCCGCGGCACCATCGACATAGCCTCGATCAAGATCTGGCTCCGCAACCCCACGAAACAAGATCCATAAGACACGCTCTAGTTCGGTGGCGATCACACTCGACCCGGAGTCCCGCTGCTGCTCTCCGAACGCAAAAACACCGACAGCACCGTGCTCGGGTCGGTGATGAGCCTCAATCCGACTGTTCAATCTCGACGATACTGCGACGTGACTCACGGGTATCAACTGGTCGCACATTGTGGTACTTGCGGTGATGAGAATTGCGCAGGCGACGCCAAGTTGGGAGCACGTTGCCCCATTCGGGCACAATTATTCAACTTGGTCTCGCCGCTGTAACGCAGACGAGAGTTGGGCGATAGTCGACACAGATGGTTGCGTCGATCGTGTCGTGGACCGGGGCTACACAGATAGCGGTCGCACGTGAACGTGAGAGGTTGTTGAAATGGGGTGTGTCCATGTACCGCACTACATTAGCCAGGTGTCTCGTCGTGGCGGCCGTAACGAGACATCAGCCCCCACGCACGTCTGCATCAATGATCGGTTGCAGGCGGTGACCACACA
>DATDHI010000451.1:0-3926 GCA_036521655.1 Pseudonocardiaceae bacterium | reverse complement strand
GAACCACATATGGGCCATCTCATGCAGCACTGTCTCGCAGCGCCGCTCGTAGACGTAGCTGGTGACCCGGCTGCGGAAGACGTAGTCCTCCAGGAAGGTCACACAGCCGGCGTTCTCCATCGCTCCAGCGTTGAACTCGGGCACGAAGCACTGGTCATACTTCTCGAACGGGTAGCGCACCCCGAAGGCGCCGTGATAGAAGCCGAATCCCTGCTTGGTCTGGGCGAACAGGCGTTCGGCGTCCATGTGCTCGGCCAGCGAGGCGCGGCAGTAGATGCCCAGCGGGATCGTGCCCTCATCGTCGGTGTACTCGTCGGTCCAGCGTGTGTAGGGGCCGGCGACCAGCGCCGAAACGTAGGGGCTGATCCGGGCACTGTCGGCGAAGACGTGGCGAACCGCGCCGCCCGGTGCATCCTCGGTGCGCTGGCACGGCGCATTGGACACCACCACCCACTGCGCGGGAGCTACCACCCGGAAGCGGTGTACCGCCTTGAGATCGGGCTGGTCGAAGCAGGCGTACATCCGCTTGGCGTCGGCGGTCTCGAACTGGCTGTAGAGGTAGACGCTGCCATCGACTGGGTCGACGAAGCGGTGCAGCCCCTCGCCGGTGTTCATGTAGCGGCCGTCCGCCTCGATGACGACCTCGTTGCGGGCGGCGAGATCCGGCAGCGCGATCCCGTGTGCCTCGTCGTAGCCGGTGACGTCGAGCGCGGTGCCGTTGAGCGTCGCGGAGTGGACCTGGGCCGCTACCAGGTCGATCCAGCTGGACGCGCCCTCGGTGCGGCAGGCGAAGCGGACCGTGGTGGTGAGGCGGAACGTCCCCTCGCCCGGCTGGCCGCCGCTGTCGCTCAGATCGAGCTCGACGGTGTAGGAGTCGACGTCGAGCAGCTCTGCACGCTCGAGCGCCTGCTCCTGGGTGAGGTTGGGGACGGCCACGGATCACCTCGGATGTCGGTCGGCATCAATGTTTCGACCCTGACGAGCAGGTCTGGAGGATTCTCTCGCATCCAATCACGGCTGGCCCTCGGCCCGCAGGTGAGATAACCCCCGGGGGAAGAGGTGATCACGCTGAGGGGTTGTCACTGCTGCAGCACGTCGACGAACGGAGAGCATCATGACGTTGACCGCCGGCCCCAGCACCGCAGAGCAGACCAGCGCCATGCGCGTTGATGTCTACTTTGATCCGAGGTGCCCGTGGGCGTGGATCACCTCGCGGTGGATCCTCGAGGTTGCGATGGTGCGTGACATCGATGTGCACTTCCGGGTGATGAGCCTGGCGATACTCAACGAGGGCCGTGAGCAGAAGCCTTCGGACCGAAGCTGGGGGCCGGTGCGGGTGTGTGTCGCCGCAGCCCGCGGTTATGGGGAGAAGGTGCTGGAGCCCCTCTACACTGCGCTGGGCAGGCGAATCCACAACGAGGGCAACAAGGACTACGACCAGGTGTTCGCCGAAGCGTTGGCCGAGGTGGGGCTACCCGCCGCGCTGGCTGCGGCCGCTGGAAGCACCGAGTACGACGAGGAGCTGCGGGTCAGCCATGAGGCCGGCATGGCCCCGGTCGGGCTGGACGTCGGGACCCCGACCATTCACGTGGACGGGCTGGCCTTCTTCGGGCCGGTGCTGTCCCGGATCCCGCGCGGCGAGGTGGCCGGGAAGATCTTCGATGGAGCCTTGTTGCTGGCCGGCTACCCGCACTTCTTCGAGCTCAAGCGAACCCGCAACGCCAAGCCCGACTTCTCGTAGCCTCGTGGACGAGCCTGCGATGGCTGGGCTGCCAATCTTCTGTGACGTTCTGGTTTGTTCTCTGTTACAGGTGAGTACGCCGTATCGTCTCGAAACTAGGTACCGCACCGTGTGAGTTACGCGGTAGCTGGCCGGCGTCATTATCGAACAGCGTCTACGTTGCCCGATGCCGGCTGCTAGGGGCCTCCTCGAATGTCTACTCGCGGCTCCGTAAGCGGCGGCCCAGCACCTGCACGTCCGCCAGCAAGCGACTGACCAGCAACGATGTTGATCGCGTCGCGCCTCCGCCGACCCCGCAGAGCGTGCAGTCCTAGGTATTAGGACCGCAGATGTCTGAGGCATTGAGTTCGGCTGAGATCAACCGCCAGCGCGCGGAGCTGCTTCCAGCGCGTACTGTCCTATCCCTGTTAAGCGCTAAGGGGGCGAGCGGCAGCGGTACTGGCGGCTCCCCTCCCCTTGACATCTTGCACATCGAATTATTCCCTAACCAACACATCCAGCGCAGGGGAGGGTTCTCACTGAATTGTCGACGGCGACAATCCGGTTGACCGCCCCAGGATCAGGTGACCGCGCTCTGCTGCCGAAGTCGGCGCACGCAGGGCGGTCAGGTGGTGTGCTCGTGGGAGCGGGTCAGCGCCGCCAGGGTGGCTGTCGGGCCGAAGGGTGACGTTCTGAGCGCCCCCGGCGTGTCGAGCTCGCTGGCCTGCACCGCCCGGCAGAGGGCCGCCAGTGCGGCCAGCTCGTCGCGCTGCACGGCGACGAATTCGGCGTCCACCGGATCTCCGTGGCCGGGCACGACGATCCGGGGCTGTAGTCCGAGCAGTTCGGTCACGGCGGCCGGCCAATCCAGGGGGTAGGCATCGGTGAAGTCGGGGTCGGCGCCCTGCTCGACGAGATCCCCGGCGAAGAGCACACCGGTATCAGGTGACCAGACCGCGACGTCGTGGTCGGTGTGACCCAACCCGGGATGGGTCAACAGCACCCGGCGGCCACCGAGGTCCAGCTCGGCCTGCGCGGTGACCACCCGGTCGGGCACCACGGGACGCACCAGCGCGGGGCCGCGCGGCACCAGCTGGGCGCGGTACCAGCTCAGCGCCTCGGCGTGCTGCGCCGCGCCGCCCCGGGCCAGGTCGTCCCGGCACCGCGGATGCGCCCACACCGGAGCCGGCAGGAAGGCCGCGGTGCCCAGGCAGTGGTCGAAGTGCGCGTGGGTGAGCACCACGCTGCACGGTTGAGGGGTGACGGCGCGCACCGCACCGCACCGCGTCGCGGAGCTCAGCGCCCTGACCGGGGTCGCTGCGGGTGTCGACGACCAGGCAGCCGCGGTCCCCGATCACCAGGCCCACCGACAGGTCCAGCTCGGCGTAACGGCGCACCAGCACACCGTCGGCAAGCTCGATCCACCGCGCTGTCATGTCGCCCCCCAGCCCTGGCGTGATCCCGGTATGGCAATGTTGCACACCGTGCGCGTCTACCTCGGTTCCGATCACGCCGGCTTCGAGCTCAAGGCCTTCCTGGTGGACCACCTGACCAGTCTGGGACACAGCGTGATGGACGTCGGCCCCGACGTCTTCGACCCCGACGACGACTACCCGCCGTACTGCATCGACACCGCTCGCCGAGTGGTGGCCGACTCGGGCAGCCTTGGAGTGGTGATCGGCGGGTCGGGAAACGGGGAGCAGATCGCTGCCAACAAGGTCCCGGGCTGCCGTGCCGCGCTGGCCTGGAGCACCGAGACGGCCAGGCTCGCCCGGGAGCACAACGACGCCCAGGTGGCGGGGATCGGTGCGCGGATGCACAGCCCCGCCGAGGCGGCAGAGATCGTCGAGGCGTTCCTCAGCACGCCGTTCTCCGGCGGCGAGCGGCACTGCCGCCGGATCGGGCAGATCTCGGAGTTCGAGTTATCGGTGCGCTGAACGATGCCGGAGGGCCATACGACGCACCGGCTGGCCCTGCGCCATCAGCGGTGTTACGGCGGGTTGCCGGTGGGGGTGTCCAGCCCACAGGGCCGCTTTGCCGCAGCCGCAGCGATGCTGGACGGACGGGTGCTGCGACGTGCGGAAGCGCTGGGCAAGCACCTGTTTCACGTCTACGGGCCCGATCTCGTGGTGCACATTCACCTGGGCCTCTACGGCACCTTCGCCGAGGATGCGTTGCCGGTACAGCCGCCCCGGGGGCAGGTTCG
>DATDHI010000450.1:0-6360 GCA_036521655.1 Pseudonocardiaceae bacterium | reverse complement strand
CCACCTGGACCCGCATCGACCGCGACTACGAAACCCTCCGTATCAACATGCAAACCCTCTTCCACGACCTCGGCATCACCACCACCCGGGTTGCCGCGGCATAGACAACTTTTTGTCGATCGGGATCCCGCAAGCGACTAGGCGTGCTGTCCGCGGGTCCGGTAGTACCTACCCGCGTTCTTCTTCCGGAGACCGACTATTCGCTGTGCGTCTGTCGGCGACTGCCAGCCGGTCGGGACATCGATGCCGATCAGCTCCCGGAATCTCACGGGGTTTCGGTCGAGTACGTCGCTGCCGAGGATGTTCTCGTAGTGTTCTTGAGGCCGCATGTACATCCGGCAGTACAAGGTGGACAGCGTCAGGCGCAGCCCTGAATTGCGCCGTGGTTCCGCGCCGTGCCAGGTGTTGCCGTGAAAGACGATGGCTGAGCCGGCCCGTGCCTCGATGGGGACGGCTTCCCGTGCGCCGTCGCCTCCGCGAGGGCGGTGGCAGTAGCGGTGGCTGCCGGGGACGATCGTCAGGCACCCGTCGGCCTCGGTGTAGTCGGTCAGGCAGTAGTTCACGTTGGCGAGCTGCGCGTAGGGCGGCAGCGGGTCAGGCACGTACGCGGTGTCGGAGTGAACGCCGAGCGCGGTGTCGCCGCGTCCCTTGACGTACCCGGTCACGCTGCTGATCGTGCAGCTCGCGCCGAGCAGGTAGGTGATGAGCGGCAGCGCCACCGGATGGAGCACGAGTTGTTCGAACGGGCGGCCACCACGCGCGAGCAGGAGCATCACCTCCTGCGTCCGGTCCTCGTGCGTTGCGCCGAGTGCGTCCACCGGCTGCCCGTCGTCTTCCCCTGCTGCGGTGAGTAGCGCGGTGGTCAGTGCCTGGACCTCGGGAGCGGTCAGGGCGTTCTCGATGATCGTGTAGCCCGCGGTCTCCAGGTCGTAGACGTGGCGTTCCAGGCCGTTCTCGCGGATCACCGTGTCGATATCGGTCAGGTGGTCGCTGATGTAGCGGAACCCGTCCTGGTTCGCCGGCCGCACGGTGTCCTTTCCGGCAACAGTGGCCGCGGTGTCTGTTTCAGACGGTGTCATGGCAGGTTCCTCAACGTCGAGGCCATCAGGAGCGTGGTCTATATGCCGTCGAGCAGGGCAGGAAGGCGCCACCGTCCTTCTGTTCTTGCCGGTTTCCACACCCCGGTTGAGGACGGTTTGACGGCAAAGCGAGGCTCGGGCGGCGGCTCGATGTACCTGATCTTGGGTGTGCATGAGCCATGACATCGGCTCATCCGCGGCGGCAATCGTGAGGTACCGGCGGAACGCGCGCTCCAGCGCTGCCACGTCGTCGCCGTGCAGTTGGGCGAGCGCTGCCCAGCCACGGCGGCTCCGGAACTTCTGGCGCGTCCACTGCGCGTAGGTGGCCGGTGCGGGTGTCCGGGCCACCGCGTCCGGCGCATACCCGAACACGGCGCCGTTCGTCGCGGCGTGCATCCCGATCGATGCATCGTCCACGAGCGGCACGAGGAGGTGTCGCGGCAGGAATTCGCGTTTGAGGGCGTAGATCGCACCGGGCAGTGCCCACCGGAACTGCGGCTCTGCCTGGCGGAACAGGTCCCACGCGGTCATCGACACCGACGACCACCGCTCCAGCACACGATGCACGCGCGTTCGAGCCCGCCGAAGTACATCGATTCGCCCGGCGACGACGTCCGCACGGTCAGAGGTCATGGGCGCGAGCAACTGCGTGAAGGCGTCCTGGTCAACCATGACGTCCGCATCAACCAGGACGAAGACGTCACCGTCGGCCGCAGCGGCGCCGGCCTGCAAGGCGCTGAACTTCCCCGGCTCGATCGTGGGAACCCACCGCAGGACCGGGTGTCGCAGCGGCGGATTCGTGTGGACGGGAGACGAACTCGGCGCGATCACCACGACTTCGGCCGGTTCCGGCAGCACCGACGCAGCGCGCAGGATGGTGGGGAGCGTCGTCGGCAAGGTGCCCTCTTCGTTCCGCGCCGGCACCAGGACGCTGACGCTGGAGAGTACGTTCACGCGGTCCGCCCGCCCAGGAACGTCAGCGCGGCGAGGGTGAGTTGTCGTTCGGCACGGTGCAGTTCAGCGACCGGAACGTACTCGTCGGGGGCATGTGCCTGCTCGAGGCTGCCCGGCCCGTACACCAGCGCCGGGGTACCGGCCATGGCGAAGTAGCGCGCGTCGGTCCCCCCGGTGAAAGGAAGTGTGTGAGCCGGATGCCCTGTCGCGCGTTGTGCGTGCGCGACCGCCGCACCAGGCGGTACTCGGGATCGATGTTGGTAGGCGACGTAACGCTCGCCCACCGGCGGAGGTTCTCCGGCTCAAGGCCTGTTGGGCTTCGCTGGCTGGATCAGCGCCGCGCCGCAGAAGCACATGTACTTCGTGTCTGGACGGAGCTGCCGGAAGGCTGGACACGAGCCGGTCCACGACCTCTATGGCGTGAGTCGGTGGCAGCCCGTCTTGATCACGGCTGTGGCGGCGCAGGTCGCGCGCAACATCGGGGTCAGCAGGCCGCCTAGGGCCAAGAGGAGCACGGCGATCGTAGCGGCGGTGGTCAGCATCTTGCGCAGCGTCCCCTGCCACCTGGGCGCCGCGGCCCACGCAGTCAGCGGCGGGCCACTACCGTTCGCCCGCCGCCCAGCCAGGCGCCGCGGGTCACCCGCGCCGGGTGGTGTCCGTGGCGTGTCGCAGACCGGACAATCGACGACGAGGAGACAACGAGCTCGCCGGTAGCGCTGCCGTTCCCGGAGGACGCATGAAGGCCGTGACAGTGGCGCCCGGGACCGCGGGGTCGGTGCGGCTGGAGGACGGTCCCGCGCCGGACGCCGCCCTGGGGTCGGTGGTGGTCGAGGCGCTGGCTGTCGGGATCTGCGGTACGGACGTGGAGATCGCCAGTGGCAGTTATGGGTGGCCGCCTCCGGGGTGTGACCGGCTGATCCTCGGCCACGAATCACTCGGCCGGGTTGTCGACCCCGGCCCGAGCGGCTTCACCGTCGGTGGGCACGGGGTGGGGATCGTCCGCCGGCCCGACCCGGCGCCGTGCCCGAACTGCGCCGTCGGCGAGTGGGACATGTGCTCCAACGGTCGATACACCGAGCGGGGCATCAAACAGGCTGCCCCTGAGGACATCAAGGTCGTCATGGAATTCACGCAGCCGTGACCGGCCCTCAACCGCGCGGCCCCGGCCCGGCAGGAAACCCCGCCGGGAAGTCGTGGACCCTGACACCCTGCTCAGCCGAGCCGGGGCTGCTCACCGAGGGACCGCGCTGGGACGCGGCCCGGGGCGAACTGCTCTGGGTGGATGTCCTGGCCGGGCGGCTGTACCGCGCCCGTCTCAGCGCAGACGGCCAGCTCCACGTGCTGCAGACCTTCCAGGTCCCCTGCCACCTGGGCGCCGCAGCCCCCGCAGTCAGCGGCGGATACGTGCTGGCGGCCGGCCCCGGCTTCCTGCACGTCGATGACGCGGGCATGGTCGGCGAACTGGCCCAGCCCGAAGCCGGCCACCCCGACGTCCGGATGAACGACGGGGCATGCGACCCGCAGGGACGGTTCTGGGCCGGCACAGTGGCCTACGACGAAACACCGGGCGCCGGCTGCCTGTACCGGCTGGAACTCGACGGCCGCTGCACGCAGGTGCTGACCGGCCTGACGATCTCCAACGGGATCGGCTGGAGCCCTGACGGCACGACGATGTACCTCGCCGACAGCGGTACCGGCGAGATCAGCGCCTTCGACTTCGATCCGGCCACCGGCGAGCTGGGGCACCGGCGCACCGTCGTGCACATCACAGCGGCGAACGCGGTGCCGGACGGGCTGACAGTCGACCACGACGGAGGCATCTGGGTCGCCCTGTGGGACGGGGGAGCACTCGTGCGGTACCACCCGGACGGGTCGCTGCTGGCCACTGTCCCGCTCCCGGTCGACCGCCCAACATCCTGCGCATTCGGCGGCATCGGCGAAGGGACTCTGTTCGTCACCACCGCCAGGGAAGGACTCGACGAAGCCGCGCTCGCCCGACAGCCCGACGCGGGCCGCCTGCTGCGGCTCGACTCCCCCGGCGCAACCGGGCCACCCTGCACGCCCTATCGCGGGCTGGCCGCCATCACGCAACGCGACTGATGGGAGGGCGGTCATGGCGGGAGTCTCTTCCGGAGCACACCCTGGGCCGTCCGCCAGAGCCCCCGGACCACGACGCGCCGCCGCCATCTACGGCACGATCATTACCGCCGCGGTCCTCGCCGCCGCCGGAAACCAGGTGCCCACCCTGCCGCTGGCCGTCTCCATCCTGGTCACGCTGCTGGTGTACTGGCTCGCCGAGGAATACGCCGAACTTCTGGGCGAACAGCTGGAGGGCGGGCGCCTGCCGACGTGGGCGGATGTCCGCACAGCGCTGGTAGCCACCTGGCCTATGGTCAGCGCCTCCTACATTCCGCTGCTTTCGCTCGTCCTGGCACATCTGCTCGGAGCCTCACCCCCAGCTGCCGCCAACGTCGCGCTGGTGACGGCGATCGTGCTGCTGACAATTTACGCATGGTCCGCCGGGCGTGCCGCCCATCTACGGGGCAGGCAGCTACTTGTCATCACGTCGATCGCCGCCGGGCTGGGGCTGCTGATGATCCTTCTCAAGGACGTGGTCCTCATCCACCTGCACTGAGAACCGACCATTAATCAAGCGCCGAAAGGCGCCAAAGAAAAGGGCGACGAACCTCAGACCGCCGGGACAGATGCTCCGGCCGGCCTCGGGAGCCGCCAGTTCGGATCAGGCGTCATATCGGACCAGGGTCCGATCCCCAAGCCCGGAGCCTGGTCCGATGTGCGCGCGCTCCGTAGGCAGCAACATTGTTGGCATGACCGAGGTACGCGAATTGACCAGTCTGCTCCGAGGCGACGTGTTCGTGCGCTCACCCCGCCGCGGCGGGCTCACCAGGGTGCTGACCAGCATGGGTGCGACAGTGCTTGCCGAGCCCGGCCATGGGCTCTCAATCACCGGCATGGACGCCTGCACGATCGCGTCAGCCGCTGCGGCGCATTACATCCCGATCCTGGAACTGACCCCACGCAGAGCTTCACCGGAGGACGCCTGCCTGGAGACCTCGCAAGAAGCCACCGAAGCAGATGACCATCGATATCCAGAAAGGGGAGTGAAATGATCCAGCTTGAGGATGTCAGCAAGGTGTACCAGATGGGTAAGATCAAGGTGCCCGTACTCCATGGTTTCGACCTGATCATCAACGACGGTGAAATGGTCGCCATCATGGGCCCATCCGGATCGGGCAAGACCACGCTCATGAACATCCTGGGCTGTCTCGATGTCCCGACCAGCGGACGCTACCTTCTCGACGGCACCGACGTGAGCCGGCTGTTCGACAACCAGCTAGCCAAGATCCGCAGTCGCAAGATAGGGTTCGTATTCCAGTCGTTCAACCTCGTTTCGCGCACCAGCGCACTCCGTAACGTCGAACTTCCTCTGGTCTACGCCGGGGTAGCTCGGCGCAACCTGGCCCAGCTGGCCCTGGAGCAAGTCGGGCTGGGCGACCGCCAGAAGCACCTGCCCAACGAGCTCTCCGGCGGTCAGCAGCAGCGGGTGGCGATCGCCCGGGCACTGATCAACGATCCCGCTCTCCTGCTCGCCGACGAGCCCACGGGCAACCTCGACACCACCTCCAGCCTCGAGATCATGAAGTTGCTCGGTGCGCTCAATGACGCCGGCCGCACGGTCGTGATCATCACCCATGAAGAGGAAGTCGCCCAGTTCGCCAAGCGGGTCGTGCGGATGCGCGACGGGCACATTGAAAGTGACCACGTACAGCAGAACTGGTCGCAGATCAGCGCGTGAACCGGGGCTTCCGGTTGAAGGCTATGCGCCCGTCAGTTCAGACTTGCGTCCCACGCCGCATCGGCCATCGCCTGGTCGGCGCGCGTTCCTCCAGAGCTGCGACGGCGGACGCCATCGACTGCGGGCGGACCCGCTCAGCAACCGCAAGATCGCTGGTCGACGCGGCCCCTTGCTTCTCCAGCCTGCTGAGCACAGACATCTGTGAGGGGGTGAGCTCGCAATGCCGCGCACCGACTTGGCCTAGCTTGACGGTGTTTATTGACGAGGAGTGCTGGGTAGACACCACGATCGGATGACGCCAGCACGAGGGACCAGGCGGCCAGGTGTGCGGTCGCCGCGCTGGGACATGGACCACGGAGTCGTAGAGTCGCCGGAGCGCCTCGGCGCGGTCCATGAGCGAGGAGAGTGGGTCGTTGGACACTGGATTCGATGTCACGGTGCGTCGCCACGGGCAGGTCGCGGTAGTGCACCCACGAGGTTTCCTGACGTTGCGGACCGCGACGGAACTGC
>DATDHI010000449.1:0-3780 GCA_036521655.1 Pseudonocardiaceae bacterium | reverse complement strand
ACCGGAAACCCTGCGGTCAGCGTGCTGTCATCTGCGTGCGGCCTGATATAAGCATGCCGACTGAGCTGGTCGTATCGTTGTCCGGGATCCGTGGTGCGACGCTGGATGACTGCGCCGAGCTGACCGCCGATATGGACGCCCGCAAGGTGCCGATGTCGCTCTTGGTGGTGCCTCGCAGTCCCGGCGGCGGCGCCGTGCTGCAGTGGATCAGGGGCCGTGGCAACCAGGGCGACGCAGTGATGTTGCACGGCTACGACCACACCCTGGACCCGATCGGATGCTGGGGAACGCACACCGTCGCGCGGTTGGGTCGCCGCGCCGAGTTTGCGACTCTGCCCGCGCACGAGGCCGGGCTGCGACTGCGGGCGGCGAACATCCTGCTGGAGCGACTGGACCTGCGGACCGACGCATTCGTCCCGCCGCGCTGGCTGGCCTCGGCTGGCACGCTGCAGGCGCTCCGCACCCACGGCTACCGGGTGTGCGCCGACGCGACCACGGTGCGCGACCTACGTGCCGACCGGGTGCATCGCGGCCGCTTGCTCGGATTCGGGCTGGTGCAGGGCGAGCGGGCCGAGCCGTGGTGGTGCCGGGCGCTGGTGCTCGGTGCTGGTCGGGCCGCCCGTCGTGGTGGTCTGGTGCGCATCGCCGTGGACGCCACAGATCTGACCCGCAGCGGGCGACGCTCGGCCCTGCTCGACGCCGTGGACATCGCGCTGCATCACCGGGCTCGCCCCAGCACCTACCCGGCGCTCGCCGGACAGTCCGCGCTAGCGGCGTGAGCCCACCGGGCATGAGAGCGCGACACGCGCGGGGGTGTTAGGGCTTGAAGGGCTGGGCTTGGGTCACGACGTGGACTTCAGTGCCGACGGGGGCCAGTTCCCGGAACAGCCCGTAGTACTTCTCCGGCCTGGCCAGGATTGCTTGGTGGATCGGCACCGCCAGCCCGGGGTCGACCGCCCGCAGGAACTCTACCGCCTCGGAGATCTTGATCCAGGGCGCCGCGGTGGGCAGCAACAGCACGTCGATCTCGGCGCCGGGCAGCGTGAAGGAGTCCCCGGGATGCAGCAGCAGGCCGGCGCCACCATCAATGAGGTAACCGTTGTTGGGGACCACCGGGATGTCCGGGTGGATCACGCCGTGCTCGCCGCCGATCACCTCGATCGTGCTGCCGGCCAGCTCCAGCCGCTCACCGGGGCGCACCACCCGGTGCGCGATCCCCGCAGTGACCAGCAGCGGCGCCGAGCCGACGTCGACCACCAGCTCCGCGCCCGGGTTCGCGGCCAGCAGCGCCGGCAGCCGGTCGAGATCGAGGTGGTCTGGGTGCTGGTGGGTCACCAGGATTGCATCGAGCCCAGTGAGCTCCTCGAAGCCGGCCGAGTAGACCCCCGGATCGAGCAGCAGCCGGGCCATCCCGATCTCGGCCAGCACGCAGGCCTGTCCAAAGTGGACGATCTGCAACAGGATCACCTCCCGGAGACGGTCACACTGCCAGCCTGCCACGCCGTGAGCCACTCAGCGTCCTCCTACCCGGGTAGCCTTTGCTGCGTGGCACGAGTGATCGTCGACGTCGTCCCCAAACCCGAGATCCTGGACCCGCAGGGCCAGGCGATCGCGCGCGCGCTGCCCCGGCTGGGCTTCGACGGGGTGCGAGACGTGCGGCAGGGCAAGCATTTCGAGCTGGACGTTGACGATGAGGTCGACACCGACACGCTGCATCGGATCGCCGGTGAGCTGCTCGCCAATCCGGTGATCGAGGACTGGACGGTGCGCCGGCTGTGACCACGAGGATCGGTGTGATCACCTTTCCTGGCACGCTCGACGACGTCGACGCCGCCCGCGCGGTCCGTAGGGTCGGCGCCGAGCCGGTGCCGCTCTGGCACGCTGACGAGGATCTTCGCGCGGTGGACGCGGTGGTGGTGCCCGGCGGGTTCTCCTACGGCGACTACCTGCGCGCCGGCGCGATCGCCTCCCACCAGCCGGTGCTGCGGGCGGTCGTCGCAGCAGCTGGGCGCGGCACCCCGGTCCTGGGCATCTGCAACGGGTTTCAGATCCTCTGCGAGGCGGGGCTGCTGCCCGGCGCCCTGGTGCGCAACGCCGGGCTGCATTTCATCTGCCGCGACCAGCTTCTTCGGGTGGAGAACAACGCGACGGCCTGGACCGGCCGCTACCCACCGGGTGCGGAGATCCTGGTGCCGCTGAAGTCCGGTGAGGGCCGTTACGTGGCCAGCGCGGCAACGTTGGCTCAGCTGGAGGGCGAGGGCCGGGTGGTGTTCCGCTACCTCGGCGGGGCCCCGAACGGCGCGGCGAACGACATCGCCGGGATCGCCTCGGCGGACGGCCGGGTAGTCGGGCTGATGCCACATCCCGAGCACGCGATCGACCCGCTCACCGGGCCCTCCGCCGACGGGCTGGACCTGTTCCGCTCCACCATCGACGCCGTGCTGGGCGCCGTGCGTGCCTAGGTACCC
Source organism: Pseudonocardiaceae bacterium (assembly GCA_036521655.1). Taxonomy (GTDB): domain Bacteria; phylum Actinomycetota; class Actinomycetes; order Mycobacteriales; family Pseudonocardiaceae. The sequence continues at coordinate 1,312 of DATDHI010000449.1, read as the reverse complement.
TGCTCGGGTACGGCAGGACCCCTCGCCGGTGTCGGCCCACCACGGCAGCAGGTCGGCGATCGCGATGTCGAGGGCGAAGGGCTCGATGACGGAAAGGTGCGGGCCCGACGCGATCAGCTGGTAGGAGTCACCGTGCCCGATGCCGTGTGTGCTGACCAGTGGCGGATCAAGCTCAATGCGCTAGTGGTGGGGGATCCCGTGGCGCGCGTACAGGGCGGGCTTGGTGGCGCGGTCCTCCAGGTGACTGCCCGGCGACTCGATCTCAACGGCCACCAGCACCTCAGAGGGGGCGAACCAGTGCCGTCCCGGCTGCTCGCTGCGTACCACAAGGACATCAGGGATGCGGGTCAGCTGACGCCCAAAGCGGATCTCCACAGCCTGCGTGACGGCGAGCGGCTTGGGCGCGGCCGCCTCCAAGCGGTTCAACAGGTGGGCAGCGACGGCCTGGTGCAGGCTCGACGGCGACGGTGACACGGTCAGTGCTCCATCCGTGAGCTCATACCGGTGGTGGCTCTCCGGGAACCCGTCGAGGTCGTCAACGGTCCAACCGTCGGACGGGATCACGAGCAACGGATCGGTCACCCCCGCAGTTTATCGTCCCGCCCGGGATCGCAGATCCGGCTCCGAGATACGGGTGGCCGCGACCCGGTCTGCTGTCGCCGAGTTCGACAACAGCGCTGTCCGCCCCGCGCCGGGCAACTCTGGTGTCGAACTCGGCACACGCAGAGCGGTCACGCGGTAACGACCAGCTCGGCCGTAGGGAACGCGGTTTAGCATCTCGTTTGGCGCTGTCACCGTGGCAGCGGTTCGAGGGCTAAGGTGATCGTGGCGTGTCCGACGTGACGATGGAAGTGCCGCTGGCCGATGGCCACAACGTGGTCGTCGAGGTGGATCGGCGTGAGCTGCCGGGCGAGTTGGTCCTGGCGGCGGTCAAGCCGTACGAGGTGGCGGCGCGCGCGGCGGAGACGCTCGAGGAGGCCCTCGACAAGGTGCGCCCGGCGTTGCAATCCCTGAGCGAGTAGGCGAAGTCAGCGGGACCCCACGAGTGCTGGGTGGAGTTCGGCCTGAAGCTGGGTGGCGAGATGGGCGTGATCATCGCGAAGGGCACCTCCGAGGTGAACTTCGTGGTGAAGCTGACCTGGAGGCTTATCGGAAACTCAGCTTGAAGAAATAAAGTGAGCGAATCGCGCTGAAGGCGGTCGGGTAGGTTCGAAGTGGACGGCGGTAGTCGGTGTGCATGCAGCGCCACGTCTTGAAGTTGGCGATTGCTCGTTCGATGACATATCGGTATTGGTTAACCACCTTGTTGAAC
>DATDHI010000448.1:0-5106 GCA_036521655.1 Pseudonocardiaceae bacterium | reverse complement strand
CAACCCCGCTGAGCCCGCTGAATGCGATGCGGCGGTGGGGAAGGCGGGCTAGCACAGGGTGATTTGGCGGCTGTGGAGGCCGTGTAGGGCGCGGCGTTCGTGGGGGGTGAGTGGGGTGGTGTTCAGGGACGCCAGCGCGTGGGCCAGCCGGGGGGCGAACGCCTCTGCGGGGGCGATCCACTCCCGGGAATGCCGCTCGCGGTCGAGGTCCCAGACTGGCACCAGCACCCCGTGTGCGCGGAACGAGCCTGCGTAGCGGGAGCCGTCCCCGAGGTCCAGCTCGTCGCGAGCGGCCAGCCGGGCCAGCGCGGCGTGCAGCCGGTCCTCCGGCTCCGACCGGACCCACCGCAGGTGCGCCTTGCCGCCGGCGTCGACCCAGTAGGCGGCCTCCACCCCGTCCCCGACGACCGGCTCGGTCGGCATGATCGCGGCGTTGGCGCGCTCCATCGACAGCGCCACGTGTTCGGGCGGGGGCTCCTCGCCAGGGGCCCACCAGGCGAACCCGGGGTACGTGGTGACCTCGAGAGGCGCCTCGGGCTTGAGCAGATCCTGCAGCCGGATCTGCGGGCCCTCGGCTGCCGTACTGTACAGCGCCAGCGCCTCGCCGGGCTCCGCGGTGAGCGCCCACGTCACGGCCCGGCCGAGGTCCCGGGAGAGGTCGGCCGAGCGGTTCAGCACCTGCAGCCCGACCAGCGCCGCCCCGTCGGGCCGTACCATCGCGGCGGCCGCCGTCGGCAGCAAGGTGGCCAGCGTGACCTCCCGCCCATCCGATTCCACCAGCGGCAGTCGCGCGGTCGCCGACGGAACGAACTCGCGCATGGCGACCAGCTGGCACTCCGCAGCGAGGCCGGCGAAGGGGCGCCTGACAGTGGCGTCCTCGACGTGGCCCGCGTCGCCGTGGCAGGCCTTGTACCTCTTACCGGAACCGCATGGGCACGGCTGGCGAGGGTTGCACTGGCCCTCGGCGGGCCGTGTTTTCGTCATGGTGCGCTTGGACATGCGGGCACGCTACGCGTACCCGTGAGTGGCGATACGAGTCCCAGGTCGTATCGCCACTCACGGGTACGGCACGCGCACGAGCCGGCGGACGCGCTCGGGCTGGACCGGGCTGAGCAACAGGGTCAGCCGGCTCACCACGATGATCGTGATGATCGCGACGACCGCGGCCACCAGGTCCGTGGCCACGTGCAGCAGCACTCCATCGGCGCGGGCCTGCACCCCGTGGCGCAGCTTCCACAGCATGGTGATGCCGGCCAGCAGCAGTCCGCACACCCACGCGGCCCACCACCCGAGCGCCAGCCGGGAGGGTCGCGGTCGACGACCAGGATCGCGGCCCAGCGCTGCATGCTCCAGCTCCGCGAGCAGCGCACCGGGCACCAGCAGGTTGACTCCTGGAACCAGGACACCGGCCACCAGCTGCCAGGCCGGCCGGGCCGTTGTGCCGGCGGACCGGGCCGCAACGGCACTAGCGCGCACCAGCCACCCCACCGTGACCATGCCGGCCAGGGCCGCGGCCAGCAGCGAGATCACCCCCCCGGTGACCACCAACGCGTCGCTGGCGTGCAGCGGCGCGGCAGGCACCGCGTCGGTGCGGCTGTCCAGCAGCAGCGCATAACGCCACACCTCTGCGCCCGCGGTGGCGAGCACGACCACAGCGGTCAGCCCGAGCAGGGGGCCCGCCATCGCAGCCAGTGCGCGCATTCGCTCCCCAGCATCCCCAGCATCCCCAGCACTCGCGCGCATCCGGGCGGCGCCCACCCGCCTGGCGGCCAGCTGCACCGGCCGGCGCCATCCCGGCCGTGCAAAACCCCAGCGCGGTGGGGTGGGGTAGGACGGCGGGCCGGTATAGCGGGACTGTGTGCGCATCGGCTGGACGGGCGTGGGCTGGGCGGGCATGGGCTGGGCAGGCATCGGCTCGGCGGGCATCGCCGATCTACAACACCTTCGGCGGCGCACCAGACTCGGCCACCATCGGGCGGCCGGCAGCGGCCCAGGCGCGCATCCCGCCATCGACGTTCACCGCGTCCCACCCGGCCTTCGCGAGATAGGCGGTGACTCGGGCAGATCGCCCCCCGGAGCGGCACACCACCGGCACCGGGCCGTCGGGGAAGCTGGTGGCAAGCTCGTCGAGCCGTTGCGGTACCTGCGCCATCGGGACGTGCACCGCCCCGGGGGCATGCCCGGCCATCCACTCGTCGTTCTCGCGGACGTCGAGCAGCACCGGGTTCTCGGGCAGGTCAGGCACAGCCACGGCCGGGACCGGAGTCGTCATGGTCGAATCGTGCCACAGCCGATTCCCGGCGACGAGGCTGAGCACCAGAGGTCAACATGGCGTGCAGAGGAGGACGACACGCCGAGGGGTGGGGAGACGACACGCCGGGATTAGGGGCGGGGGAGGGCCCGTTCGGAGCCGGCACCGGTCAGCGCGCGCACCTCCATCTCGGCGTACAGCGCGGCATCGGCCTTGTCCTTGCTCAGCACCGTGGCGAGATAGCCCAGCAGGAAAGCCAGCGGCACCGAGACCAGCGCCGGATTCTTCAGCGGGAAGATCGCGAAGTGCAGGCTGGGGAACATCGACTTCGCGGTTCCGGACACCGCCGGGGACAGGATGATCAATACCAGGCAGCTGCACAGACCGCCGTACATGCTCCACAGCACCCCGCTGGTGTTGAACCGCCTCCAGAACAGCGAGTAGAGAATGGTCGGCAGGTTGGCCGACGCGGCCACCGCGAAGGCCAGCGAGACCAGGAATGCGACGTTCTGGCCGAGCGCGAGAATGCCGCCGAGGATCGCCAGCGCACCGATGACACAGGCCGTGAGGCGGGCGACCAAGACCTCGCCATCCGGATTCATCTGGCCGCGCCTGATGATGTTGGCGTACACGTCGTGGGCGAAGGACGCCGACGCAGTGATCGTCAGGCCGGCCACCACGGCGAGGATCGTGGCGAACGCCACCGCTGAGATGAAGCCGAGCAGCACCTCCCCGCCCAGCTGGTAGGCCAGCAGCGGCGCGGCCGAGTTCTCCTGACCGGGCATCGTGGCGATCCGTTGCGGACCGCCGTCCACCAGCGCTCCGGCACCGTAACCGATCACCAGCGAGAACAGGTAGAAGATGCCGATCAGCCAGATCGCCCACACCACCGACCGGCGGGCCTCCTTGGCCGAGGGCACGGTGTAGAAGCGCATCAGGATGTGTGGCAGGCCTGCGGTGCCCAGCACCAGTGCGAGCCCCAGGGAGAGAAAGTCGATCTTTGTCGTGATGTTCGCCCCCCACTGCAGGCCGGGCTGGAGCACCGCTTGCCCGTGCGGCGACTTTGCGGCGGCCTCGCCCAGCAAGGCGGACGGGTTGAGCCCGAAGTAGCCCAGCACCCACATGGTGAGCATGGCCGCGCTGAAGATCAGCAGTCCGGCCTTGATGATCTGCACCCAGGTGGTGCCGCGCATCCCGCCGACCAGCACATAAATGATCATCAGGACGCCGACGCCGACCACCACCAGCGCCTGGCTGTGCTTGTCCTTGACGTTGAGCAGCAGCGCGACCAAGCCGCCGGCACCGGCCATCTGCGCGAGCAGGTAGAACAGCGACACCGCCAGCGTCGACACTGCGGCGGCCGCCCGCACCGGCCGCCGGCGCATCCGGAAGCTCAGCACATCACCCATGGTGAACTTGCCGGTATTCCGCAGCAGTTCGGCGACCAGCAGCAAAGCCACCAGCCAGGCGACCAGGAAGCCGATCGAGTACAGGAAGCCGTCGTAGCCATAGACCGAGATGGCCCCCGCGATGCCGAGGAACGACGCCGCCGACAAGTAGTCACCGGAGACCGCGACACCGTTCTGCGGGCCGGTGAACGACCGCCCGGCGGCGTAGTAGTCGGCAGCGGTCTTCGTGCTGCGCGAGGCCCGGAACACGATCACCAGGGTGACGAGGACGAAGAAGGCAAAGATTCCGGCGTTGAGCAGCGGGTCCCCGACGGCCCCGCTGACGGCACTCCCAAGACTTCCGGTCACCGAAACCCTCCTTCGAGCCACCGGCGGATCTCGGCACTGACCGGGTCCAGCTTCCGGTTGGCGAACCGGACGTAGAGCATCGTGATCGCGAAGGTGGTGATGAACTGCATCAGGCCAAAGATGAACCCGACATTGACGTTGCCTAACACTTTGATGGACATGAAGCCGTGGGCGAATGCGGCCAGCAGGACATAAAGCAGGTACCAGGCTAGGAAGAACGCTGTCATCGGAAAGACGAAGCCGCGTAGCCGGCTGCGTAGTGTGGCGAACTCCGCGGTGGTTTGGGCGGTGACCCAGGGATCCAGCGGCGGGCCCACGACACCGCCGAGGCGCTCGGTGGTGGTCATGCAGACACCTCCAGGAGCTCAGGCGTGGCGAGGACGGACACACCCTAGCGACCCTGTCGGTCTCCTGCCCGGCGCCTATGGCTTAACCCGCGGCGAGTGACCATACGTCGACATGGCGATCAAGGTTTGCCGATGCACCCCACGCGGAGTGAGGTTCGTTCACTGGCCTCCTAACCGGTCAAAGGCGACGCTCCGCCGATCGGGCGACTAGCCAGCTGAGGGCAGCGTCTGGCACCTTTCCCGACCATGGCAGTCTGGCTGAGCCCGCCGACGTGCTGACCCACCGGGCCGGATGGCCGAGGCATCGAAGATCGTCAATGCCCGCAACACCCACATCGCCAGGAGCGACCGTGACGACAAAGAATCCCAACACGATGCTGCGCAGGATCCGATTCTCCGTGGTGACTGTGAGCCGGGGCGATCCGGCCATCACACCACCGGCCGTGCGGGACCTCATCCAGGCCTTCCAGGACCTGGATAATCACCTGTCCTGGGGCGGGACACCACCCGAGGCATGGAACGGCGCCCTCAGCGGGCCCGCCGCACAGACCGCGGAAACCCATCCCGTGATGGACATCATTCGCCGCATGTAACCGCAGGCACGGCGTGTTCGCGCCTGGTTAGGAGCCGTAATTAAATAAGCTATTTGATCGGCGGGGTCATGGTGTAATTCCAGTCACCGTGAAAGAGGTGCCGGGTGAGGGGTATCGATTCTTTCTGCTGGTCTGTGAGCTTGATTTTTGTGGGGTAG
>DATDHI010000447.1:0-1698 GCA_036521655.1 Pseudonocardiaceae bacterium | reverse complement strand
TGGAAGACGAACTCGCGTTTGTCGGTACGCATGGCGACCGCGCGGAACGCCTTGAGCTTGTTGTGCGCGCGCTCGACGGTGTTGCGCTGCTTGTATGCCTCGGGGTCAAACGCCGGTGGCCGCCCACCGTGCGAGCCCTTGGCGGCGCGGGTCTTGTGCTGGTCGGACTTCTCCGGGATCGTCGCCTTGATCCGGCGTCGCCGCAGGTAGGCGCGGATCGTCCGGTTCGAGTACGCCTTGTCGGCCAGCAGCCATCCGGGTCGGGTCCGGGGCCGGCCACGACCGAGCCGGCGGATCCGCAGCCGCCCCATCAGGGGCTCGAAGGCCAGCGAGTCGTGGCGCTGCCCGGCGGTGGTCACCCGGGCCAGCGGGCGGCACCGGGAATCGGCCAGCAGGTGAATCTTGGTGCTCAGCCCGCCGCGGGAGCGCCCCAGGCCCTCCCGATCAGCGCACGTCACTCTCGCCAGTGCTGGATTCTTGCCATTCGACCCAGCCCCCTGTGTCCTGCGCGGGGTTCGGCCCAGTCGAGGGCTCCGGCTCCGCCGCGGGTTCGGGGGCCGGTGGGGGGTCGCGCAGCAGCGGTGCCAGCCTCTTGGCCGGGATGTCCTGGGGCGGCGCATGGCGGGCACCCGCGGCGTGCTGATGCCCGCGGACCACGGTCGCATCGATCCCGACCGTCCACTCCAAGCCGTCGTCCAGATCGCATCCGGCTCGCAGCCCGTCCAGGATCTTTTCCCAGGTACCGTCTCCTGACCAGCGACGATGTCGCGAGTAGACGGTCTTCCAGTTCCCGTAATACAGGGGCAGGTCCCGCCACGGACTCCCTGTCCGGGTCCGCCACAACACCCCGTTGATCACCACCCGGTGATCACACCACCGACCACCCCGACGCGGCATCCGGTCCGGCAGCAACGGCTCCAACTGTTCCCACTCGACATCGGTCAGATCATGGCGATCATGCATCGGCGAGATCTACCGCACCCGAGCCCCAAGATCCGGCAGACACGCCCTAGCCGAATGGGCCCGACTCGGCTTCATCCGCCACACCGGCGCCGGCACCTACGCCCTCGACGCCCCACCCCCGAACTGGCCCCCCGACCACCTCGCCGACCAACTCACCACCCGCTCTCCCGGGGCAGTCACCGCTCACGACAACAGCGACACGCCCAGCCTCTCCACATCCTGGACCTGATCGCCAAACCGCCAACTCCGCGGCATTGACGATGCGATGGCGCAAGCGCCACCCTTGACACCGGCAAGCCGACGCAGAGGCTGGCCGGGTATGAGGGAAAGGGAAAGTTCAGAAATGGTCGTGCGCAGCGTGCCATACGGACTGGTGGTCAGTGTCGTGAACCCGCGTCCGCACTCGGATCGGCTCGCGGTGGCGCGGCTGGCGTTGCGGGAGATCATTACCCTCGCTGATCAGGCAACTCCCCGCTCGGGTCCCTGTCAACTTCTACGACTCGCGGGACAACGTCAGGCCACTGTCTCAATGGGGAACCGGGAAGACGCCGCCGATGTCCCGCCAGTTATTGCCTATACCTGACCAGTCGGAATCCTGGGACCACCACGAGGTATAGACATCTCCGTTGCTGCCGGTGATGAACAAATCGAGATTGTTAGGGTTGCGCGCCACCGCACTAACGGGGGCACCGGGGGGGAAGACGCCGCCGATGTCCCGCCAGTTATTGCCTATAC
>DATDHI010000446.1:0-10908 GCA_036521655.1 Pseudonocardiaceae bacterium | reverse complement strand
GTGGCGCTGCATGCACACCGACTACCGCCGTCCACTTCGAACCTACCCGACCGCCTTCAGCGCGATTCGCTCACTTTACTTCTTCAAGCTGAGTTTCCGATAAGCCTCATGGCGTACACGGGAGCTGGACACGCCGGGCACTGGAGGACGACACGCCGGGGAGGGGGTGAGGGGTGCGGGCTAGGGTGCTGCGGTGGGGCGGCTGGTTGTGATCGAGGGGCTGGACGGGGCGGGCAAGCGCACCGTCGCCGCTGCGGTCACTGCCGCTCTGACCGTCGAGGGTGCCACGGTCGCCCGGATGGCGTTTCCCCGCTACGAGACCGATGTGCATGCCGAGCTGGTGCGCGACGCGCTGTACGGGCGGTTGGGAGACCTGGCCGACTCGGTGTATGGGATGGCCGTGCTTTTCGCGTTGGACCGGCGCGACGCCGCGGAGGAGCTGCGCGCGCTCACGCACAGCCACGATGTAGTGCTGCTGGATCGCTACGTCGCATCCAACGCCGCATACGGCGCGGCGAGGCTGCACGAGGGCGCCGATGGCACGTTCGTGGAGTGGGTCCGGGCACTGGAGATGGACCGTTTCGGTGTCCCGGCGCCCGACGCCCAACTCCTGCTGAGGGTGCCGGTGGGCGTCGCGGCGGCCCGTGCGGATGGCCGGGCCGAGGGCGATAGTGCGCGGGCGAAGGATCTCTACGAGACCGACCAAGGGTTGCAGGCCCGCTGCGCGGCCGTCTATGACGGGCTTGCTGCCCTCGGCTGGCTGACCCCATGGTCGGTGCTGGACGGCACCGGCAGCACCTCCGGTGACCTGGCGCTGCGGCTCCTCGGCGGATGAGGGCGAAACATTGACTGCGGCATTACCGATTGGTTGGTGTGCCCCTCATCGGACGTTCAGTCGAGTTGCCCGCGTCCCGTTATGGCGAGACGATCACCCAGGAACAGGTGAAGGGGCCCTGGCGCGCTGCGACGCGCACCTTCACCCACCGGGTGGTGCTGCGGCCGGCTCGGATGGGCACGCTCGCGGTGCTCGGTTCGATGGTGGCCCTCGTTGTCGTGGGTGGCGCGGGCTGGTGGATCGGGCTGGGAGTGGTGCTGTTCCAGCTGGCGGCATCCGCGCTGGTCGCGGCCTGGATGAGGACCGAGCCGGCAGTCTCGCGGCCGCAGGTCAGGCACCGCTGGGCGACGACCCGGTCGGCGCCGGATCGCGTTCCCCGGCAGCGGAGGCCGGGACCCGACGAGTGAGCGTGCAGGCCAGCACTCGACGTCCAGCCCGGCTGCTGAGAGCGTCCGCAGCAGTGCCACGATGGTGCCCATGAGGGCTCGTGTGCTTGTAGTGGACGATGATCCCGCGTTGGCTGAGATGTTGACCATAGTGCTGCGCTCGGAGGGCTTCGACACCGCGGTGGTCAGCGAGGGCACCAAGGCGATGCCGGCGGTGCGCGAATTGAAACCCGACGTGGTGCTGCTGGACCTCATGCTGCCGGGCATGAACGGCATCGACGTCTGCAAGGCGATCCGCGCAGAGTTCGGTGTCCCGATCGTGATGCTCACCGCCAAGAGCGACACGGTCGACGTGGTGCTGGGCCTGGAGTCCGGCGCCGACGACTACGTGGTCAAGCCGTTCAAACCTAAGGAACTGGTGGCGAGGCTGCGGACCCGGCTGCGTCGCACCGACGCCGATCCTGACGAGCATCTCACCCTCGGCGACCTCACCATCGATGTGCCCGGTCACTTGGTCAGCCGCGGCGGGCGGCCGATCTTGCTGACTCCCCTGGAGTTCGACCTGCTGCTCGCCCTGGTCCGCAAGCCGCGCCAGGTGTTCACCCGTGAGGTGCTGCTCGAGCAGGTCTGGGGGTACCGGCACGCCGCGGACACCCGGCTGGTCAACGTGCACGTTCAGCGGCTTCGTTCGAAGGTCGAACGGGATCCGGAGCATCCGGAGGTGGTGCTCACCGTGCGCGGCGTCGGATACAAGGCCGGCGCGCCGTGAAGCCCCCCGCGGTACGGATGCGGTGAGATCGCTCGCGGGCCGGCTGGCCGATTCCCTGCACCGGGCCACCAGCCAGGCCCGTGAGCTGGCCGCCGTCGCCGGCACGATGTGGCGGCGCAGCATCCAGGTCCGGGTGGTGGCCAGCACCGTGGCGCTGTCCTCGACCGTGGTGCTGGTGCTGGGCATGGTGCTGCAGACCCAGATCGCCCAGCGGCTGATCGACAACAAGACACAGGCCGCGCTGCTGCAGGCCGAGAACAGCAGGGTTCTGGTGGAGTCCGAGCTCGGTGCGGTCGATCCTTCCTCGGCGTCGCTGGCCGGCCGGCTCACCACCGCCGTCGATCGGCTGACCAACCCCGACCCCACCGGTGAGGGCCTCGCGGCGGCCAACGCCGGGGCCTACGAGCCGGTACTGGTGAACGGCGGCTATTCCGCGGGGGCGGCCGGCGGCGGGCAGAAGGTCGGGCCGTTGGACGACGTCCCCGCGGTGCTGCGTGCCGCCGTGGAACGCGGTGCGCTTGCGCACAAGATCACCACCGTGCAGCGCGGCTCGGCAAGTGTGACCATGCTGGCCGTCGGCATGCCGGTTGACAGCGCAGGTCGCAGCATGCAGCTCTACCTGCTGTTCCCCCTCACCGCCGACCAGCGCACCCTGCTGCTGGTGCAGTCCACCCTGGTGGCCGGGGGGCTGGTGCTGCTGGTGCTGGTCGCGGGCATCGCCAGCCTGGTGACCCGCCAGGTGGTGGTTCCGGTCCGGCAGGCCGCGGAGATCGCCGAACGTTTTGCCGGTGGCCACCTTGAGGAGCGCATTGCGGTCGTCGGGGAGGACGAGATGGCTCGACTGGGCACCTCGTTCAACGAGATGGCGGCCAGCATCCAGCGCCAGATCCGCCGGCTGGAGGAATTCGGCGAGCTGCAGCGCGGCTTCACCTCCGACGTCTCCCATGAGCTGCGTACCCCGCTGACCACCGTGCGGATGGCCGCGGACCTGCTCTACGACTCGCGCGACAACCTGCACCCGACGCTGCATCGTTCGGCTGAGCTGCTGGTCAACGAATTGGACCGGTTCGAGGCGCTGCTCGCCGACCTGTTGGAGATCTCCCGGCTGGACGCCGGGGTCGCCGACCTGCACAGCGAGACGGTCGACGTGTGCTCCACCGTGACGCATGCGGTGAGCGCGGTGCGTGCGGTCGCCGATCGGGCCGGCACCCCTCTGGAGCTGGACCTGCCGGCCGAGGAGGTGTTCGCTGAGATCGATCCGCGGCGGGTCGAGCGGATCGTGCGCAACCTGCTCACCAACGCCTTGGACCACGGGGAGGGGCGCCCGGTCGAGGTGACCGTCGCGGCGGACTCCGGTGCTATCGCGGTGCTGGTGCGCGACCACGGCATCGGGCTGAAACCGGGTGATCAAGATCTGGTGTTCACCCGGTTCTGGCGTGGCGACCCATCGCGGGACCGGCGCACCGGGGGAACCGGGCTGGGCCTGTCGATCAGCCTGGAGGACGCCCGGCTACATGGGGGCTGGTTGCAGGCCTGCGGCACACCGGGGGAGGGCAGCGCCTTCCGGCTCACGCTGCCCCGCCGCCAGGGCACCCCGCTCACCTCCAGCCCGTTACCCCTGGACGGGCAGGACGCGACCTCGCCCACCCCGCCCGTCCCCGCCGGCCCTGGGGGACAGTGATGCGCTGCCGCGCCGCGCGGCTCTTCGCTCCTGGGCAGGTCCTGATGACGCTGATGACGCTGGGGCTGCTGGCCGGTTGCGCCGCTGTCCCAGCGAGTTCGGACGTGCAGGTGGTGCGCTCGATGCCGGTGGGCTCGCGGGTCGCCCCACCGGTCGGCCCGGAACGGGGCGTGGACCCGTTCCGGCTGGTGCGAGGGTTCATCGAGGCCACCGGCAACCCCGACGACGGGCACGCCGCGGCCCGCGCCTACCTCTCCCACCAGGCGGCGGCGAGTTGGGACGATCGTGCCGGTCTCACCGTGATCGAGGACGCTCCCGGCGCCGCCCCCCAGGGCGGCGGTTCCGACGGGGCCCGCCAGATCCGGGTGGGAGGTTCCCGGCTGGGCGTGCTCAACGCGGACGGCAGTTTCTCGCCGATGGCGGGGAGCTTCGCCGTCCCGCTCGACGTGGTCAAGGAGCATGGCGAGTGGCGGATCAGCAATCCCCCGCCGGGTGTGCTGGTGGAGGCCGCAGCTTTCCAGCGCGACTACCGTCAGGTCCGGGTCAACTTCCTCGATCCGAACCGCGGCACCCTGGTGTCCGACCCGCGCTGGGTACCCGCGCAGCCGTCCGCCACGTTGCCCGGGCGGGTGTTGGACCTGCTGCTGGCCGGACCGTCCCAGCGGCTGGCCGGAGCCGTCCGCTCGGCGCTACCGGAAGGGACCCGGCCCAGATCCAACCTGGTGGTCAGCCGCGCCGGGCGGGCCGTGATCAACCTGGCCGGCCTCGACGGGGTGGTCGATCAGGATCGGCGCCTGGTCGCCGCACAGATCGTCAGTAGCCTGGACGGCTTGGCGCCCTCTCCGCTGCGGCTGCTCGCCGACGGCGAACCGCTGGTGCCCGGGCAGGTCGAGTGGCGCTCGGTCGACATCGCCTCCTTCGCTCCGGCGGCCGGGCCGCGCCCCGACCTGCCCGCGCAGGTGGTTTTCGGAGGCCGGCTGCGTGGGCTGGACGGCAACGCGGTACCGGGTCCCGCGGGAGCCGGCCAGCCGCCGGTGCTCAGCGCGGCCAGTTCGAGTCCTAGCGGGGAGTTGCTGGCGGCGGTTGTCGCCGGCCCGCAGGGGCACCCGCAGCTGCGGGCTGGCCGGGCCGATGGGGACATCGCGGTGGTCGCGCTGGACGCGGAGTCGATGACCCGGCCCACCTGGCGATCGTCGGGAACCGAGGTGTGGACCGTGATCAACGGCCGCACGGTGACCGGGGTGGCGCTCTCGGGCACCGGTGTGGCATCGACCTACCAGGTCAACGCCAGCGAGTTGACCGACCTGGGCACCATCTCTGAGCTGCGGTTGTCCCGGGATGGGGTGCGGGTGGCGGCGGTGGTCGGCGGGAAGCTGGTGGTGGCCGCGGTGGTGAGCGAGTCGGGCGCGCTGAGTTTGCGCCACCCGCAGGTGCTGCGAGAGGGCGACCTGCCAGGCACCGCATCCGTGGCCTGGGCGCGTCCCGAGCTGCTGGTGGTGGCCTCTGCCGAGCCGTCCCCGCACGTCGGGTCGGTGTCGGTGGACGGGCTGACCCGCCGGCAGTGGTCCAGCACCAACCTGACGGGCCCGCTGACCAGCATCGTGGCCGCACCCGGGCGCGAGGTGCTGGTGGCCGACGCCACCGGAGTGTGGGCGTACTCCGATGCCCCAGAGGTGTGGGAACCGCGCCTCGGCGGCATCGGTCCTGGCGCGGTACCCCTCTACCCTGGCTGACCGGCTGGCGCGGTCAATTCGCATTCAGCGGGCTCAGCGGGGTTTCCAGCGCCGGATAACCCCGCTGAGCCCGCTGAATGCGGGGCAACGGCCCTTGGGGTGGTGGAGTAGGGCATGGTGGCGTGGTGGCCGACCGATCACCGCTGGGGGCGCTGCTGGACCTGCTGCTGCCCGTTGAGTGCGGCGGCTGCGGCGCGCCGGGACGGACCTGGTGCCCTGACTGCGAGCTGCTGCTGAGGGCGCCGGCACGGGTGTACCCGCCGTGCTGCGCAGCCGGCCCGCCCGTGTACGCGCTGGGGGCCTACCGGGGCGGGCTGCGAGAAGCCCTGCTCGCCTACAAGGAGCGCGGCCGCCGTGACCTTGCGGGCCCGCTGGGTAGCGCGCTGGCGGCGGCTGTGCTCGGTGCCCCGCCCGAGGCCCGAGGCCTCCAGATTCCGCCGTCTGGCGGGTTGTACCTGGTGCCCGTGCCGTCCCGCCGGTCGGCCGCCGCTCGCCGGGGCGGGCAGCACATGGCGCTGCTGGCGCAGCGGGCGGCGGCGGCCCTGGCCGCTGCCGGTGTTGCGACAGCGGTTGCCCCAGCGTTGCGAATGGCCCGCGGGGTGCGTGACTCGGTTGGCCTGGCGCCGGCGGACCGGCAGGCCAATCTGGCTGGCCGGGTGCTGCTGCAGCGGGCGGGCTTGCCGCCCGCTGGTACGCCCGTCGTGCTCATCGACGACGTAGTGACCACCGGCGCGACTGTGGCGGCCTGCTTCACGGCGCTCATCCGAACGGGTATCCAAGTGCCCGCGATTGTTGCACTCGCTGTCGCCGGGCGTGACGCCCTGTCTTAGCTGCTGCACGTCGTATACCACCTAGAGCGTAGACAGTGTGAAGTGGGGGGTCAGGGCTCTGGCGAGGGCACTCCCAGCGGACTACGGTCCTGAGATCAGCCCACTTCGCTGCTCGTTCGGGAGGGAGGCGAGAAGGCCATGGTTCTGGCGCCGGCGGTTCGAGTGATCCTTTCCAGTTTCACTTCGGTGACGATCACCCGAGTGACGATCAACTCGTCGACTCAGGCAACTCGATGATGATCGCTTCCGTTCCCCGGCGTCGCCGAATTCCTGCTGTCTTTGCTGGACAATGCGAGGAGGTCGCCCTAGTGGATATTGTCGTGAAGGGTCGTAACGTCGAGGTTCCCGAGCACTACCGGGTGCACGTCGCTGAGAAGCTCGCCCGGATTGAGCGATACGACTACAAGGCCATCCGCTACGACGTCGAGCTGTTCCACGAGCGCAATCCACGGCAGTCCAAGAGCTGCCAGCGGGTGGAGATCACCGGTCAGTGCCGCGGGCAGGTGATACGCGCCGAGGCGTGTGGCCCCGACTTCTACGCCGCCTTGGACCTGGCGGCGAGCAAGCTGGAGAACCGGCTGCGCCGGGTCGCCGACCGCCACAAGGTGCACCACGGACGCCGCCAGCCCACATCCGTTGCCGAGGCCACCGCCCCGCTGGCGGCCGTGCTGGCCTCCGATACCAGTACTGCCAGTGGCATCGCTGTCGAAGCTGAAACCAACGGCCACGACCGCCGGATGAGGGTGCTGGACCCTCCTGAGCAGGAGGCCGACTACGAGGTCCCCGCGCAACGGTGGAGGTCACCGGATGCGGAGGAACCGGGCCGCATCGCCCGGCACAAGAGGCACTCCGCCGAACCCATGACCGTCGACGAGGCGCTCTACGAGATGGAGCTCGTGGGCCACGACTTCTACCTGTTCTCCGACGCTGAGTCCGGACGGCCCAGCGTGGTGTACCGCAGGCGCGGCTTCCACTACGGCGTGATCCAGCTGGTCTGACACATTCCAGCAACGCCATGATCGCTGTCCGGGTGCACGGCACCCGGACAGCGATCATGGCGTTTTGCCGCACAGCTGACCTGCGCTGATGACAGCGCAGCAGGCACTGGGCATACGATGGCGCGCAGAGCGGCGGTGCACGCTGCCGCGCTGCCCGCCACAGGCAGCCCGCCGCCCTGCGCGTGGCGATAACAGCGGCGTCCCGATACGAGTGAGGTCTCCCAGGTGGTCCTGTCCCGACTGCTCCGCGCCGGCGAGCACAAGATGGTGCGCCGCTTGCGCGCCATCGCCGACCACATCAACGGCCTGGAGGGTGAGGTCGCCGGCCTGGCCGACGCCCAGCTGCGGGCCAGGACCGCAGAATTCCGTCGCAGCCACGACAACGGCGAGTCGCTGGACGAGCTGCTGCCCGAGACGTTCGCGGTGGTCCGTGAGGCCGCCAAGCGCACGTTGGGGCAGCGGCACTTCGACGTACAGCTCATGGGCGGTGCCGCAATGCACCTGTGCAACATCGCCGAGATGCGTACCGGGGAGGGCAAGACCCTGACCTGCGTGCTGCCCGCGTACCTCAACGCGATCGGCCGCCAGGGCGTGCACGTCGTCACGGTCAACGACTACCTGGCCAAGCGTGACGCGGAGTGGATGGGCCGGGTACACCGGTTCCTCGGCCTGGATGTCGGTGTGATCCTGTCCCCGATGACCCCGAACGAGCGGCGCGTCGCCTACCACGCCGACATCACCTACGGCACGAACAACGAGCTCGGTTTCGACTACCTACGCGACAACATGGCCTGGAGCCTCGAGGACTGCGTGCAGCGCGGGCACAGCTTCGCCATCGTCGACGAGGTCGACTCCATCCTCATCGACGAGGCCCGCACCCCGCTGATCATCTCTGGGCCCGCCGACCAGTCCTCCCGCTGGTACGCCGAGTTCGCCCGGCTTGCGCCGATGCTCAAGCGCGACGTGCACTACGAGGTGGATGACCGTAAGCGCACCGTAGGCGTGTCCGAGCAGGGCGTCGAACTCGTCGAGGACCAGCTGGGTATCGAGAATCTCTACGAGGCGGCGAACACGCCGCTGGTCGGCTATCTCAACAATGCGTTGAAGGCCAAGGAGCTGTTCACCAGGGACAAGGACTACATCGTCCGCAATGGCGAGGTGCTCATCGTCGATGAGTTCACCGGCCGGGTGCTGCTCGGTCGGCGTTACAACGAGGGTATGCACCAGGCTATCGAGGCCAAGGAGAAGGTGGAGATCAAGGCCGAGAACCAGACGTTGGCCACGATCACGCTGCAGAACTATTTCCGGCTTTATGACAAGCTTGCCGGGATGACCGGTACCGCGCAGACCGAGGCAGCGGAGCTGCACCAGATCTACAAGCTTGGTGTGGTGCCAATCCCCACCAACAAGCCGATGATCCGCGCGGACAGTGGCGACCTGATCTACAAGACCGAGGAGGCCAAGTTCACCGCTGTGGTAGCCGACATCGAGCAGCGGCACGCCAAGGGCCAGCCGGTGCTGGTCGGCACCGCGAGCGTGGAGCGCTCCGAGTACTTGTCGAAAGCACTGGTTGCGGCCGGCATCCCGCATTCGGTGCTCAACGCCAAGCAGCATGACAAGGAGGCGACGATCATCGCCGAGGCCGGCCGCCCCGGCACGGTGACCGTGGCGACGAACATGGCTGGTCGCGGGACCGACATCATGCTGGGTGGCAACCCGGAGTTCCTCGCCGACGCCGCATTGCGAGCCCGTGGGCTGGACCCGGTGGAGACTCCGGAGGAATACGAAGCGGCTTGGGAGGCCGCCGTTAACCAGACCCGTGGCGAGGTGGACGCCGAGGCCAAGGCGGTCGTCGCGGCCGGCGGGCTGTACGTGCTGGGCACCGAGCGGCACGAGTCACGGCGGATCGACAACCAGTTGCGTGGCCGCTCCGGGCGCCAGGGAGACCCTGGCGAGTCCCGGTTCTACCTCTCCTTGCGTGATGAGCTCATGATGCGGTTCAACGGCCCGATGGTGGAGTCCATCATGACTCGGCTGCGGATGGAGGATGACGTCCCGATCGAGGCCAAGATGGTCTCCCGGGCCATCCAGTCCGCGCAGACCCAGGTCGAGCAGCAGAATTTCGAGATCCGCAAGAACGTCCTCAAATACGACGAGGTCATGGACCTTCAGCGCAAGGTGATCTATGCCGAGCGTCGCCGGGTCCTGGAGGGCGAGGACCTGCGCGACCAGGTTGAGCACATGCTGACCGAGGTGGTCACCGCTTATGTCAACGCCGCGACCGAGAACGGGTACTCCGAGGACTGGGATCTCGACCAGCTGTGGACGGCGCTCAAGACGTTGTATCCGGTCGGCATCAAATCCGACGCCGTCGGCAACTCTGGTGACCTCACCCGCGAGGTGCTGCTGGCCGCCCTGCTCGAGGACGCGCGGTCGGCTTACGCCCGCCGGGAGGCTGAGCTTGCGGAGATGGCCGGCGAGGGCGCGATGCGGGAGTTCGAGCGCCGGGTAGTGCTTTCGGTGCTGGATCGCAAATGGCGCGAGCACCTCTACGAGATGGACTATCTCAAGGAGGGCATCGGGCTGCGCGCGATGGCCCAGCGCGATCCACTGGTGGAGTACAAACGCGAGGGTTTCGAGATGTTCACCGCGTTGCTCGAGGCGCTCAAGGAGGAGTCCGTCGGGTTCCTCTTCAACTTGCAGGTCCAGGTCGCCGAGCCGGAGGTTGCGCAGGACCCCGCGCAGGCCCCGGCCGTTGCCGCGGCCCCGGTCGCCCCGCTTACCCCCGCGCCGGCCGGCCCCGCGCTGTCCCAGCTCGACGGTCAGCGTGGTGACCGGACCGTTCCCCCGGCCCTGCGCGCGCCGGCGGCGGGTTCGCCCAGGCCGCTGACCTACAGCGGACCGGCCGAGGATGGCGCCACCAAAGTGCAGGCGCGTGGCAACGGCGGCCGGCATGCCAGCAACAGCGCCGGGCAGGAGCCTTCGCGCAACGCCCCCTGCCCATGCGGTTCGGGCCGCAAATACAAGCGTTGCCACGGCGCCCCCACTAGTGCACGCCCCTGACCCGCCCCTGACCCGCCCCTGACCCGCCCCTAACCAACTCCCTGGCGTGTCGCGCGCTTGTGTAGTGCACGCCGCAGAGTACGGGCCGTAGTAGCATCGGGCCGGGAGTTGCTTGGTGTGCTTGACGCGAGTGAAGCGTTCTTCTTCGGCCGCAGCCAGGATCCGGCCGTTGGCGATCAACGCCGCTGCCGCGTCGTGGTTACCGAAGTTGACGCCGAGGACCGGGCTGCCAGTCACCCAGTGCGGGCCGCCTTCGATTCGATCAATTCCTGCCCACCTAGGTAGGGCCGCAGGGCGTCGGGGATCCTCACCGAGCCGTCGGGCTGGACATGATTCTCCAGGATCGCAAGTACGGCACGATCAGTGATGCCGTGCGTCTCGGTAGTCACCGAAGCCGGGGAACCAGGACTCGGTGTCATACTTCTTATATGCCGGTGCGCCGAGATCACCGAGACACACCCGTACAACGCGGTACGGCTTGGGCTCAAACGGTCGTAGCGACAGGCCTTTATTCTAGCAGAATTTGATCTGTTAAGGTGTCCCCCTTTCTGGGGAATACTCTGGGGGGATGGTTGATGAGTGGGGGTGTGCCGTTGTGCGCCGAGGAGCGGGA
>DATDHI010000445.1:0-14270 GCA_036521655.1 Pseudonocardiaceae bacterium | reverse complement strand
CAGCATGCTCAGTGGCCCGCATCGCGAAGAAGTGCCGCCAGGCCCGGTAGTTGCCGGTGACCACGATGCGGGTCTCGGTGGCGTTCGGCAACACCGCGCGAGCCGCCTGGCGGGCCTGCTTGCGACGCAGTGTGGCGTTCGGTTCGCCGGCGAAGCGCGCCTCCAGCCCGGCCAGCAGCGTGTTGTAGGCCTGCTGGCTGACTCGGGATGCGGTGTGGAACAGCTCGTGTAGCTCTGGGTCGTCGGCAATGACGTCAGGCTCGACCATGGCGGCGTCCCGCTCAGGCACGTAGCGCTGCGACAGCTGCGAGTAGGACAGGTGCCGGTGCCGGATCAGCTCGTGGGTCAGCGAACGAGACACGCCCGTGACGTAGAAGCTGACTGTGCCGTGCTCAAGCACGGAGAGGTGACCGACCTCCAGGATGTGCCTGAGGTAGCCGGCATTCGTCGCAGTCGCCGGGTTTGGCTTGCGCCAGGACTGGTAGCAGGCCCGGCCGGCGAACTCCGCGAGTGCCTGCCCACCATCGGCGTCGGTGGACCACGGCACATCGACCGGCAGGAAGAACTCGGTCTTGGCGACCAGCTGGACCCGTAACGGCACGGCGCTCACGTCCTTGGCGTCGACGTCCTGGGCATTGACGTGATGGGACTCGCTCACGGCGCACTCCTCCGCTCAGACAGCCGCAGCAGCGTAACTGCGGCACCACAATGATGTCTTGACTGGCGTCACTTATGGCGTCATCCTTGATGTCATGGATCTGATGCCTTACGTCAACCGGTTGCGCGAGGACCTCACCGCCGCGGCGTCGGCGGGCGACGAGCAGACCCAGCGCACCGCGGCCGTTCTGGGTGCGGCGCTGGACTCGGCGGCCCGCCTGGCGATCATGAATGCACTATCTGACCTCGCCGCCGAGGTGACCGCGGCGCTGGACGATCGGGTGGTGGAGGTGCGGCTTGACGGCCGCGACGTGCGAGTCGCGGTGAGTTCGCCATCCCACGCCGGGCCGCGTACCGACTCCCCGCCGCCCTTCGAGCCGGGCGCGGGTCCTTTCGGCGACATCGGCGACGCCAGCGGTGACATCAGGCGGATGACCTTGAGACTGATCGACCAGCTCAAGGGCCAGGCCGAGCGGGCCGCCGCCGAGCAGGGCGTCTCCCTCAATACGTGGGTGTCGCAGGCCGTGCAGAGCGCGCTGCGAGGTGAGCCGTGGAACGAGCAACGGTGGACTCGGGACGATCGCCGGGGTCGCAACCGGGTCCAGGGCTGGGTCCAGGGCTGAAAACAGGGGCCTATGCAGGCTGACCCCATCCAGGTAACGACAGCGTCGTCCAGGAGGAACCGTGGAGAACGACGGCACCGACGTGGCCGAGGTAAGGAAGCAGGACTTCGAGTGCGACGGACCGGTGGAGGTCTCCGTCGAACTCGGCAGCGGAGGGCTGCACATCAAACTCACCGAGGGCGGTGCGGGGACCGGCTCGGTGACAGTGCAGGTCCGACCGGACCCGGCTGGCCGGCCGCAGTGGAGCACCGGATTCGAGGGCCTGCTGACCTGGCTGGGCGAGCAGGCCGGGACAGCGCCACCAGGCGAATTGGCCGCCGAAGCAGTGCGCCGCACGGTGATCGACTTCACCGGCGGGCGTCTCACCGTGCGCACCCCGCGTGAGCTGCCGCTACGCAGCGTGCCGCTGGAAATCCAGGTGACCGTTCCGTCGAGCTCGTCGATCACCGCTCGCAGTGGCTCGGCCGACATCGACATCGACGGCGTGACGGGCCGGCTCGACGCCTCGACCGGATCCGGGCAGGTCCGCGCAGAGCCGCGCACCGGCGCGGTCGACGTCCGCACCGGCTCGGGCGACGTGCGGCTCGGGGCAGTGCTCGGCAAACTGAGGATCCGGACCGGGTCCGGCGAAGTCGACGTGTCCTCGATGATGGGCGGTGCTGGGGGCACGGTACAGACCGGTTCCGGCGACGTCCGGCTGGGCACCGTCGGCCACGATCTGAACGCGCGCACCGGCAGCGGTGACCTCACTGTGGTCGATGCCTCGGCCGGCGGCCTCGAACTCACCACCGGTTCGGGGCAGCTACGCGTGGGGATCCACACCGGTGTCCGGGCCGAGCTGGACGTCAGCTCCGGGTCCGGCCGGGCACGCAGCGACCTACCGGTCGGTGGACCACCGGCCGAGGGCGACGTCACGCTGCGGGTGCGAGCCCGGACCGGTTCGGGCGACGCCCTGGTCACCGCCGCTCCCTCCGGGCTCGCGTAGGTCCGCGGGTCGCGGCGCCCAGTGCTGCGACCAGGTCACCCCGCTCCCCCACGGCGATCCCGTCCAGCTCCAGCCATCCGGCCATCTCGCGCAGTGCGGCGGCGAGTTCGGCGATCATCCGGGAGGGGTTCGCTAACCCGGGCTCGGCGAAGGCGCCCGGCACCCGCAGCAGGCCTGCCGCACGGTCGGCCTTGAGGTCGACCCGGGCGACCAACTCGCCATCCAGCAGGAACGGGAACACGTAGTATCCGTGGCTGCGCCGGTGCTCCGGAACGTAGATCTCGACCCGGTAACGGAAACCGAACAATCGCTCGGTGCGCGCCCGGTCCCAGATCAGCGGGTCGAACGGGCACAGCAGCGCAGCACCGGTGATCCGCCGCGGAGTGCGGGCATCGCGGTGCCGGTAGGCCGGGGCTGGCCAGCCTCGAACCGACACCGGTTCCAGCTCGCCGGCCTCGACCAGCTCGGCGACCGCCTGCCGGCTGCGTTCGGGCCGCAACCGGTAGTAGTCGCGCAGGTCGGGCTCGGTGGCCACGCCCAGCGCGGCGCCGGCCCGAGCGGTCAGCTCACGGGCGCCTTGATCGGCACCCACCCGGCAGCCGAGCACCTCGGGCGGCAGCACCCGCTCGGGCAGGTCATAGAGCCGTTCGAAACCGCGGCGGGTGCCGGTGGTGAGCTCACCGATACCGAACAGCCACTCGCAGATCCATTTGGTGTCCGTCCGGTTCCACCAGGAGCCCGGCCCTCGACGGGCGCCGCCGCCCAGCTCCCGTTCCAGGGTGCCCGCACTGAGCGGGCCGCGCTCCTTGACCGCGTCCAGCACGGCACAGACCAGCTCCGGTGCGCGGCCCGCAAGGCTGCCGTAGCGCTGCCACCAGCCCGGCCTCTTGGCCCCGGAGTGCAACAGCGGCCAGTCCTGCACGGGAACCAGGCTCGCCTCGTGCGCCCAATACTCCACCAGCAGCCGTGGACGGCGGGCGGTGTGCTCCCACGCGGCCGTGTCGACCAGGTCCTTCGGGTAGGGACCCAGCCGGCTGAAGACCGGCAGGTAATGCGCACGGGCAACCACGGTCACCGAGTCCAGCTGCAGCATCCGGATCCGGCCGAACATCCGCAGCAGGTGACGCCGGGTCACAGGCCCGGTGGGCCGAGGGTCTGCGAAACCCTGCGCGGCGAGCGCGGTGCGTCGCGCGGCGGCGGGTCCGATGGTCTGCACAGTCGCGATGCTGCCATCCAGCACCGACAGAACCGGTCGCCCACCGGCCCTGGCCGCGTCTCGATACCGTGATCGCATGGCACTGGGCCGAGTGCGCGCCGCGACCCCCGACGATGCTCCCACGCTTGCCGCCCTGCATCGCACGACCTGGCGAGCCGCCTACTCCGAGCTGCTGCCGGCTGGGACCCTCGAGGCGCTGGACGCAGCGCAGCTGCAGCGGGCCTGGGCCGACACCGTCGAGGGTGGGGCTACCGTGCTACTGGCCACCGAGGGCCAGGATCCGGTCGGGTTCGTGGTGGCCGGTCCCGCACCCGAAAGTGAAGTGGCCGCTGCCAGCGGCGCCCTGCCCGCCGACGCGGCACACACCGCGCTGGTGAGCACCCTGCTGGTAGAACCGAGGTGGGGGCGCCGCGGGCACGGTGGGCGACTCCTCGCCACGGCCGCTACGGTCCTGCGCACCGCCGGTGCCACTCGCGGGATCGCCTGGGTGCTGGCCGAGGACCCCGCCTCGCTGGGCTTCTACCGCCGAGCCGGCTGGAACCCCGACGGCACCATACGCACCCTGGACGCCAACGGCCGCCCCCTCCGAGAAGTACGCCTAACCGGCACCCTCAACCTAGCCCTCACCTGACTTCCGCCCCCTGCGCACCCCGAAGGGCGCCATTCGGCGCCGAATAGCGGTCTGACAGACCCCGGAACCGCCATTCGGCTCCGAATGGCGATTGCGGCAGGGGTCGAGCGAGGGTTACAGGTCGAGGAGGGGTTCTAGGCCTATTGTTAGGCCTGGTCTTGTGAGGACTGAGCGGACGCCTAGGAGGACGCCGGGCATGAAACTGGAGCGGTCCAGCGAGTCGTGCCGGATTGACAACGTCTCGCCCTCGGTGCCCAGCAACACCTCCTGGTGGGCGACGAGCCCGGCCAGCCGAACCGAATGCACCCGCACCCCGTCAACGTCCGCGCCACGGGCCCCGTCGACCGACCGGGTGGTGGCATCCGGAGGCGGGCCCATCCCGGCGTCGGCCCGCGCCGCCGCAATGAGCGCTGCGGTGCGGGCCGCAGTGCCCGAAGGGGCGTCGGCCTTGCGCGGGTGGTGCAGCTCCACGATTTCTACCGACTCGTAGAACCGGGCCGCCATGACGGCGAAGCGCATCGACAGGATCGCCCCGATGGCGAAATTGGGGACGATCAGCACCCCGAGGTCGGGCCGGGGCGCCAACCATTCGCGTACTTGAGCCATCCGGGCCTCGTCGAAGCCCGTGGTACCCACCACTGCGTGGATGCCCTGGTCCACGCAGAACCGGACGTTGTCCATCACCACGTCGGGGTGGGTGAAGTCGACGACCACCTCGGCGGCGGCGTCGGCGACGTTGAACATCCAGTCGCCGGCGTCCACCATCGCAACCAGTTCCATGTCGTCGGCGGCGTCCACAGCCTTGCACACCTCGGTGCCGACTCGACCGCGAGCGCCGAGAACCCCGACCCGGATCGGGTTCTCCTCCGAGCGGTCCTTTGCGGGGAATGGCTGCTCCGCAGGGGTCATGCAATCAACTCCGCTATCTCGTCGGGCAGGTCCTCAAGGTCAGCGTAGGGGCCCGCCACGGCGACGGTAACCGGCCGGCGCAGCAGCTCTCGGGCGAGCTCGCCTACCTGGTCGGCGGTCACCGCGTCGATCCGTCGTAGCTCGTCGGTGACGCTGCGGTACTCCCCGTCGAGCAGCTCCGCCTCACCGATCCAGGCCATCCGCGAGCTGAGACCCTCCAGGTCCAGCACCAGCCCCCCGCGCAGCTGTCCCTTGCCACGGGCCAGTTCGGCCTCGGACAGGCCGTCGCGGGCCACCGCGGCAAGCACGTCGCTCACCACCGCCGCCACGTCGCTCAGCCGCTGCGGGGCGCACCCAGCGTAGATCGACAGGCTGCCGATGTCGGCGTAACCGACCACCGAGGAGTACACCGAGTAGGCCAGCCCGCGCTGCTCGCGGACCTGCTGGAACAGCCGCGAACTCATCCCGCCGCCCAGCGCTGCGTTGAGCACGCCGAGCGCCCAACGCCGCTCGTCGCGCCGGTCCAGCGCCCGCACGCCCAGCATCAGGTGGGCTTGTTCGGAATGGTCCTTGCACACCGCCAACCGCCGCCGGCCGCTGACCCTGGCCTGACCGCGCCGCGGGCGCACTGGCTCTGCCGAGCCCCTCAGGTGGTGGCCGAAACTGCGCTGCACCGCGGCCAGCACCGCACTGTGCGTGACGTTGCCGGTCACCGTCAGTACCATCCGTTCCGGCGTGTAGTACCGCCGGTAGAAGCGATGCAGCGCCTCGCGAGTCATCCCGGTCACCGACTTCTCGGTCCCCAGCACCGGGCGACCCAGTGGATGGGATCCGAGCAACGCAGCGGAGAACTCGTCGCAGAGCAGGTCCTCCGGGTCGTCGTCGCGCATCGCGATCTCCTCGAGCACCACGCCGCGCTCAAGGTCAACGTCGGCGGGGTCGAGCAACGCGTCGCCGAGCACGTCGCACAGCAGGTCGACGGCCAGGTCCAGGTCGGAGTCCAGCACGTGCGCGTAGTAGCAAGTGTGCTCCTTGGCGGTGAACGCATTGAGCTCACCGCCCACCGAGTCGATCTCCTCGGCGATCGCCGCCGCGGAGCGTCGCGCGGTCCCCTTGAACAGCAGGTGCTCCAGGTAGTGCGCCGCGCCGGCCACCGCGGCGGGTTCGTCGCGCGAACCCACCGCCACCCACATCCCGACCACGGCTGAGTGCGAGCCAGGCAGCTCCTCAGTCACCACCCGCAGCCCGGACGGGAGCACACTGCGCCGCAACATCGGGCCACGAGAAATCCGGTCGAGCACCGCGGTGCCGGGGTCCTGCTCCGCAATCACCTGCTGGGGGGTCACGTGCCGGCCGGTGCCTCTGTGGCGTCGTGGGCGTCAGGATCCGAGGTGACAGCGTCCTCGCGGACCGGCACCAAGCTGATCTTGCCGCGGTTGTCGATGTCGGCCACCTCGACGCGCAGCTTGTCGCCGACCTTCACCACGTCCTCGACCTTGGCGATGCGCTTGCCGTTGCCCAGCTTGGAGATGTGCACCAGGCCATCCTTGCCGGGCACCAGCGAGACGAAGGCGCCGAAGGCCGCGGTCTTCACCACGGTTCCGAGGAACCGCTCCCCGACCTTGGGCAGTTGCGGGTTGGCGATGGCGTTGATCCGGTCGATGGCGGCCTCGGCGGACAGGCCGTCGTTGGCGCCGACGTAGATCGTGCCGTCGTCCTCGATGGAGATGTCCGCGCCGGTCTCCTCGGTGATCGAGTTGATCATCTTGCCCTTCGGGCCGATCACCTCGCCGATCTTGTCGACCGGGATCTTGATGGCGGTGACGCGTGGGGCGTGCCGGCTCATCTCGTCCGGCCCGTCGATCGCCTCGGCCATGACCTCAAGAATGGTCAGCCGGGCATCCCGAGCCTGGGACAGCGCCCCGGCGAGGACATCGGAGGGGATGCCGTCCAGCTTGGTGTCCAGCTGCAATGCGGTGACGAACTCCTGGGTGCCGGCCACCTTGAAGTCCATGTCGCCGAAGGCGTCCTCGGCGCCCAGGATGTCGGTGAGTGCGACGAAGGTGTCCTGCCCGTTGACCTCCCCGGACACCAGGCCCATCGCAATGCCCGCTACCGGCGCCTTGAGCGGGACCCCTGCGTTGAGCAGCGACATCGTCGACGCGCAGACCGAGCCCATCGATGTGGAGCCGTTGGACCCCAGCGCCTCGGAGACCTGGCGGATCGCGTAGGGGAACTCCTCGCGGCTGGGCAGCACCGGCATCAGCGCCCGCTCGGCCAGTGCGCCGTGCCCGATCTCGCGCCGCTTGGGCGAGCCCACCCGGCCGGTCTCGCCGGTGGAGTAGGGCGGGAAGTTGTAGTGGTGCAGGTAGCGCTTGGTGGTTTCGGGCCCCAACGAGTCGATCTGCTGCTCCATGCGCAGCATGTTCAGGGTGGTGACACCGAGGATCTGGGTCTCGCCCCGCTCGAACAGCGCCGAACCGTGCGCCCGGGGGATCACCTCGACCTCGGCCGACAGCGGCCGGATGTCGGTGACACCACGACCGTCGATGCGCACCCGGTCCTGCAGGATCCGCTGGCGTACCACTGACTTGGTCACGGCCCGGAACGCGGCGCCGATCTCTTGCTCCCGGCCCTCGAAGCTGGCACCCAGCCGCTCCAGGCAGGCGACCTTGAGCTCATCGAGCCGGTTCTCCCGCTCCTGCTTGCCGGTGATGGTCAGCGCCTGCGCCAGCTCACCGGCCACCGCATCCCTGACGGCCTCCAGCACGTCGGGCTGGTAGGCGGGGAAGGTGGAGAATTCCAGCGCGGGGCTGCCGGCTGCCTCCGCCAGCTCCTGCTGGGCCTGGCACAGCAACCGGATGAACGGCTTGGCGGCCTCCAGTCCCTGAGCCACGACCTCCTCGGTCGGGGCCTGCGCGCCGCCTGCGACCAGCGCGATGGTGGCCTCGGTGGCCTCGGCCTCGACCATCATGATCGCGACGTCACTGCCGGGGCCATCACCGACCACCCGGCCGGCCACAACCATGTCGAAGACCGCGCGCTCGAGCTGCTCGTGGGTCGGGAAGGCCACCCAGGTGCCGTCGATGAGCGCCATCCGGGTTCCGCCCACCGGGCCGGAGAACGGCAGGCCAGAGATCTGCGTGGACGCCGACGCGGCGTTGATCGCCAATACGTCATATGAGTCGGCCGGGTTGAGGCTGAGCACGGTGATGACAACCTGGATCTCGTTGCGCAGGCCGTCCACGAAGGACGGGCGCAGCGGACGGTCGATCAGCCGGCAGGTGAGGATCGCGTCGGTGGACGGGCGGCCCTCGCGGCGGAAGAACGAGCCGGGAATACGGCCGGCCGCGTACATCCGCTCCTCGACGTCGACGGTCAGCGGGAAGAAGTCGAACTGGTCCTTGGGCTGCTTGGACGCCGTGGTGGCGGACAGCAGCATCGTCTCATCATCGAGATACGCGACGACGGATCCGGCTGCCTGCCGGGCCAGCCGGCCGGTTTCGAAGCGCACGGTGCGGGTGCCGAAGACACCGTTGTCCAGGATTGCGGTGGTCTCATGCACCGTGTCTGCGGCCGTGCTCTGATGCACCGCGTCCGCAGCGGGTCTGGTGGTGGTGTCGGTCAACTCATCTCCTCCTCGCGACACAGGCCACGGCGGCACCACCAGGCGCGGAAGCGAAGACAAGGCCGGTCTTCGATCGAAGCTCCCGGGAACAGAGAAATGCTCCCGAGAGCCACTACCGAGGACCGGCGGACGGTCCCGAGGCGGTGGCGAGGCGGCTCGTGCAGCGATATGTGGTTGTAGGTCGGGCGCATGCGCGGTGCCGCACCCGCTTGCAGCGAGGGGAAGGACCTCCGACGGGTGCTCCTCCTCGCAGGGGTCAACGGCGCAGGCCGAGGCGCTCGATCAGGGATCGGTAGCGCGCGATGTCGACCTTCGCGAGGTAGTTCAGCAGGTTACGGCGGCGGCCGACCATCAGGAGCAGGCCGCGCCGGGAATGGTGATCGTGCTTGTGCTGCTTGAGGTGCTCGGTGAGATCCATGATCCGCTTGGTCAACAGGGCCACCTGCGCCTCAGGGGAACCGGTGTCCCCCCCGCGCAGCCCGTACTCGGCCAGGATCTCGCTCTTCTGTGCAGTGGACAGCGCCACGGGTCGATCTTCTCCTGTCGTCTCTGTACCGTGCGGGCCCCGCTGATCGCGTTGTGCGAGGGGCAGGCATCGTGCTGGCGGTTCCGGCCGCCACGGACCGCAGCCGAACCCGTGGCCGAGGTTACCAGCTCACCGGTCGGTGACCCGCAACGCCCCGGATGAGGCGCGCCGGAACAACCCGGCGAGCAGCGGAAACTCCCCTTGCAGCAGCACGGCCGCGGCGGCAAGCTCAGCGGGACCGGCCAACTTGCGCAGCGCCGGGACGAGTACCTCGTCACCACCCTCCTCGACCGGGAACGTCTCGCGGCTCAGGGTGGGCCGAGAGTCGCGGACCTCCACCAACGCTGCCCGGATCGCGTCCGGGTCGCCTGAGGCCACGCCAGGGGTGAGCACTCGGCGTTCCAACATCACCATTCGAGCCAGCACCGCGGGATTACCGATCTTTGCCCGGCGCCCGCTCATCAGCTGGCTGAGCATCGGCGGGCTCAGCCCGAGGACCTCTGCCAGCGCCGCCTGGGAGACGTCGAAGGCCACTACGAGTCGCCGCACCCGGTCCCCGAGCGGTTCCCCGTACCATTCGCGCTGCAAGGCGATGTTGCGCGCGACGGTCTGCTGCTCCTGCATCGGCGTCCCCCCTTCCGGTGCCGACTACCGGTATCGTCTCAGCCCGCTGGCACTTCGGCGATCTCTCAACCCGTCCGGCGGAGCACCTCGCGGGTTCGCACCACGTCATCGTCGATCTGGGACACGAGCTGCTCGGGGGTGTCGAAGCGCGACATGCCGCGTAACCGCTCAACGAAGTCCAGCGCGACCTGCTCACCGTAGAAGTCCTCGTCCAGGTCCAGCACGTAAGCCTCCACCCGGCGCTCCCGTCCGGAGAACGTCGGATTGGTGCCGACCGATACCGCCGCTGCCAGCTCCCGGCCGCGGTGCACGAAGCGGCCCGCGTACACGCCGTCGGCCGGAATGGCGGCGTGCCGCGGGGCTGACAGGTTCGCTGTCGGGTAGCCCAGCGAGCGGCCGCGCTGGTCCCCGCGGACCACGATCCCTTCCACCCGGTGCGGGCGGCCCAGGGTGGCGGCGGCGGCAGTCACGTCACCGGCGTCGATGCAGGAGCGGATGTAGGTGGAGGAGAAGGTCAGCTCGCCCTGGCAGAGCAGCCCCACGTCCGCGGCGGTGAACCCGAACCGCCGGCCCAAGGCGTGCAGCAGCTCAACGTTGCCCGCCGCTCGGTACCCGAAGGTGAAGTTGTCCCCTACCACCACCTCCGCCACGTGCAGGCGCTCCACCAGTACCTCGTGGACGAACTCGTCGGCCGGCAGCCGGGACAGCTCGACTGTGAAGGGCAGCACCAGGAATACGTCGACTCCGAGCTGTTCGACCAGCTGCGCGCGGCGGCGAAGGGTGGTGAGCTGCGCCGGATGGCTGCCCGGGCGGACCACCTCCGACGGGTGCGGATCGAAGGTCATCAGCACGCACGGCACGCCCAGCTCCCGGGCGCGCCGCACGGCTTGCCCGATCAGCTGAGCGTGACCCCGGTGTACCCCGTCGAACACGCCGATGGTGACCACGCTGCGGCCCCACCCGTTCGGAATGGCCTCTATCCCACGCCAGCGCTGCACGGGCGATGAGGCTAACTGGTCACTCACCCGCCGGGCGCAGCACCAGGACCGGGCGGGCCTGACCACCGCGCTCGGCGAGCAGCGCCACAGCGTGCCCGTGGGAGTCGATCGCGGCGTAGGTCCCGGCCAACCCGGTCGCCGGTAACCCCCCGCCATGCGAGAGCACGCGGACCTGCTCGGCGTCCACGTCACGGTGGCCGAACGCGGTCGCCACCACCTCGTCCAGCTCCGCCGACAGGCCCGGCGTGCCGGCGAGCTCCTCGAGCGTGCGGGCGTCGTCCAGGCCGAACGGTCCCACCCGGGTGCGGCGCAGCGCGGTGAGATGCCCGCCGACCCCGAGGGCTTTGCCGAGGTCGCGGGCCAGTGCCCGGACATACGTGCCGCCGCTGCACTCCACCAGCACGTCGAGGTCCGTGACGCGGTCAGCGCGGCGCAGCGCGAGGACCTCGAACCGGGACACGGTCACCGGCCGGGCTGCCAGCCTGACCTGCCCACCGGCTCTAGCCAGTGCATAGGCCCGCCGCCCGTCGACCTTGACGGCGCTCACCGCGCTGGGCACCTGCACGATGGCACCGCTGAGCTCCGCGATGCCCGCGAGGATCGCCTGTTCGGCGATCGCGGAGGCGTCGGCGCCGCCGGTGCGCTCCCCCTCGGCGTCGTCGGTGCTGGT
Organism: Pseudonocardiaceae bacterium; assembly: GCA_036521655.1. GTDB lineage: Bacteria > Actinomycetota > Actinomycetes > Mycobacteriales > Pseudonocardiaceae. The sequence continues at coordinate 2,803 of DATDHI010000445.1, read as the reverse complement.
GGACACCCCTAGCCGCACCGTGCCCCGGTACACCTTGGGCTCCAACGGGAGATGCCCGAGCAGCCTGGTCGCGCGCTGCACGCCGCAGACGAGCACGCCGGTGGCCATCGGGTCGAGGGTGCCGGCATGCCCGATCCGGCGGGTACCCAGCAACCGGCGCAGCCGGGTGACCACGTCGTGCGAGGTCATCCCTGCTGGCTTGTCCACCACCACCAGGCCGGCGGGCAGATCCACGTGACTCATGCCCCGATCCTGCCTGATTGTGGTCACCGAACGGTGCGAACGACGCCGGTGACCGCCCAACGGGTGCCGCGCGTCCGGGCCAGCACGAATCCCATGCGCAGCAGCATGAACGCGGCCAGCCCGGACCAGATGCCGATCAGCCCCCAGCCGTACACGAAGGACGCCCACACCACCGGCAGAAACCCCACCAGCGCGCTGGCCAGGGTCGATGTGCGCAGGAACGCCGCGTCTCCGGCACCGAGCAGCACCCCGTCCAGCGCGAACACCACCCCGGCCACCGGCTGCAGCGCGACGAAAAACCACCAGGCGTGCGGTATCTGGGCCAGCACAGCCCCGTCGAAGGTGAACACCTGCGGCAGCACCGGCTCGGCGGCGGCGAATACCAGCCCGAGGGCGATGCCGAAGGCCAGCCCGTATCGGGTGACCTGCCAGGCCAGTACCCGGGCGCGACGCTCATCGCCCGCCCCCAGCGCGGCGCCGACCAGCGACTGTGCGGCGATGGCCAGCGAGTCCAGCACCAGAACGAGAAAGAACCACAGCTGAAGTACGACCTGGTGCGCGCCGGCCGTCGGCGCGGACGTCCGGGCCGCCACCGACGTGGCGGATAGGAAGCATGCCTGGAAGGCCGCGGTGCGCAGCACGAGATCCCGGCCCATCTCCAGCTGGGCACGCATCGCCGGCCAGCTCGGCCATGGCGGCGCCCGCCCGCTGGCTAGCTCTCTGGCCAGCGCCCGGAGGAACAGCCCAGCGGCCAGCAGCTGCGCGACGACGTTGGCCACTGCGGAACCGGGCAGACCGATTCCAGCCACCGGCCCGACGCCGTGCACCAGCAGGGGGCACAGCAGCGCCGAGATCCCATTGCCGACCAGGACGTAGCGAAGCGGGCGCGCGGTGTCCTGCACTCCCCGCATCCACCCGTTGCCTGCCAGGGTGAGCAGCACGAACGGTGCCCCGAACAGCGCGATGCGCAGCCAGCTCAGCGCTGCGTCGGCTACCGGTCCGGGGCCGGCGAGCAACCGCACCATTGGCCCAGCGCCGAGCTGCCCAGCGATGAGCACCACCGCACCGACACCCACCGCGAGCCAGCTGGCTTGGGCGCCTTCAGCCACCGCTGCGGCTCTCCTCCCAGCCCCATACAGCCGGGCGGTGCGGGCGGTGGTGCCGTAGGACAGGAAGTTGAGCTGCGTGGAGACCCCTGCCAGCACCACCCCGCCGACGGCCAGCGCGGCGAGCGCGACCGCCCCGAGCCGTCCCACGACGGCGGTGTCCACCAGCAGGTAGAGCGGTTCGGCAGCGAGCACGCCCAGCGCCGGAACGGCCAACGCGAGCACCCGCCCGGCGGGGACCTGCAGTGCATGCGGCGTCATCGAGCCCCCCGGAGTTGGCGGATTACCTGCCTGCCGAAGCTAGATCCGAGGCCCCGACAATTCCTGGTCCCGTTTCCCACCAATGTGAGCTGTATCACCCCGGGAGGGCCCGATCATCCGCAGGCGCGGCCGGGCCGCAGCTCTGGCCACCGTCGCCGGGAACGATCGGGCTCCTTGCGCAGTTCACCGTCCCGGCCACGGGCCAGGTCCCGTTGCAGCTACTCCCGCTCGGCGGTGTCTGTGTCCTCATCGCCCTCGTCTCTGATAGCGCGTGGGCCCTTGCTCGCCGGAACCTCTCGCGCCCGGCTGAGTCGCTCCCCAGACGGCCTGGGCGCCGCGAACCTCCGTCGCTATTTCCACTCGTCACGGCGAAGCGATCGGCCCTTCGCACCACGGCCGGCGCGAGCAGTTCCAGCAGCGTGTCGAGGTCGCCACCACGTGAGGCGACGAGGAATGCATCAACGACCGCATGGTGCTGTGCTGCGGTGAGCGCTACAGGAACCCCGGCTCGGCGGGACCGCGCTTTGGGGGCGCAGTGCGCGTGCACGGCGCTCGTGGCGCTCGGGGTCATCGGCCTGATGCCGACAGCCCGACTGCCCCCGCGAAGCTGAGAAAAGGAGCTGCTTGATCGTGGCCCGATCGTCCCGCCCGCTGGCCAACCGCCGAGTGGTCGCCGGATACACCCAAGAAGGTCTGGCCGAGGCGTTGGGCGTTGATCGCACCACCATCGGCCGCTGGGAACGCGTGGAACAACTACCCCAACCGTGGCACCTTGCCCGTCAGCTTCACGTCACGCTGGAATAGTTGGATGGGCTCCTCCGGCATCCTGGCCCCGAGTTGCCGACTTCGGCCGTTCGGTGCGGAGTCACCGGTCCCAGGGCCTAAACTCCGTGTACAAGATCCGATCGTCTGGGTAAACATGGAGCGCCGACTGGCAAGGAGCGCACGAGACCATGAGTACCCACCTCACAACGGGCCAACGCCGAATCGATCACCGACGGCCGCAGCGTGCACGGACTGCGATTGTGGACCAGCACGCTACGTGGATTGCTGTGAACCCAGTCCAGGGCTGCCCGAAGGTCTGCTCGTACTGCTTTCTGAACGAACGGGGCCAGACTGCTGTCCGGCCCGAGCAGTTGGCCAGCCCTGCGGAGACGGTCGACATGCTGACAGCGTCGCGGTACTACGCGCCG
>DATDHI010000444.1:0-2107 GCA_036521655.1 Pseudonocardiaceae bacterium | reverse complement strand
GGCTGGGTGAGTCGGCGGAGGTGACGGCTGACCCGCCGAGGCTGGGCACTGAAGAACTGCGCGACCTGGCGCGTCATTGCCTGGACCGCGGTGTCGGGGCGGTATGCGTGACGCTGGATGAGCGTGGCTGCGTGACGTTCTACCGGGACGGCTCCGGCGGGGTCGCGCACGAGTTCGTCGATCGGATTGAGGTGGAGCATGTCGTGGACACCACCGGTGCTGGCGACTCGTTCGCCGCTGGATTGGCCTACGGCTACCTGGCGTACCGGGATTACGTCGTGGCCTGCCAGTACGGCAATGCGATGGGCGCTCAGCGCTGCGCCGGCGCAGAACTTGACGTCTACTTGCCACGAGATGAAACGGAGCGGCAGATCCGCGCGGCCTACGGTCCCCGGTGGTAGTGGGAGGAGTTCTGGTGAAGGCCGATCTGGGCGGTGAGGATTCCTGCTGGCTCATCGTGGAGGACGGCTTCACCGCGGCGCTGGCCGGCACCTACGAGACGCTGTTCACCACCGGCAACGGATACCTTGGCACCAGGGGCTCCCTGGAGGAGGGCCATGAGGGCGCACTGCCGGGGACTTTCCTGCGCGGTGTCTTTGATCACCACGACTCCGCGGTCGCCGACCTTGTCAAGACACCCGACTGGCTGAGTCTGGCCGTCGTGGTCAACGGCGTCAGGCTGGACGTGACGTCGGCCTCAGTGGTCCGCCACCGGCGGGTACTGGACATGCGGGAGGGCGCGGTGTTCCGCGACACCGTGTTCGAGGATTCTGAGGGCCGCCGGACCCGGGTCGAGACCGTTCATTTCGCCAGCAGTGCCGCCCAGCATCTGTGCTGCCTGCGGGCCCGGATCACGCCGGAGAATCACACGGCGCCGGTAATTGTCCGCAGTGGCATCGACGGCACGGGATACAACCTAGACCGGCGGCCGATCTACGCCGAGCCGCCGCCGGACGATCCGCAGATGAAGTGGCACAAGTGGGCCAGATCTAGGCACCTGGACGAGGTAGCCCGGGAGTACCTCCCCGACGGCATCTACCTGGAAACCCGTACCATCGATACCGGCATCACCATCGGGTACGCGGCACTGACCAGGGTGTCGTCGGCCGCCGCGTCCAGCGTCGAGCAGCGGTACAAATACATCGAGCAGGTGGCACACGCGCAGGTGGCCGTGGGCGACACGCTCACCGTGGACAAGCTCGTCGCCGTCTACACGTCCCGCGACGTGCCAGCGGCCTCCGTCCGCCCGGCGTGCCTGGACGAGCTCCGCCGCCACACCTCGGCTGGATTTGACAGGTGCCGCGAGCAGAACCGTGCAGCATGGCAGGCGAAGTGGGCCGATTCCGACGTCACGATCGACGGAGATCCCGACACGACCCGCGCCGTTCGTTTCAACATCTACCAGCTGCTGATCGCGGCGAACGAGTCCGATCCGCGCGTCAACATCGGGGCCAACGCGCTGTCGGGTGAGCGTTACCGGGGGCACGCGTTCTGGGACACCGAAGTGTTCATGCTCCCGTTCTTCATCTACACCCAGCCTGAGACGGCCCGTGCCCTGCTGCTGTATCGCTACCACACCCTTGACGGCGCCCGGCAGAACGCACGCGACGGAGGATTCCGTGGCGCGCGCTACGCGTGGGAGTCCGCCGGCACCGGGGTGGAGACCACACCGAAGTGGACGTGGGACGGCGCCCACCGGATCTGGATGGGAGAAGAGGAGATCCACGTCACCGCGGCGGTCGCGTACGGCCTGATGGCCTACGTCGCGGCAACCGGCGACCACGCGCTGATGACAGAGGCCGGCGCGGAAATCCTCTTCGAGACGAGCCGCTTCTGGGCCAGCCGCCTGGAGGCCATGCCGGACGGGCGGTACGCGCTGAGCCGGGTGGTCGGCCCCGACGAGTTCCACGAGCATGTCGACAACAGCGCCTACACCAACTACCTGGTGCGGTGGCACCTGCAGCAGGCCGCGCACGTCTACGCCGGTCTCGCGGTCAGCCACCCCGGCGAACTGGCCAGGCTGGCCGAACGTATCGGGCTCAAGCCCGATGAGGTCGAACAATGGCTCACCAGGGCCGAGCAGATCCGCCTGCCCACCCGAAACGAC
>DATDHI010000443.1:0-16040 GCA_036521655.1 Pseudonocardiaceae bacterium | reverse complement strand
TACCAGGCCCGACCGGAGACACCACCGTGGAAACGCTGGACAGACCAGCAGCATCCGCACACCCCAACCAGACACCATGATCCACAACGCCGACCGCAATCCGGAAGACGATCACTCAAAGTCGGCCGGTGGATCCAGGCTCAGTGTCCCGGCGGGTAGCAGGGCTGATCAGACGGTCCTGGAGTGGCCGAAGGCTAGTCCTCAGTTGACTGTGGTCGATATCGCTGGTGGGGTGATGACGTTGACGGGTCGATATCGGCCAGGGGCGCAACCGGCCACGATGAAGGTCGACGCGGTCGGCCGTGAGACTCACCTGATGGTCGCGGTCGGTGATGTGGCGAGCCGGCGCTGGCTGGACTGGGTTGCCCGGGTGTTCTTCGGGACCCGGTTGCTGCACGACGGCTGGTTGTTATTGCACGCCTCGGCCGTACGGGTCGTCACCTCGGTTGGTGAGCGGGCGCTGGTGGTGTTGGCGGGTCAGCGGGGCGGGAAGTCCACGATCGCGCACCGGGCGTGTGTGGAACGAGGCGCGGTGCTGATGGCTGATGACCTGGTCCTGCTCCGTCCCGAGCGGGACGGGGTAACGGTGGTGGGCTGGCCGACACGGGTGTGTGTGCCCGCGGAGTTGCTCGGTGCGGCCACGCTTGATGCATTGCCGAGCGGGGCTCTGCAGGCCACTGTGGTGGCCGGCCAGGAGAGGCACCGGCTGGTGGTGAGTCCGCCGGAACACGAGCGCTTGTTCGGTATCGGTCGCGCGGGCCTGGCGCGGCTGGGGGGAATCCTGGTGATCAGCCCCAGGGCCGGCGCGGCGCCTGCTCGGGCAGACATCGTGGACAGTGATCGGATCGGTGAGGTGCTGGTGGACGCCGCACGGGTGCCGTCCCAGCGGTTGATGATGCTCGATCTGCTGGGCGTCGCAGGACTCGCGGCGATCCACGCGGCGCCACCGTCGACCGCGGCTTCCCAGGTCGGTGAGCTGACCCAGGCGCTGCGGCAGGTTCCGGTCGTGGGTCTCGACCTGGCGGACGCTGCCCAGTTGCCCTGGCTACCGCTGTGGGATCTGCTGGATCCGTGGTTGCCGTTGCTGCGGGATTGCCGGTGAGGGCGGTGTGGGAGGTGACCAGCGCGGGCCGGTGCCTGCGGGTGGCCGGGCCGGCCGCGCTGTCCCGGTGGTGGCCACGGATCGGGCCACAGATCCCTGGGGCGGCTCGCGGCTCGCTGGTGTCGGTGGCGGGGCACGCGCAGGTGATGTTGCCCGACGATGTCACAGCGGCCGACGCGCGACGGTGGATCAACGCTCATCTGCATTGTGTGCACCTTCGCCGTGACACGGTCAGCGTGCACGGTGTGGCACTGGCCCACGACGACAGGGCGGTGTTGTTGCTGGGAGGCCATGGCGCAGGTAAGAGTCTGACCGGGCTGGCGCTGATGACGGGATACCAGTGGCGGCCGGTGGCGGGGGACACCGTCCTGATCCACGTGAGGGATCGGGGGGCGCCGCTGGTGATCGGTGGTACCAGCGCCTACCTGGTGCGTCGAGGGGAAGCCCGCCTGTGGTTCCCGGAGCTGCCGCTGCCGGTGGGGGATGGGGACAGGGTGGACATCTCCGGGCAGCCAACACCCGGTGATCACCCCGGGTTCCGGTTGGTGGGGGTGATCCAGGTGGCCGTGGATGGAGGTCCGGGCGGGACTGGTTTGCTGGCACGGTGCGACGAGCAAACCGCGCGTAACGCCTGGTATCGGGCCAGTGGACACCTGCTGGACAAGGTTCTCGACGATCACCGTGAGGATCCGCTACGGCTGGTAGAAGACGGGGAACTGGCCAGGCGGCGAGCGCGGTTGGTTCGCCTGCTGGCAGCCAGCGCGGGGTGTGGCTGGATCCGCGGTGATCCCCATCAGATGGCGGCGATGATCAGCGGGGGGCCAGTGGCGAGGTGAATACCCCGGTGGCCTGCGTGGCGTTGGACTTCGGAGGCACGATCGCCACCCCTGGGCCGAAGCCGAATGGCGCCGACGTGGTGAAGGTCTTACGCGTCCAGTTCGACTGCTGCGCCCCGCCAGGATTCGCCGCCGTCGTGGACCGGGCCCGCCGCGAAGCGGCAGCCGCCTACCGCGCTCACGGCCAGCAGACCCCGTGGGAGACGATCCTGACCGGCAGCGCCGAGCAGGTCGGCGCGAGGCTGCCGGATGCGCGCCGGCTGGCCGAGGCGATCTGGCAGAAGGTGCCCGACGCTGTGGTGGACCCAGTGGCGGCGGCCACGGTGCGACGGCTGGCGCGGTCCGGGGTGATCCTGGTGTTGGCGTGCAACACCCAACGCACACTCGCAACCCGTCAACGAACCCTGGACGAGGCTGGCATCGCGGACTGTTTCACCGCGCTCGTGCTGTCCAGTGTGCTAGGCGTCGGCAAACCCGACCCCAGGTTCTACGCGGCTGTCACCACAGCATCCCGTGAAGCGACCGGATGCGGGCCGGAGCGGGTGGTGTTCGTCGGCGACACGGTGGACAAGGACGTGCTAGGTCCCCGTCGCTGCGGGATGCGGCCCGTGTTGATCGAACCCGGGCCCCGCCCGGCCGGACTCACAGACGACGTGCCTATGGTGGCGCACGTCTCGGAGCTGCCGGCGTTGCTGGAGCGGTGGCCATGACCGGTGCCCGGGAGCCGGGTGCGCGGGTGATGTTCAGCCACGGCAAGGTACGGGTTGACCCGGCTATCGCGGTGCCCGGCGGTGCGCTGGCGGCGCACCTCAGTGTGATCAGTCCCGGTACCGAGCTTCGCCGCCTGGCCGCGACCCGTACCGGGCCGGATCATCCTGCTGGGTACATGACGGTGACGCGCCCCGCCGTTGCGGGTGGGGATTGCTTGCTTGCTCCGGTTCCGCATGGGGCATCGGTGCGGCGCACCGATTCCCGGGCCTTGCGCATTCCGTCCGGGATCGGGCTGGAACTGGTTGCCCTGGCGCGTTTTCAGCTGATCGCCGCTCTGGGACTGGCCCGGGTCATCCACACCGTGAACACCGCGCGGACCGGGTGCGTGGTGGGTGGCGGTCCGGTCGCCCTGGGATGCGTCCTGGAATTTCACCGTCTCGGCGTGGCGGAGGTGCAGGTGGTGACCCGCCACCCCCGGCCCGCGGTGGTCGATCTGCCCGGTGTCAGCGTGTCACCGGCCGCCACGGGGGAAACCGCTGATGTGGTGATCGACTGCACCGGACGTGCGGACACCGCGCTGGACCTAGTGGCGTCCGGTGGGCTGCTCGGATTGCTGGGCACCCCGGATCCCGGCACCGTGCTCCCCGCCGACCAGCTGCACCGCCGTGGGCTGAGCACGGTGGGGATGCACGAACTGGCCGGTTACCACCCCCCGAGTTACCGCGCCCTGTTCACCACGGTGCTGGCATGGGCCGCCTCCCACCTGGATAGCGACATGGTGCAGTCGTGGTGCCGCAGAGTCCCCGGCCACCGAGCCGACGAGGTGTACGCGCAGCTGAGCGGACCACATCGCCCCGACGAGCCGCTGCTGCTCCTGGACTGGACGTCATGACGCCGCCGGTCGGCTTGTACAGCATCGGAATCCGCGGACTGGACGTCGCCGAGGTCCTCACCTTCGCCGCCGCGAATCAGGTGCCGTTCGTGCACCTACGCGGCGGGCCTCGTGGCTATGACCTTGCCCGTCGCGACGACCTGACACTGTCCCGCTGGGCTCGGCACGCTCGCGCCAGCGTGCCGATCACCCTGGTCACCGCGGACCTCGACATCACCCACTTCCAGCCCACCAGCCCCAGCTACCGGCACGCCTGCACGGAGCTGGACCGATTGGGCAGGGCGAGCGCGCTTCTCGGCGCCCACGCGGTCCGCCTGCTCGCCCGACACCCTGCGCGTGATGCAGTCGCGGGCACCGTGACGCTGCCTGACTTGCAAAAGCGCCACGGGCTGGCTGTTCTAGTCGAGCTTCACGATCCCGGCTGGTTCACCCCAGGCGCTCTGATCGCCGTGCGGACGGTATGTGACAACCATGCGGGTGTGGGACTGCTGATCGACAGCGGCCAAGTCCACGAGGCATGGAGCACCCTCGGCGCCCTCGACGGGCTGGTGGTTGCCGAGCTGGTAGCACGAGCGTCAGTGGTCCATCTGTGCGACAACGGTTGCGGCCTGGGGGGAACCGGTCATCACACGCTCGCCGCCGCTACCGCTGCGGGCAGCGCGGTGGAGGTGGGCTTCGAATGGACTGGCCCCGACCGCAGCCCCGCTGGCTGCATGGCCCGCTATCACGCCGCCGTGTGCTGGTGGCAGCACACTAGAGACGCCTCATGACCGCAGCGGCGGGGACTGGTGGGCGGAGCTGGGTCGTGATCACCGACTATCCCCGATGGCCCAGTCCGTATTTCGCGCAGTTGCACCGTCACGCTCCACCCATGCTGGGGCTGTTGTTTCGTCCCGATCTGGAGTCCCTCGACGACCTCGAGTCCACGATGGGTCCGGGAATAATCAATCTGCACCGGCTCAAGCGGCTCTACCGCGACGCTTCCGGGGCCCGGACCCTGGACGCTGCCCAGTCGATGCTGGACCGGCTGGCCGGTCTGCGGGCTCGCGGGTGGCGGCTGGTGTGGACGGTCCACAACGTGCTGCCCATTGACGGTGCGGCATCGAGAACGGCGGATCAGGCGGCTGCCGATGGTGTTCTCGCCCTCGCGGAGATGGTCCTCTGCCACACCGCCGCCGATGCCCGCGCGCTGGGCGACCGCACCAACGCCGAGATCACCGTCGCCGGGTGGGCCGGACTTGGCTCACCCGATGAGCGTGCCGACGCCGAGGTGGCGGCTGTGGTGGCGATGATGCGGTCCACACCTATCAGCATCCTGTTCTTGGGGCATCTCACCGCCTACAAGGAGGTGCCCGCCACGTTGGCCGCGTTCCTCACCCACACCCGAACCGCCCACCTGACGATCGCCGGAACCTGCCCAGACCCGCGAACGGCTACCGAGCTGACTCATCTGGCCGCCACGGCCGGTGGACGCGTGTTGCTGCACTTGCGGCACGTTGCTCCCGGACAAACAGCGCATCTTTACGCCGCCACGCACGCCGCGGTCTGCCCGTACCGCAGCGATGGGAAATTCGCGTTCTTCTCCGAGGTACTGCACCCCAGCTCGGTGGGAACCGCGGTGTGTTTCCGGGTTCCGGTGATCGCGCCCCGCCTGCCCGCCATCATCGAGATGACCCAGGATCATCCCCGGTGGCTTGCTGAGTTAGGCGAGATCGGGCCTGCATTCGGTGCAGCCGAAACGGACTTGGCTGCCCAGTTCCGCGCCGGCCAGGATTCTCGTGATGAGCGAGGCGCCCCTGACGGTGACGACCGGTGGCGGCAGATCACCCGTATGTACCACCTCGTCGCCGGGAAACTGAGCGGCTGACCGTCGGGAGGAGTGGGTACCGTGAAACGACTGTCGACCGTGCCCGTTGCCACCGTTGTCGAGAGTTCGGAGTCTCGTGTCCGCATCCACCACTGGTGTCCTTAACGCCGATGTCGAGAAGGTGGCCGCCGTGTTGGTGGCCGAGTACGGGCTCAGCCCGAAGCGGCTGAGCCGGCTACCGATCGGTCAGGGCACCGTCAACTACCGGGTCTCCAGCGGCGACCGGGACGTGTTCGTCAAGTGCTACCCCCTCGACGCGGATCTTCCCGCCGAGCGGGAAGCCGTTGCCCTGTCCGAGCTGGCCGGCCGCAACGGCGTTCCGGTCGCCGCAGTTATACCCACCGTCGCCGGTCAGCCGATCAGCACCCGCGAGCCGGCGATCTCGGTGTGGGAGTGGTCGCGGGACGCACCATCACCGATGGGCTCACCGTCGCACAACATCACTCCGCTGGCGCCGCGCTCGGCCGGATCCACGCGGGTTTCGCTGCGCTGCCTTCCAGTTCGGGGCCCGCTCCGCAGGTGGTGTCCTGGCGCAACATGGACCCCATGGGGCTCGCTGCCACCATCGATCGCTTGCTGGCCATCATCGCCGACCGAAAGACCCACGGCACGACCGACGAGTTCGACAGAACTGCCGAACAGACCCTCACCGAGCGCCGAACCATGCTGCCGCACATCACCTCGCTGATGTCCGAACTGCCGGAACTCACCGCGCAGGTCCTGCACGGGGACTACAGCCCGGTGAATATCCTGTTCGACGGTGACGAGCTCACCGCCGTGATCGACTTCCGGCCGTCGGATCCGTTCCTCATCGCCTACGACCTCGGCAGGATGGCGTTCTACCCCAACACCGTCACCCGTGACAACACCTGGCCCAAGGCCGCCGCGACCCTCATCCGCGGCTACCTGCAGACGAATCCGACGGTGCCGGCCATCGACATCCAGGCCTGCGCCCGCGTTGCCCTCCTGCAGCTTCTGGGCAGCCTGTACGGGGTCAAACAGCACTACCTCAAGCCGGGACTGTTCCCCCACGACCTCGATGAATTCTGGTTACTGCGCCACCGCGCCGCCGCCACCCTGCTCGAACACCTCGCCGACACCGACGAGCTACTCGCCGAACTCGCAGCAGCGCCACGTCGCTGACCACCCAGCTGTGATCCCGGGGGCCTACGATGACCAACGCCGATATTCACCGCACAGCCCGGCTGAGCACATGCGCCCGCCGCTACAGTCCCGCCGAACTCGCCAGGATCACCGCGTCCATGCCCCTGCTCGCCCGATACTCGACGCCCGATCCCGTGTGGACAGAGTGGGCGTTGATCTTCCGTGACCACTACGTGGAGAACACGGTCGGGTTGCTGCTCGCTGCTCACCGTGCGGGCATCCCCGCCGAGTGGGTTTACGCGCTGACCAAAGGCGACCAGACCCGCAACCGGGATCGCGTGCACGCCACGCTGCTCGCACACGGGTTCGCCAGCGGACTGCTCGATAACACCACCATCAACGCGCCCCAGGACCATGCCCTCGACCTGGCCCAGGGCATCGCCGGAGTCAACGCATTCATTGACACCGCCCACGCCGCGGGCCGCAAGGTCCTCGTCATCGACGATGGCGGACTACTCGCCCAAGGCTACGGCCGCGTGGACGCGCCGCGACGGGTCGACGGCGCGCTGGAGTTGACCGTTTCGGGACTCAACGCATCGCCGCCGCCGGGCCGCTCGGTATCCCCGTGTTCAACCTGGCCAGATCCCAGCTCAAGACCCGCCTTGGCTACCCCGAGATCGCCGATTCCTGCCTGCGGCGGTTGCGTCAACTCCTGCCCGCCCACAAAGTCATCGGTCGACCCGTCCTGATGATCGGATTCGGTGCGTTGGGATCACGACTGGCCGCCGCGCTGCGCGCCTCGGGCTGCCAGGTCAGCGTCATGGATACCGACTCACTCGCGTTGATCGGTGCCGCTGAATCCGGGTATCCCACCTACCGCCACGTCGGTGACGCACTGCGCGCCATCCGCCCGTTCGTCGTGGTCGGCACCACCGGCGAGGACGCGCTCACCGAAGCGGATCTGGCAGCGCTGCCCGACAGGGTTCTACTCGCACCCTTCGCGACCAAGGACTTCAGCCTCCTCGCTGAACCCCGTCACGCCGCGACGGTCACGAATATCCCCGGTGTGGGACGGCGCTACCACTTCCCCACCGGGCGCAGCGCAGTGCTGCTGGGAGACGGCCGGTCCTTGAACCTCTACGAAGCCGATGCCATCCCCAACCAGGGCTACGACGCTTACCGAGCGGGCACCCTCATCGCCGCCACGGAACTGTGTCGCCGCATCGACCAACTCGAGCCAGGAGTCCACGCCGACCTCGTCGACGAGATCATCGCCGCGTCCGGGCTGTTCGACGTCTACTACGACACCTACCTGGCCCTCACTACACCAGGCCTCGGACGGACCACGCCCCACGCAGTGTCCACCGTCGTCAGCCATCCGACCCAGGCTGAACCCGCGCTGCGGGCCTGCGTGGTCGGCTACGGGGTCGCGGGCCGCATGCACTCCATGATCCTCGCCGATCACGGCGCCGCGCTGACAATCCTCGACCCGAAATACCAAGACCTGCCAACGGCACACCAGAGCTTCCCGCACGGCGTCGCCGAACTCCCCGACACGATCGCCGGCCACATCCGATTGTGGTCCGTGTGCTGTCCCACCGCCGAGCACCTTCCGGTGCTGCGGTCAATCCTCACTCGCAACCCGCAGGCCCGCGTGCTGCTGGAGAAACCCGCCTGCCAAGGCCATGAGATCGACGTGCTGGCCGCACTGCTCGCCAGCCATCGCAATGCGCGCATCATCCTGGCTGACCAGTACACACATGCCACAACCCTGCCAGTATTGAATGACCTCATAGCCCACTACGAGCCGGATCATCCTGTCGAGGTCATCGCGATCACCTTCAGCAAGGACCGCACCAGCGACATTAGCAGTGGCCGATTCATCGATCGCGCCTACGGGGTGCTCGGCTACGAATGGCTCCACATGCTCGCGGTCCTGCGTCAACTCCTGCCCGCACCGACCATGGCCTCCTACATGGCCTCCAATCCCGAGCGGGCCGAACTGTGGGCAACGTATGACCCTCGGCTGTTCGTCTCCGCCCTCACCGAACGCGACACCATCACCACCGATGACCGGCGCCTGCGTATCGAGCTATCCACCAGCATCACCGGCTCCACCATGCCCCTGAGCAGCACACCCCGAACGGCTCCCTGTGAACCAGGCCAATGGCGACGTGGGCGCCGGCCAGCCGACGACAGGCATCGGCATATCACCGTGCACGCCGGCCAGACCCGGTTCACCGCGCACCTGGACCCGGTTACCGCGCCCGATGGTTGGCAACTGGACCGCAACCACCACCGGATTACCGTCGAACGCGCAGGTCGACTCCTGCACGACGAGGTCCTCGAGGACTCGCCCCTGCACACCGCAATCGACGCTGCGGTGACGACCTTGCTCGGTTCCGACCCACTGCCAGCGCTTGATCTCGCACCATTGCGCAGGATCGCAGGCCTGGCCGAACTGCTCCGGGCTCAGCAACCCCAGACGACCCGCACGACACTGAATACATCTGATGGCTGACCAATCGCCACGCTGTTCTTACGGGGCGCCCACTGCTGCCGCCAATCCGGGCAGCGCCGACTCTGGACCACATCGTGGCCGCCCTTTGCCACCTTCGACCCCGACTACGGCTGGTCATCGTACCTGGAGGCCGCGGGTGAGGATGCCGGATACGTAGGTCGCGAGTTCGGCGGCGGTCCACGGGTAGTGCTCGAGCACCAGCATCCGGGCGCAGGATTCGGCCACCGTTGCGATCAGCTCGGCGACGACGGGGGCCTTACGGTCGACGTCGTCCCGCCCGGCCGACACCATATAGTTGCGCACCAGCTCACATAACTGCCCTGCCAGCATGTCCCGGGCGCGTCGAACCCGGGCTGCGACCACTGCGTTGGAGCCGTGCCGGGAGTCGAAGACGACCCGCCAGGAGTTCGTCGCCTGGTCCGCTCCAGTGAGAAAGGCCGTGAGCCCGGCTGCCAGCATGGCCTCGACATTGGCAGAGGTCAGACTCCTCGGGAACGAGCCGGCGATGGCGTCCAGCAAGCGACGCTCCTCGCGGTCCAGCAGCGCGAGCAGCAACGCGTCCTTATTCGGGTAACACTCGTACACCACCGGCTTCGTCACGCCCGCCGCGTCGGCCACCGCCTGCATCGACGTATCGCGATAGCCGCGCTCGACGTAGACCTCCAACGCCGCGTCGAGGATCAGCGGCCGCCTGCGGTCGGGGCCGAGATGGGCGGCCCGAGCCCGTGGGACGCGGCTGGGCCGCGCCAGCTTCGGACTCTCCACTTGACAAATCTACCATGGCGTAGGAAATTCCTACGAGATGGTAGGAACTCGGGCTCGGGAGGCGACCGTGGCAGGCGAGCGCATAACGGATCCAGCGGAGCTGCAGGGATTCCGCGAGGTGCAGCAGCTGGCCTACGCCGCAGCGCAGTCCGTCGCAGCGACACTGGAGCCGGGGGTGACCGAGAAGCAGGCTGCGCGCCGGCTGCGCGAGTACCTGACCGAACGTGGCGTGCAGGACTGGTTCCACACCCCGTTCGCCTGGTTCGGTGATCGCACGGCGTTCCGGGGATTCAAAGTCCCGCTGCAGTTCTTCCCGACCAACCGCAGGCTCGCGGAGCACATGCCGTTCATCCTCGACTGCGCGCCGGTGCGCGACGGGTATGTGGCCGACATCGGCTACGCCGGCTGCCTGGGCACCAACCCGATCTACGAGCAGCTGATGGATGACCTGGCGGAGTACCGGAGCCTCATCGTCGAGCGGGTGCGTGAGCGCGTGCCACTCAAGCAGATCTACACCGACGTCGACGCGCTGATCACCAGGCAGGGGTACGACAACCGGCACCGGGTCTACCCCGGGCGGGTCATCGCGCACCAGGTCAGCAAGGTGCACTCGCGGCTGCCCAGGTTCGTCGTGGCCGGGTTCGGCATTCGCACGTTACAGACCCTGGTCGGTGACCTGATCGTGGAGCGGATGCACCACCGCTCGCCGCTGTGGGCCGATGGCGAGATCTCCAACCACCCGGCCACCCCCGGATTGTGGGCGGTCGAGCCGCACATCGGATTCCGTGACGTCGGGGTCAAGTTCGAGGAGATCATGGTGGTCACCGGCAGCGGTGACGCGTTCTGGCTGGATGACGATCTCCCGCACGTGCGCCGCTGGCAGGCCACGGCGGCCGCATCATGACCAGCACTGTGACCGCCTCAGACGGCGTGCCGCTGCGGGTCTATGAGGACGGGCGCCGCGGTGCGCCGACGGTGATCTGCGTGCACGGCTACCCCGACGATCACACGGTGTGGGCGGGGGTGGTGGCCGAGCTGGCGCAGCGCTACCACGTGGTGAGCTACGACGTGCGCGGCGCCGGTGAGTCCGGACAACCGCATGGCCGCCAGGCCTACCGGCTCGAGCAGCTTGCCGCCGATCTCACCATGGTGGTTGAGGCGGTCAGCCCGGATCGTCCGGTGCATCTGCTCGCCCACGACTGGGGCGCGATCCAGGCCTGGCATGCCGTGACCGGGCAACGGCTGCGCGACCGGATCGCCTCCTTCACGTCGATCTCCGGGCCGTGCCTGGACCACGCGGGCCACTGGTTCCGGTCCCGGCTGCGCCGGCCGACCCCGCGCGGGCTCCGCGAGCTGATCACCCAGTCGGTGTCGTCGGGGTACATCGGGTTCTTCCAGCTGCCGCTGCTGCCGGAACTGGGCTGGCGCACCGGGCTCCCCCAGCGCGCGCTGGCGCTGATGGGACACCCCAGCGAACCCACGGTGTCCGACGCGGTGCGCGGGGTGGCGCTGTACCGGGCGAATATGCTGCCCCGGCTGGGATCACCCGGCGCCCGACGCACCGACATTCCGGTGCAAGTCCTCGCACCGCTACGGGATCCGTTCGTCTCGGTAGCCCTGCAGACCGACATCAGCCAGTGGGCGCCCGACCTCGCGGTGCGGGTGCTGCCCGGCGGGCACTGGCTGCCGCGCACCCAGCCGCAGACCGTGGCGCGCTGCGCCGGCGAGCTGATCGAGCATGCCCTGGGTGGACCGGAAGCCCGGCCACTGCGCCGTGCCCGGCTGCCCCGATCCGAGCGCTTCCAGGGCAGCCTCGTAACGATCACCGGTGCGGGCAGCGGCATCGGCCGGGCCTGCGCGCTGGAGTTCGCCGCGCGCGGCGCCGAGGTGGTGCTTCTCGACATCGACCAGCAGTCAGCGGAGCGCACCGCCGTGCTGGCCAGGCTGCTCGGCGCCGGTGCGCACGCCTACACCGTGGACGTGTCAGACGGCGACGCCGTCGAGCGGTTCGCCAAGTCGATGCACGACGAGCACGGCCTGCCCGACATCGTGATCAACAACGCCGGCATCGCCCTGGCAGGACCGTTCCTTGACACCACGGTGGCCGACTGGCAACGCGTCATCGACGTCAACCTGTGGGGCGTCATCCACGGCTGCCGGGTGTTGGGCGGGCTGATGGTCGCCGGTGGTGAGGGCGGCACCATCGTCAACGTCGCCTCCGCCGCCGCGTACCTGCCGTCGCGGGCGCTCCCGGCGTACACCGCGACGAAGGCCGCAGTGCTGGCACTGAGCCAGTGCCTGCGCGGCGAGTTGGCCGAGCATGGCGTGGGCGTGGTGGCGGTCTGCCCGGGTTTCGTGCACACCAACATCACCAGCGCCGCCCGGTTCGTCGGCCTGGACGCCGCCAAAGAGCGCACCGCCCAGCAGCGCGCTACCGCTCTCTACCGGCGCCGCAACTTCACCGCAGAGCGGGCCGCGAAGGAGATCCTCCGGGCGGTCGAGCGCAACGCCGCGATCGCCCCGATCACCCCCGAAGCCAAAATCGGCCTGCTGGCCTCACGGCTTACTCCCGGGCTACTCCGCGCACTGGCGCGCGCCGACCTCACCCCTCGCTCGTGACTGCGTAACAGTGCTATGACACTGTTACGCACTCACGAGCTTCTGCTGGAGCTGCTGCAACTACTCGGATGGCTCCACGCCGAGTTCGGTGTCGAGGATCGAGCGGGCCCGCTCGTAGCTCTGCAGCGCCTCCGCACGGCGACCTGACCGGATCAGCGCCGCGCACCCCTCCAGACAGCGGCCGCGCGTGACGTTGGCGAAGGGAGGTCCGCGTGGCCGACGATCGACGGCGTAGGCAGCGATCAGGCGAGGGCACCGGCGGGTGGGTGTCCGTAGGATCGGCCTATGTCTTCGACAGATCCGGACGTGCTCGATTCGGCCCGTTATCCCGCGGTGATCGCCGCGGTCGGCCATGTCGAACCGGTCGCCCGCCGGATCCGAGCTTTCCTGGCTGGGGAGAAGGTGCTCGACACCACCCGGGCGCTGTACGTGTGGGAAGTGCCCTACTATCCCCAGTACTACATCCCGATCGTCGACGTGCGGCGTGACCTGCTGGTTCGCGAAGATGCCGGGCAGCAGACCAGATCCGGCCCGGCCGAGTTGCACGCGCTCCACGTCGGTGACGTCCATCGGCCGCACGCCGCGAAGTACCTCCCGGAGTCCCCCGTCGACGGTCTGAGCGACACGATTCACTTCAAGTGGGCCGCGCTTGATGTCTGGTTCGAAGAGGACGAGCGGGTCTTCGTCCACCCGCGCAACCCCTACGCTCGAGTAGACGCGCTGCGCTCGACCCGCACAGTGCGTATCGAACTCGACGGGGTCGTCCTGGCCGAGTCGTCGTCGCCGGTCATGGTCTTCGAAACGGGGTTGCCCACCCGGTACTACCTCAACCGGACAGAGGTGAACTTCGACCATCTGCTCCCCACCGACACCGTTACCGAGTGCCCCTACAAGGGTACGACCAGTGGCTACTGGTCAGTTCGGGTTGGCGACACGGTATCCAGCGACCTCGCGTGGACCTACAGTTTCCCCACCCGCGAGTTGCTACCCATCGCCGGCCTGATCGCCTTCTACAACGAGCGGGTCGACATTTTCCTCGACGACCGGCAACTCGCCCGCCCCACCACCCCCTTCTCCCGGGCAAACCCCTGACCCGGGGCTTGGCCTGCGCACGGCGCCGGACGTGCGGAGACGCCGTAGCATCCAGACCAAGGCGGGACCCCGGGCGCTATAGCACTCCGGCCCGGCGCCAGAGCAGTTTTCCCGGCCCGGCGATGAGCCCGACCTCGTCGAGGAACTTGACGACCTTGCGGGCAGCGAACTGTTTGGTCTGCCGCCAGTGCGGGTTCGCGGCCGCCGCTGCAACGGCCTCGTCGACGTCCAGACCGGCGGCCGCGTACACCTTCGGGTCAATCAGCCTGGTGGTGGCGAAGTAGACCCCCATGGCGAGGATGAAGCGGCTGTACGCCCGGCCCATCCAGCCCAGCCGGGGCCACTGCCGGTGCGTCTCCTCCCGGGCGTAGTGGATATGGCGGGCCTCCTCGATGACATGGATCCGCGACACCTGCTGGACCATCGGCTGTAGCGACTGGTCAGCCATCTGCTCGCGCTGCAACACGTCGAGGATCTCTTCGACGTAAATCGCCGCGCCGAAGGTCACAGTGCCGGTGGAGAACGTCTTGAGCAACCGTCCGAGGTGGTGCACGACCCAGCGAGGCCCATACTCCGGGGCGCCGAACTTCTCCGCCGCGCGGGAGAACATCACCGAGTGCCGGCACTCGTCGGCGATCTCGGTCCACGCGTACCGGACGTGGGCGCTGCCCTTGGGGCGGTCGTAGAGGTGCCGCACGAGCATCTGCATGAGAATCGTCTCGAACCAGATACCGATGCTGTACAAGCTGGCCACCTCGTGCTTGGTCAGCTCGATCCGCTGCTCCTCACTCATCCTCTCCCACAGTGCGGTGCCGTACAGGGAGCTGCGGTGCGGGGCGATGAAGTAGCGGTCCGGTGCGAGCGGGGCGTCCCAGTCGATCTCGACGGCCGGGTCGTGGGAATGTTTGGCGGAGGTCCGCAGCAGCCGCTGCGCGGTCTCCTCGCGGCCGGGGATTTGGCTTGTCGTCGCGTCAACAGCGCTGGTCATGGACATCGGTGACCTCCTCGACGAGCGGATGACGCCAAAATAACTGACTCGTCAGTCACTAACAAGTGGGAGCCACTCCCCCCGACTGATCCTGTCCAGACCCAGCCACCCAACGTCCACCGCGCGCCCCTCCACCTTCGCTCGCGGCACCTCCGGGTGGTCCAGCCACCAGGACATCAGCCCCTGCAGCGCACCAACAAGCAACGGGACGGTCAGCCGTGCTTGCTCCAAGACCTCCTCGTCAGAGGGCACCACAATCCCCGGCACGGGGGCGTAATAGCTGGCCAGGACGGCCGCGAACACCTCGATGACCTGCTCCCGCAGCTCGCGCAACGGCGCGCCGAGCCCGGGGTTGTCCAGGTGCCGCGCGACCAGCGCCCACGCCTCCGGACGCTCGGTCACCGCGTCGCAGAGCAGCCGGACCACGCCGCGCCAGGCGCCGAGCGCGTCACCGGCCTTGCCCAACACCTCGGGCAGCCGCCCCATGAAGCCCTCCACGACCTGCTCGGTGACCGCCGCGAAAAGCTCCTCCTTGCTCGGGAAATGCTGATACACCAGCGCCTTGCTCACCCCGGCGGTGGCCGCGACATGTTCCATCTGGGTGAGGTAGTAACCCCGGCTGCTGAACTCCCTCAGCGCCGCGTCGAGCAGCTCACCCCGCCTGGCCTGGGACGACAGCCGCCGCCGGGCGCGGGACGCGTCCGGAAGCTGCCGCGGGGACGGCCGGTTCACGCCGCCCAGTGTGGCCTGGCGGCCCCGTGAGTGGCGATGCGGGCCATAGGTCGCATCGCCACTCACGGGTACCGAGGGCTGCCGGACGGAACTCAAGAAACATCACCGGCTGAGTCCGTTCAGGGGGCGAAGATCAGGCCGACCGCGCCCATGGTGAGCGCGATCATCGCAGCGAGCAGCGGGTACTGGGTGCGTACCGCGATCCCGCTGGGAAGCAGCCGTACCGCCCGGTCGTGCGCGCCGACGGCCGCGACCAGGTGCCCGAGCACGATGGCGGTCACCTGGACCGTTGCGATGGTGGTGGTGCTGATGACGGTGTAGTCGATGGTGCGCCGCGCGGTGCCGAGCAGGTCGGCGCCGGTGGCGAACGGGTCGCTGGCCAGGATCACCGTCAGCTGGCCGTCGAAGGCCAGCAGCGAGAAGTAGTGCGCGATGGCATATCCGGCGGCGATCGGTACCAGGATGTGGGCGAAAGCGGCGGGTCGCGCGGCCGGCGTCACCAGGCTCCAGGTGCCGAGCAGGAACACCAGCGCGATCAGCAGCATCGAGCTGGCCAGCCCGATGGTGGCGGTCAGGATCCCGGTGGGCACCGTGCGCTGCCACCAGGAGGTGCGGGACAGACCGTCGTAGGCCGTCGTGCCGACCAGTGCCACCACGACCCCGATCAGACCCGGCCCGCCCGGCATCGTCTCCATGCCGTGCAGGGGATTGCGCATGACCAGGGCCCGATCGCTGCTCCGGCGGGCCAGCGGGGCCAGCTGCCCGAGCAGCGTCGAGTAGACCTCGAAGCCGTCGCCGCGTTCGAACCAGC
>DATDHI010000442.1:0-2369 GCA_036521655.1 Pseudonocardiaceae bacterium | reverse complement strand
TGGATCTACGAACGCGCTGACGGGAGCATTGAAGCTAGTTGCCCCAGCTGGCAGTCGCTGATGCAATACGTCCCTCTCGCCGAGCGATGATCGCGTTCGGCGCTGTCGGCTACGCGGGGATCAACCGACGTGCAAGATCTTACTCACTGCCCCGGTTCACCCTTCGGTTGCAAGGCACCACGTTTCTCAGCAGCGTATGCGCGCTGTAGCCTTAGCGTATGAGCGGCAAGAAGGAACGGATCACGGTAAGCCTGGATCCCGACGTCGCTGCGGAGCTCAAGGCCGCCGCCGAACGCGCTGGCGCGTCCAGTGTGTCGGAGTATGTCGAGGGTGCCCTGGATGCCCGGATGGTCCGCGAGCAGTGGCTGGCTCGCTGGTATGCCGCGGCTGGGGACGTCGATCCCGAGGCGCTGGCCTACGCCCGCCGTGCTCTGCTTGGTGAGCGGATCGACCAGCATCCGCAGGCGTCGTGAGCGGCAGGGTCCTGACCTCTTCCGCCATCGTTGATATCGCCACCGACCGCTCCGTGTACGGTCGGGCGTTCCTGGTGGCCGCCGTCGAACTGGGGATGACCTTCCCGACTCCCTCGACCGCTCTGCTGCAGGCCTGGGCCGCTGTCCCGCCGCAGGCGCGGGCGCTGCTGGAGCTGTTCCTGGACGCCCCCGCGGTCGTCGTCGAGGACCTCGACGCGTTCGTGGCCGGCCGGGCTGGCGTGCGCACCCATCCCGCGCATCAGGCGGGACGCTTCGATCTGGCGGCCGCACATGCGGTGGACGTGGCGATCACACGTGGGTTGGCCATTCTGACCGCGGAGCCCGGCCCACTGCGGGCGATCGACCCGGATGTGGAGATCGAGGAGCTGCCCGCACCGTAAGGGCCCGGAGAGCGCTCGCGGGGCACTCTCAATTTCGTGGCGCTGTGGAGCGATGGTAGAACGGGCTCTGTCGCACTTTTCGTGAAGACCACGGTTGATCTTGTTCTGCTCGGTCGAGTGGTCAGGTCGCTGCTTGGACCACGTTGGGATGTCCGCAGCATTTTTTGTATTTGCGGCCGGTGCCGCACCAGCAGGGCGCGTTGCGTGCTGGTGGCCAGTTGATGAGTTCGGGCGCGGCGATGCGGGCGCGCTCGGCGGCGTAGCTGGCGCGGGCGCTGGTGGTGGCCGGGTCATGGCCGGTGCTGTGGCACCAGCGTTGAAACGCGTCGATCTGGATTGGGGTGATCCAGAGGGCGGCGGGGTCGGCAGTGGTCATGGTGTGGAGGTGGCGTTCGAGGCGGTGGGTGTAGTCGCGGTAGTCGGTGCTGTCCCAGTCGTGGGACAGGTCGGGCCAGGTGCGCAGGGCCTAGTCGAGCTGATCGGCTGGAAACCAGCTGACCGCCAGCGTGAACCGAGGCGGTGCACCGGTCGGTGATCGATCGGCGGATGGCGCAGCGGTGGTCGGGGCCAGCGCCGAGCTGTCGCCTGTGTCCAGGGTGTCCAGCGCGGCAGGTAGTCCGGGCAGTGAGCGGCCTGGGGGCTGGCTGCGACGCTCGGTGAGGAACGTTTCGGCGCGGGCATCGAGCTCGTCGAGCTGGTGACCTAACTCGTTGAGCTGCTCACGGCGCAGTGCCTGCAGCTGGGCGACCAGGTTTTCGGGGTCGCCGGTGTCCAGGGCTAGCTGCAGACCTTCGGTGAACCAGTCCAGCGCTTGCTGGGGATCACCAGCGGCGGCGTATTCGCACCCGGCGCTGTTGTAGAGCCACACATCATCCGGGGTGTCGGCTTTGACTTGGGCGTACACCTGCGCGGCGGGTTCGGTGCGTGCGGCGCGCAGCATGATTTCCGCTAGCCGGCACCGCGGGTCGGGGCTACCGGCATAGCCAGCGGCGATCGCCGCTTGCATGGCGGCCAGCGCATCCTCGACCCGACCCAGCTGCTGATAGACCTCGGCGAGCTCATCGAGCAATCCGGGCAGATCGAACCAATCTCTCGCCTCGGGATCGGCCCGGCAGGCGGCCACCGCACGTTCGAGTACCTCAGCATCTGCGACGGCATCACGCGGAGAGGCTGACAGCACCCGCGCGAGCTCATCTTCTAGCTCAGCGACATCCACCATCGCGGACCCCTTTGTTGCTTACCGTGGGCACCCGGCCCCACGGTGCGGAGTGCCCACGGTAACGATCGTGGCCAAACACCCCACTTGGCTGGGACAGTTGCTCGACTTAGCGGGCCAGGACCCGTTTGCGCAGCAGATCGAACTTCGCGCGACCGAACATCTGTCGTTTGATCATCTTGATTCGGTTGACGTTGCCTTCGACCTGCCCGGAGCTGTAGTCCAGGCTCAGCCCGTTGGTGACCGCGTCTAGGTCACGGCGCAGACCCGCCACGAGAG
>DATDHI010000441.1:0-19057 GCA_036521655.1 Pseudonocardiaceae bacterium | reverse complement strand
CGTGCAGGGGTACGTCAGCCAGGAGGGCATCGCGTTCTGCGCCGAGCAGCTGGGAATCACCACCGCCGAAGTGAGTGCAGTGGTGACCTTCTACACCATGTACAAGCGCCAACCCGGCGGTGAGCACCTGGTCAGCGTGTGCACCAACACGCTGTGCGCGGCGCTGGGCGGCGACGACATCTACGCCCGGCTGCGCAAGCGGCTCGGGGTCGGCCATGATGAGACCGCTGGCCGGCCGGGTACGAAGGGTTCAGTCACCCTCGAGCACGCCGAATGCCTGGCCGCCTGCGACCTGGCCCCAGTGCTGCAGGTGAACTACGAGTTCTACGACACCCAGACCCCTGAGTCGGCCGTGGAGTTGGTGGACGCGCTGCGCCGCGGGGATCGGCCAGCCCCTACCCGCGGCGCGCCACTGACCGACTGGCGGACCGCGGAGCTGCAGCTGGCAGGCTTTTTCGGCGAGGCGGCGGAGCTGCGGGCCGCGGTGGACGCCCCGTCGGCGGCGCCTGAGACGCTGGCCGGCAACCGGCTCGCGGAGGACAAGGGCTGGCAGGCCCCATCAATGCCGGACCAGGCCTCGCTACCGGCTGACGCGGAGAAGAAGTGACCAGCCCCGGTGCGGCCGGCACGGGAGGGGAAGCCGTGGTCGAGCGGACGCTCACCCCGGTGCTGACCCGGCGGTGGCTGTCGCCCAAGTCCTGGACCTTCGACACCTACACCCAGCTGGAGGGGTACACGGCGGTCCGCACCGCGCTGGCGGCGCATCCTGACCAGCTGATCCAGCTGATCAAAGACTCTGGCCTGCGGGGGCGTGGTGGTGCCGGCTTTCCCACCGGCCTGAAGTGGAGCTTCATCCCGCAACCCAAGGAGGGCGAGCCGGCCAGCGGAGCCGCAGCCAAGCCGAAGTACCTGGTGATCAACGCGGACGAGGGCGAGCCAGGCACTTGCAAGGACATCCCGTTGATGATGGCCGACCCGCATTCGCTGATCGAAGGCTGCATCATCACCAGCTACGCGATCCGCGCCCACCAGTGCTTCATCTATGTCCGCGGCGAGATGCTGCACTGCTTCCGGCGGTTGCACCAAGCCGTGGCGGAGGCCTACCAGGCCGGATATCTGGGCAAGGACATCCTCGGCAGCGGATTCGACCTCGACATCATCCTTCATGCCGGTGCGGGTGCCTATATCTGCGGCGAGGAGACCGCACTGCTGGACTCGCTGGAGGGCCGGCGCGGCCAACCGCGGCTTAAGCCGCCGTTCCCGGCCACCGCCGGGCTCTACGCGGCACCGACGGTAGTGAACAACGTTGAGACGATCGCGTCGGTGCCCTACATCGTCAACGGCGGGTCGGACTGGTTCCGCGAGATGGGCACCGAACGCTCGCCCGGTCCCAAGATCTACTCGATCTCCGGGCACGTGAAGCGGCCGGGCCAGTACGAGGCCCCGCTGGGTATCACGCTGCGCGAACTGCTGGACATGGCCGGCGGGATGAAGGGCGGCCCGCTGAAGTTCTGGACACCAGGGGGATCGTCCACCCCGCTGCTCACCGCAGAGCATCTGGACGTGCCGCTGGACTTCGAGGGCGCTGCCGCGGCGGGCTCGATGCTGGGTACCACCGCGATCATGGTCTTCAACAACACCGTAAGCGTGCCGTGGGCCGTGATGAAGTGGACGGAGTTCTACAAGCACGAGTCCTGCGGCAAGTGCACCCCGTGCCGGGAGGGGACGTACTGGCTGCTCCAGATCCTCGAGCGGATGCTCCGCCACGAAGGCACCCCGTCGGATGTGGAAACCATGCTGGACGTCTGTGACAACATCCTGGGCCGGTCGTTCTGCGCCCTGGGAGACGGGGCCGTCAGCCCCATCACCAGCGCGATCAAGTATTTCCGGCAGGAGTTCCTGGACCTGTGCGCCAAGCAGCCCGCGGTCGGCCGGTCGGGTCAGCCAGGTAGCCCGCAGGGCAAGCTGGCAGGATTGCACCGATGACGCTGGCACAGCAGGCCGCCGATCGCGCAGTGCCGGAGGGGTACGTCAGGCTGACCATCGACGGTCGCGAGGTCGACGCCCCCAAGGGTGAGCTGGTGATCCGGACCTGCGAGCGGCTGGGCATCATCGTCCCGCGCTTCTGCGACCATCCGCTGCTGGAGCCGGCGGGAGCCTGCCGGCAGTGTCTGGTCGAGGTGGAGATGGGCGGGCGCCCGATGCCCAAGCCCCAGGCCAGCTGCACCATCGCGGTGGCCGGCGGCATGGTCGTCAAGACCCAGCACACCTCGGAGGTGGCTGACAAGGCGCAGCAGGGCATGATGGAGCTGCTGCTGATCAACCATCCGCTGGACTGCCCGATCTGCGACAAGGGCGGCGAGTGCCCGCTGCAGAACCAGGCAATGTCCAACGGCCGGGCGGACTCCCGGTTCATCGAGACCAAGCGCACTTTCGCCAAACCGATCCCGATCTCCACCGAGGTGCTGCTCGACCGGGAGCGCTGCGTGCTCTGCCAGCGCTGCACCCGCTTCTCCGAGCAGATCGCCGGGGACGAGTTCATCGAGATGTTCGAACGCGGCTCCGATCAGCAGGTCGCAGTGGCGGCCGACAAGCCCTTCCAGTCCTACTTCTCCGGCAACACGATCCAGATCTGCCCGGTCGGCGCGCTGACCAGCGCTGCCTACCGGTTCCGGTCCCGGCCCTTCGACCTGGTCTCCACCCGCGGGGTGTGCGAGCACTGCGCCTCGGGCTGCGCGCAGCGCACCGACTCGCGGCGGGGCATGGTGACACGCCGGCTCGCCGGGATCGACCCCGAGGTCAACGAGGAGTGGAACTGCGACAAGGGCCGCTTCGCCTTCGCCTATGCCAGCGCCGAAGACCGGATCACCCGGCCGCTGGTCCGGGACGGTCTCGGTGCGCTGCAGCCGGCGTCCTGGACCGAGGCGTTGCAGGCGGCCGCCACGGGGTTGCTGGAGTGCAGGGATAGCGGCGTCGGGGTGCTCGCCGGTGGCCGGCTGACTGTCGAGGACGCCTTCGCCTATGCCAAGTTCGCCCGGGTCGCGCTGTCCACCAACGACATCGACTTCCGGGCGCGCGCCCACAGCGCTGAGGAACTGGACTTCCTCGCCGCGCATGTGGTCGGCATTGCCCCGGACAACGGCGGGGTGACCTACAACGACATCAGCAGCGCCCCCGCGGTGCTCTGCGTGGCCTTCGAGCCGGAGGAGGAGTCGCCGATCGTCTACCTCCGGCTGCGCCGCGCCGCCCGGGACCGCGCAATGCCGGTATTCCACATCGGGCAGTTCACCACCCCCGCAGTGCGCCGGACCCACGGCACCCTGCTGCGGGTGGTGCCCGGCGGTGAACCAGCGGTGTTGGACGTCCTGGAAGGCCCCGCGCGGGAGGCGTTGACTCAACCGGGTGCGGTGATCCTGGTCGGTGAGCGTGCCGCCGAGGTGCCCGGGCTGTACTCCGCGGTGAGCCGGCTGGCTGCCGCTACCGGTGCCCGGATTGCCTGGATCCCCCGGCGGGCTGGTGAGCGGGGTGCCCTGGAGGCTGGCGCGGTGCCGACCCTGCTGCCTGGCGGCAGGTCGGTCATCGACCCGGTGGCCCGCGCGGACGTCGAGGCTGCCTGGGGGGTGACGCTCCCGAGCACACCAGGCCGGGATACCGCCGGGATCGTGGCCGCCGCGGTGGCTGGGCAGCTCGCGGGGCTGGTCGTCGGTGGTGTGGACCCCGCTGACCTGCCCGATCCCTGGGAGGCGGAGTTGGCGCTGAGCCGGGCCAAGTTCGTGGTCAGCCTGGAGATGCGGCCTTCACCGGTCACCGCCGCTGCCGACGTGGTGCTGCCGATCGCGTCCGCAGCCGAGAAGGCCGGCAGCTACCTCGACTGGGAGGGCCGCCGCCGCGAGTTCGCCAGCACGATCACTCCGGGTGCCCGTGGTATCCAGGGTGCTCGGGCGATGCTGCCGGACTGCCGGGTGCTGGACAGCCTCGCCGTCGAGATGGACGTCGATCTGTTCACCCAGACCCCGGCCGCCGCATGGGCGGGTTTGGCGGCACTGGGCGGCCACGAGCGTCTCAGCACCGGTCGCCGAGGGGCGCAGGTGCCTGCAGGACCGGTCAGTGCGCCGGAGGCCGGGCAGGCCGTGCTGGCCACCTGGCGCCGGCTGCTGGACAACGGGTCGATGCAGGACGGCGAGCCGCATCTGGCTGGCACCGCCCGGCCCGCCGTCGCGCTGCTGTCCGAGGCCACCGCCGCCGAGCTCGGGGTGCATCTCGGTGGGCAGGTCACGGTGTCCACCCAGCTGGGCTCAGTGACCCTGCCGGTCGCGGCCGCCGACCTACCGGCGGGGGTGGTGTGGATTCCGGGTAACTCCGGACCCGCTACCGTCCGGCGCAGCCTCGGTGCCGGGCACGGCACCGTGGTCACCGTGCGCAGCGGCGACGGAGGCGGCCGATGACACCCACCGAGGCACTGCTCGCCGACGACCCGCTGTGGCTCATCGTGGTGAAGCTCCTGGTTATTTTCGGGTTCCTCCAGGTCATGGTGCTGTTCATCATCTGGGCGGAACGCCGGGTGGTGGGCCGCATGCAGCAGCGGCCGGGCCCGAACCGGGTGGGGCCCTTCGGGTTGCTGCAGTCCCTGGCCGATGGGCTCAAGCTGGTGTTTAAAGAGGACATCATGCCGACGATGGCCGATCGCTGGGTGTTCCTCCTCGCTCCGGTGATCTCCGCCGTCACGGCGTTCACTGCGTTCTCGGTGATCCCGCTCGGCGGCGAGGTGTCGATCTTCGGTGAACGGACTGTGCTCCAGCTCGTCGACCTGCCCGTCGGAGTGCTCGTCGTGCTGGCCTGCTCCTCGCTCGGCGTCTACGGGATCGTGCTGTCCGGCTGGGCGTCAGGCTCGCCCTACCCGCTGCTGGGCTCGTTGCGCTCGGCTGCCCAGGTGATCTCCTACGAGATCGCCCTCGGATTGTCGATCGTCGCGGTGATCCTCTACGCGGGCTCGCTGTCGACGGCGGACATCGTGGCCGCGCAGTCCCACCAGTGGTGGTTCGTGTTCCTGCTGTTCCCCAGCTTCGCGGTGTTCTGCGTGTCGATGGTCGGTGAGACCAACCGTGCCCCCTTCGACTTGCCAGAGGCGGAGTCGGAACTGGTCGGTGGCTTCCACACCGAGTACTCCTCGATGAAGTTCATGCTGTTCTTCCTGGCCGAATACATCAACGTGGTCACCGTCTCGGCGATGGCCACCACACTGTTCCTCGGTGGCTGGCACGCGCCATGGCCGCTGGCCGGCGGGCCGCTGGACCACGGCTGGTGGAGTCCGCTGTGGTTCATCGGCAAGCTGCTGGCCTTCGTGTTCGTGTTCATCTGGCTGCGCGGCACGCTGCCCCGGCTGCGGTACGACCAGTTCATGGAGCTGGGCTGGAAGCTGCTGGTGCCGGGCAGCCTGGTCTGGATCGTGCTGGTGGCCGGAGCGCGGGCGCTGCGTACCTCCGAGGTCAGCCCGACGGTGATCCTGGTGGTCGGCGGCATCCTGCTGGGCGCGCTGGTGCTCATCGCCTTCCTGCTGCCGGACCGCGCCGCACGGCAGCAGCGATCCTCTGAGATCCCGACTGCCGGCTCGGACTACCCGGTGCCCCCGCTGGACCTGGTGGTGCCGGCACCGCCGCGCCGCCAGGTGGCAATCACCACTGCCGGCGCGCCAACGAACGGGCAGGAGGACGGGCATGGGCCTGCTTGATCCGGTGAAGGGTTTCGGGGTCACCTTCTCGACGATGTTCAAGAAGGTGGTGACCGAGGAGTACCCCGAGGTGATGAAGATCACCGCACCGCGGTACCACGGCCGGCACCAGCTCAACCGGCACCCTGATGGTCTGGAGAAGTGCGTGGGGTGCGAGCTGTGCGCCTGGGCCTGCCCGGCGGACGCGATCTATGTCGAGGGTGGAGACAACACCGAGGAGGCCCGCTACTCGCCGGGGGAGCGGTACGGCGCGATCTACCAGATCAACTACCTGCGCTGCATCGGCTGTGGCCTGTGCATCGAGGCCTGCCCGACCCGCTCGCTCACCATGACCAACGAGTTCGAGGTGGCTGACGACAACCGGCAGGACCTGATCTACACCAAGGAGGACCTGCTCGCGCCGCTACTGGCCGGGATGGAGCAGCCCCCGCACCCGATGCGGCTGGGCGAGCGCGAGCTGGACTACTACGTGCAGGGTCCCACCCTGGAGCAGCAGGGTGCGGTGGGCGAGGAGCACCGGTGAACCCCCTGCTCGCCCTGCAGCCGCCAGTCCCCCTACCGGTGCCGATCGACACCATCGGCCTCGGGGAGACCGTCGCGTTCTGGATCCTGGGCCCGCTCGCCCTGGCCGGCGCGCTGGGCATGGTGTTCGCCCGCAACGCGGTGCACTCCGCACTGTGGCTGGCACAGACCATGCTGTGTCTGGGTGCGCTGTACATGGTCCAGCAGGCGCCGTTCCTGGGTTTCGTGCAGATCATCGTCTACACCGGCGCGATCATGATGCTGTTCCTGTTCGTGCTGATGTTGGTGGGCCGGGACAGCGTGGACTCGGTGGTCGAGGTGCTGCACGGCCAGCGGGTCGCCGCTGCGCTGGCCGGGATCGGGCTGGCCGCGCTGCTGGTGGCGATGTTGGGCCAGGCCCTCAGGGGGGTCACCGCTGCGGGGCTGGCCGGACCCAACACCGGCGGTGGCGGCAACGTCGCCAACCTCGGCAGGCTGCTGTACACCGACTACTTGTTCCCCTTCGAGCTCACCTCCGCGCTGCTGATCACCGCAGCGGTCGGTGCGATGGTGCTGGCGTTCACCGAACGTAGCAAGCAGGGCCGGCTCACCCAGCGAGAGCGGGTGGAGGCCCGCATCCGGGGTGCACGTCCCTCGCCGATGCCCGGCCCCGGGGTTTTCGCCACCAACAGCTCGGTGGCCACGCCGGCACTACTGCCGGACGGTTCGGTGGCCGCCGATTCGCTGTCCGAGATCATCGAGTCCACCGCTCGGGAGCGTCTGGACGACGACGTGCACAGCATCGCGCACGCCGGGGCAAGCCCCGGTGCTCGCGCGTTGCGCGGGCAGCCGCCCCCGGGCAAGAAGCCCACCGGCAAGCTCACCGATGAGTTGGGCGAGCAGCCGCAACAGCCGGACGGCGCCGAGTGACTCCCACCTATTACCTGCTGCTGTCGGCGATGCTGTTCACCATCGGCGCCGCCGGTGTGCTGGTGCGCCGCAACGCTGTCGTGGTGTTCATGTGCATCGAGCTGATGCTCAACGCGGTGAACCTGACCTTCGTCACGTTCTCCAGGATCAACGGAACGCTGGACGGGCAGATCATGGCGTTCTTCGTGATGGTGGTGGCCGCCGCCGAGGTGGTGGTGGGCCTGGCCATCATCATGGCGATCTTCAAGACACGCCGATCGGCTTCGGTCGACGACGCGAACCTGCTGAAGTACTGACCCTCGAGGGGCTCCCAGCTGCCCCCAAGGCCACCCGGAAGGCAAGGAGCTTCGCCGAATGGAACCAAGCGCCGCGACCGGGCTCGCGTCGTACGCGTGGCTGCTCGTCGCGCTGCCGGCCTTCGGGGCTTTCGTGCTGCTGGTAGGTGGCCGCCGGACCAATGCGTGGGGGCACCTGCTGGGCTGCGCGACGGTGGTCGCGGCGTTCGGCTACGGAGTCGCGCTGTTCTCCGAGTGGCTCGGCTTGGGTGCCGAGGAGCGGACCCGGGAGCTGGGGCTGGGCACCTGGTTCGCCGTCAACTCCTTGCAGGTCAACTACGGCATCCGGCTGGATCCGCTGTCCCTGACCTTCGTGCTGCTCATCACCGGTGTCGGCGGGCTGATCCACATCTACTCGATCGGCTACATGGCGCATGATCGGAGCCGGCGGCGGTTCTTCGGGTACCTGAACCTGTTCGTCGCGGCGATGCTCATCCTGGTGCTCGGGAACAACTTCGTCACGCTCTATCTCGGCTGGGAAGGCGTGGGTCTGGCCTCCTACCTGCTCATAGGCTGGTATCAGGATCGCCCGAGTGCTGCGACCGCGGCGAAGAAGGCCTTCCTGATGAACCGGGTCGGCGACGTCGGCCTGGCGCTGGCGATCTTCCTGATCTGGCGTTCGCTGGGCACCGTGCAGTACTCCGAGGTGTTCGCCCGGGCCGGGCAGATCGGCGGGCCCACCCTGCTGGCGATCGCCCTGTTACTGCTGCTCGGCGCGTGCGGCAAGTCCGGCCAGTTCCCGCTGCAGGCCTGGTTGCCCGACGCGATGGAGGGCCCGACCCCGGTGTCGGCACTGATCCACGCCGCGACGATGGTGACCGCCGGGGTATACCTGATCGCCCGGTGCAACCCGCTGTACAACCTCACCGCGACCGGCCGGCTGGTCGTCGCGCTGGTGGGGGTGATCACCCTGCTGATCGGGTCGATCATCGGCTGCGCCTACGACGACATCAAGAAGGTGCTGGCCTACTCCACGGTCAGCCAGATCGGGTACATGATCCTGGCCGTGGGGCTGGGCCCGGCCGGCTACGCGCTGGGCATCATGCACCTGCTCACCCATGGCTTCTTCAAGGCCGGGCTGTTCCTCGCCGCCGGCTCGGTGATGCACGCGATGCACGACGAGGTCGACATGCGCCGGATGGGCGGGCTGGCCCGGTACCTGCCGATCACCTTCGTTATCTTCACCTGCGGCTACCTGGCACTGATCGGGTTCCCGTTCCTGTCCGGCTACTACTCCAAGGATGCGATCATCGAGGCCGCGTTCGGCGTCGGCGGCTGGCAGGGTTGGACCTTCGGCGGCCTTGCGATGCTGGCCGCTGGGATCACCGCCTTCTATATGACCCGGCTGATGTTCATGACGTTCTTCGGTGCGCAGCGCTGGCGCGACCTGCGAACCGCTGACGATCAGAGCTACCACCCGCACGAGTCCCCGCCGGTGATGTGGCTGCCCATGGTGCCGCTGGCGATCGGCTCGGTGGTCGCCGGTTACTTCCTGGCTTCGGGTGAGCGGTTGGCGAACTGGCTGGAGCCGGCGCTGGGTCCCCTGGCGCCCCCTGCTGCGGCCCCGTTCCCGGTGGCCCTGGTCCCGCTGTTCACCGTGGCGGTCTCCGCGGTCGGCGTGGCTGTGGCCTGGCTGATCGTCGGACGCAACCCGGTGCCGGTGCAACGCCCACAGCGGGTCTCGCTGCCGGTCGCCGCCGCCCGGGCCGACCTGTACGCCAACGCGATCAATGAAGCACTCATCGCCCGGCCCGGTACCTGGCTCACCCGGGCACTGGTCTTCGTGGACAACAAAGGCGTCGACGGCGTGGTCAACGGCACCGCGGCGCTGCTGGGTGGCACGTCCGGCCGGTTGCGCAGGGTGCAGAACGGCTTCGTGCGCCGCTACGCACTCGGCATGCTGGGAGGCTCGGTGCTGGTGATCGCCGTGTTGCTGACGGTGAGCTACCGATGAGCGGCGGTGGCGTGCTGCTGGCGATGCTGCTGCTGCCGCTGGTGGGCAGCGGGGTGGTCGCGCTGATGCGCTCCCATGCCGCTGCGGCCAAGGGCACCGCGCTGGTGTTCGCGCTCGGGGAGCTGGCGCTGGCCGGTGCGGCCTGGTCGGCCTTCCAGCCCGGCGGGGGAAGGCTGCAGCTCATCCTCTCCGTCCCGTGGATCCCCGACTTCGGTGCCCGCTTCGCGCTGGGAATCGACGGCATCGCGTTGGTGATGATCGCGCTGATCGGCGTTCTCGTGCCGATCGTGATGGGTGCCTCCTGGGAGGACAAGCTGCCCGAGGGCCGCAGCGCCGCGGGTTTCTACGCCCTCCTGCTGGCTACCCAGTCGATGATGATAGGGGTCTTCGTCGCCACCGACGTGCTCCTGTTCTACGTGTTCTTCGAGGTCATGCTGGTGCCGATGTACTTCCTCATCGGCCGCTTCGGCGGCCCGCGACGGCAGTACGCAGCGGTGAAGTTCTTCCTGTACTCGCTGCTGGGCGGGCTGATCATGCTGGGCAGCGTGATCGGCGTGTACGTGGTGAGCTCGCAGCGGCTGGGCCAGGGCACCTTCGACTGGGCCACCCTGGTGCGCATCTCCGGGAGCATCCCGCAGAGCACCCAGATCTGGCTGTTCCTCGGGTTCTTCGTGGCTTTCGCGATCAAGGCGCCGCTGGTGCCATTCCACACCTGGCTGCCCGACGCCGGTGCGGAGGCCCCGGTGGGTGCCGGTGTGCTGCTGGTCGGTGTGATGGACAAGGTCGGCATTTACGGCTTCCTGCGCTACTGCCTGCCGCTGTTCCCCAGCGCATCCCGTGCGCTGGCCCCGCTGGTGCTGGTACTCGCCGTCATCGGGATCCTCTACGGCGCACTGCTGGCTGTCGGGCAGACCGACATGAAGCGGTTCGTGGCCTATACCTCGGTGGCGCACTTCGGCTTCATCGCGCTGGGGGTCTTTGCCTTCTCCACCCAGGCGCAGGCCGGTGCGGTGCTCTACATGGTCAACCACGGCATCTCCACCGGGATGCTGTTCATCGTGGTCGGCATGCTGATCGCCCGCGGCGGCTCCCGGCTGATCAGCGACTACGGTGGCGTGGCGGCGCTCGCGCCGGTGCTGGCCGGGACAATGCTGGTCGCTGGGCTGTCCTCGCTGGCGCTGCCCGGCACCAACTCCTTCGTGTCGGAGTTCCTGGTGCTCATCGGCTCCTACCCGCGTGAGCCGGTGTACACAATCCTGGCAACCACGGGGATGATCTTGGCTGCGTTGTATGTGTTGTGGTTCTACCAGCGGCTCATGCAGGGTCCGGTGCGGGGCGCGGCCGTGCTCGGCACACTGGGGGGTCCGGGGACCGCGATGGCACCGGAGGCCGCGACGCAGCGGCGGCGCGCCCGTTTCCCCGACCTGTCGATCCGCGAGGTCGTGGTATTGGCGCCGCTGGTGGCGCTCATCCTGCTGCTCGGGTTCTACCCGCAGCCGGTGCTGCAGGTCATCAACCCGTCAGTCGGAGCCACGCTCACCGAGGTCGGGCTGACCGACCCGGTCATCGGGCAGGGAGGTCACTAGCGGTGCTGGGATTTCTGGCGCAGGTCCCGCTCCTGCAGGCGCCTGCGGTCGACTACGGGGCGCTCGCCCCGGTGCTGCTGGTGCTCGGGATGGCGTGCGCGTCCGTGCTGGTGGAGGCGTTCGTGCCGCGCACCGCCCGCTGGTCGGCGCAGGTCGGGCTGACCCTGCTCACGCTGGCCGCGGCGGGTGTGGCGCTGGGCGTGCACCTGTACTCCAGCTCCCGAGGCGGTCCCAAGGACGTCGTGACCTTGGCCGGGACTGTGGTTGTGGACGGTCCGGCGGAGTTCCTGTGGGGCACCTTGCTGGCTCTGGGACTCGGGGCGGTACTGCTCATCGCGGACCGGACCGTCGAGCCGGGGGGTGCGCTCACCGCCGACGCCGCGGTGCGCCCGGGCACCGCGGCGGACCGCTCACAAGTCGTGGGCACCGCGGCGGGCACGACTATGCAGACCGAGGTCTTCCCGCTGTTCCTGTTCTCGCTCGGCGGCATGATGATCTTCACCGCCGCCAACGACCTGCTCACGATGTTCATCGCACTCGAGGTGCTCAGCCTGCCGCTGTACCTGATGGCCGGGATGGCCCGGCGCCGTCGGATTCTGTCCCAAGAGGCAGCGGTGAAGTACTTCCTGCTCGGGGCCTTCGCCTCGGCATTCTTCCTCTACGGGGTGGCGCTGCTCTACGGCTATGCCGGCTCCGTCAGCCTGTCCAAGATCGCGGAGGCATCCGTCGGCACCGACCGGTCGGACACCCTGCTGTTCGGCGGGCTTGCACTGCTGGTGATCGGGCTGCTGTTCAAGGGCTCGGTGGGGCCGTTCCACACCTGGACCCCGGATGTGTATCAGGGGGCGCCGACGCCGGTGACAGCGTTCATGGCGGCCTGCACCAAGGTGGCTGCCTTCGGCGGCATCCTGAGGGTGCTGACCGTGGGGTTCGAGGGCACCCGCTGGGAGTGGCGCGGGCTGCTGTGGGGCGTCGCGATCATCTCGATGGTGATCGGCGCGGTGCTGGGCCTGACCCAGACCGATATCAAGCGCATGATCGCCTACTCGTCGGTCGCGCACGCCGGGTTCCTGCTGATCGGGGCGATCGCGCTGACCGCTCAGGGGCTGTCCGGCACCATGTTCTACCTGCTCGCCTACGGCTTCACCACACTCGCCGCGTTCGGTGTGGTCACATTGGTGCGCGATGCCAACGGTGAAGCCACTCACCTGTCCCAATGGGCTGGGCTGGCCAAACGCTCGCCGCTGACCGCCGCGGTGTTCACCTTCCTGCTCTTCGCGCTCGCCGGGATCCCGCTGACCAGCGGTTTCATCGGGAAGTTGGTGGTGTTCAGCGCTGCCCTGTCGGACGGGATGGCGCCGCTGGTGGTGGTGGCGCTGGTGGTCAGCGCGGTGGCGGCGTTCTTCTACCTGCGGGTGGTCGTGCTGATGTACTTCAGCGAGCCCGCCGCCGACGGTCCGTCGGTGAGCGTGCCCGGCGCGTTCACCACTGCCGCGATCACTCTTGGCGTGGTGATCACCCTGCTGCTCGGGGTGCTGCCCACCTTCGCCCTGAACTGGGCCGCGCTCGGCGCGTTCGCCTCCTGATCTGGTGATGAGGCAGGCATCCGAGGTGGTGGCGGGCGTGGAGCTGGCTGACCCGGCGCTGCGCGCCGCACTGGAGCGCGGCTTGGAAGACGTCGAGGAGTTGCTGCGCCGGGAGGTGCAGAGCGAGTTCCGGTTCCTCACCGAGACCTCGCTGCATCTGGTCGACGCCGGAGGCAAGCGGTTCCGGCCGCTGTTCACGCTGCTCGCCGGCCAGTTCGGGCTGGAGGGGGGCACTGGGCGGGTCGAGGACGTGGTACGCGCGGCCGCGGTCGTCGAGCTCGTCCATCTCGCCACGCTCTACCACGACGATGTCATGGACGAGGCCACCATGCGCCGGGGGGCGGTGAGCGCGAACGCCCGCTGGGACAACACGGTCGCGATCCTCACCGGCGACTTCCTGTTCGCGCACGCTTCCCGGCTGGTCGCCGACCTCGGGCCGGACGCGGTCCGGATCATCGCCCGCACCTTCGCCGAGCTGGTCACAGGCCAGATGCGCGAGACCCTGGGACCCACGGAGGACGCCGATCCGGTGGCGCACTACCTGGCAGTCGTGTCGGAGAAGACCGGCTCGCTCATCGCGACCGCCGGCCGGTACGGCGCGATGTTCTCCGGAGCCCCACAGCACCAGGTCGACGCGCTGCGCCGGTTCGGGGAGACGATCGGCATCGCTTTCCAGATCTCCGACGACATCATCGACATCGCCTCGCCCTCCGCGCAGTCCGGCAAGACGCCCGGGACTGACCTGCGCGAGGGGGTACGCACCCTGCCGATGCTCTACGCACTGGCCGAGCCCGGCGTCGACCGGCTCCACGAGTTGCTGGCCGGCCCGCTGACCGACGACGCCCTGATCGCCGAGGCGCTGTGCCTGCTGCGCGGGTCCCGGGGTCTGGACCGCGCAGAGCAGGACCTGCGGTCCTACACCGACTCCGCCCGCGCCGAACTTGCCGTCCTACCGGACTGCCCCGCCCGAGACGCCCTAGCCTCAGTAACCGACTACGTCCTAGCTCGCACCTCCTAACCCAGTTACTGGGTGAGGGAGCGGAGCGAGGCTAGCTGGGGGGCGGTTTCGTACGTGACTGCGTCGGCGTGTCGGGGCATTGCGGCGGTGGCGCGGAGAGCTTTCTTGGTGGCGATCACGAGGTCGCGGGGAGCTGCAGCGACTCGGCGCGCGAGATCCACCGCAGCGGCGACTACAGCCTCGTGCGCGGCTGGCGAGCGGGGCTCGGCGTCGACGTTGATCAACTGGTATGCGAGCCCGGTGCGCACCGCCTCGTGGGCATCCAGCGGTTCACCGAACAGCGTCATCGCTGCGGCGGTCTGGGGACCGACCGCACGTTGCACCAGCCACGTCATGCCTCCCCCGGGATGGATGCCCAGCTGCAGGAAGCGCGCATCGAACCACCCGCCGGGGCCGGCCAGCCGCAGGTCGCAGGCCAGCGCCAGGTTGAGCCCAGCACCCACCGCGGGCCCGTTGACGGCGGCGATGGTGGGCAAGGAGGCGTTCGCGACGGCGAGGAAGCCGTCGTAGATGCGGTGCAAGTCGGCGGCTGAGCCCGAGGCACCCACGGCGGCGAGGGCGCCCAGGTCGCCCCCGGCGCAGAATGCCGGCGGGGTGCCGGTGATCACGATGGCATGCACCGACTCGTCGCTGTGGCAGGCAGCGATAGCTTGGACCAGCCGATCGGACAGTTCGAGGGTCAGGGCATTGCGGCGAGCCGGATCGGACACCGTCAGCACAGCGACGGCGCCCCGTCGTTCCACGAGCACGTCCATAGTCGTGAGTGTGTAACAGTGTTCCAGCACTCAACGCCACTCACGATGGGGCTGGCCCGCGCTCCAGCAGCGTGGAGAGCACCACGGCGGAGATGGTCCCGTCCACGAAGGAGATGGCGCGCATCCGTTCCAGCACGGTTTCCAGGTGCGCGATGCCGCTGGCACGCAGGTGCACTATCGCATCAGCGGCGCCGGACACGGTGTAGGCCGCCACCACCTCGGGCAGTGGCAGCAGGCCGGCCTTGAGCTGGTTGGGGGCCACGTTGCCCCGGCAGCGCACCTCGACGAAAGCCTCGGTACCCCAGCCGAGCGCCCCTGGGTCGACCACTGCAGTGAAGCCGCGCAGCACGCCGGTGTCGAGCAGCTTGTCCACCCTGCGCTTGACGGCGGGAGCGGAGAGCCCCACGATGTTCCCGATGTCCGAGTAGCTGGAGCGGGCGTTGGCGACCAGCCGCGCCACGATCTGCTGATCCAGAGAGTCCATACGCAACATTCTGCTAGTCGATGGGCAACGAAGCGACATTGAGCTTTAAATGGAATGCTCCATACCATCACTTCATGTCTTCTGCCCTGCGGTCAGCGAGGTCACTGCGCTTCGGCACTGCGCGCCGGTACCTGATGTGCCCGCCGCGGTACTTCACGGTGAGCTACACGATCAACCCCTGGATGGACCCCAGCCAACCGGTGGACGCTGCCCGGGCGATGGCGCAGTGGACCGCGCTGGCCGACACCTATCGCGCGCTCGGGCACACCGTGGAGCTGATCGACCCTGAGCCGGGCCTGCCGGACATGGTGTTCGCGGCCAACGCCGCCATGGTGATCGGTGGTGCGGTGCTGGGCGCCCGGTTCCGGGACAAGGAGCGGGCCGCCGAGGCTGAGCACTACCGGCGCTGGTTCGTCGCGCACGGTGTCCCCGACATGGTGATGCCCAGCGCGATCAACGAGGGCGAGGGTGATATGGCCTGGACCGGCAGCCTCCTGCTGGCCGGTACGGGCTTCCGCACCGAGCCGGCGGCGCATCTCGAGGCGCAGGAGGTACTCGGAGTGCCGGTGATCTCGCTGCGGCTGGTGGACCCGTACTACTACCACCTCGACACCTGCCTGCTGGTACTGGACAACTCGCCGTCCGACCCGCTGATCGCCTACTACCCGGGAGCGTTCTCGCCGGGATCGTGCCGGGTGCTGGAGCGGCTGTTCCCCGACGCGGTGATCGCGAGTGCGGCGGACGCGGCGTGTTTCGGGCTCAACGGCGTGTCCGACGGCCGCTCGGTGGTGCTGCCTCTGGAGGCGGTGGAGCTGGGACGCGCGCTGGCCGTCCGCGGCTTCGAGCCTGTCTTCGTCGACGTCTCCGAGCTTCGCCGCTCCGGCGGCGGCCCCAAATGCTGCACCCTAGAACTCCGCGCCTAACCCCTCCCTCCCCCCTCCCTCCCCCCACCCCCCGGCGTGTCGTGCTCTCGTGCACGGTGTGTCGTGCTCTCGTGCCCGGTGCGCCCTGGCGGGGTGGGGAACCCTGCACCCCGCGGATGCGTTGCACTGAACGGGGTGCGAAAGACCGGAGAGGGTTGACCGCGGTGCACAAGCACGTCAACGGGCTCAAGACGGCGCTGCTGCTGGGAAGCCTGTCGGCGCTGGTCGTGTTGATCGGATCGATCTTCGGCCGCGGTGGGGTGCTCATCGCGCTGGTTCTCGCGGTGGGTATGAACGCCTACGCCTATTTCAACTCCGACAAGCTGGCGTTGCGTGCGATGCACGCGAGACCGGTGTCCGAGCCCGAGCAGCCCATGATGTATCGGATCGTGCGGGAGCTGGCCACCGACGCGCGCCAGCCGATGCCGCGGCTGTACGTCAGCCCGACCCAAGCGCCCAACGCCTTTGCCACCGGGCGCAACCCGCGCCATGCTGCGGTGTGCTGCACGGTGGGGATCCTCGAATTGCTCAATGAGCGCGAACTGCGCGGGGTGCTCGGCCATGAGCTGTCACATGTCTATAACCGGGATATCCTCATCTCTTCCGTGGCAGGGGCCCTGGCTGCCATGGTGACGGCTCTGTCGCACCTGGCGATGTTCGCCGGGTTCTTCGGCGGTGGTGACGACAATCGCCCAAACCCGATCGCGCTGATCCTCATCTCGCTGCTGGGTCCGATCGCGGCCGGGATCGTGCAGCTGGCGGTGAGCCGGTCGCGGGAGTACCAGGCCGACGCCTCCGGTTCGGAGCTCACCGGGGATCCGCTGGCCCTGGCCAGCGCGCTGCGCAAGCTGGAGTACGGCACCCGGGCGGCGCCGCTACGCCCCGAGCCCGCGGTGGCAGCGCAGTCCCACCTCATGATCGCCAACCCGTTCCAGCCGGGAGAAGGCGCAGCGCGGTGGTTCTCCACGCACCCGCCGATCGCTGACCGGGTTCACCGCCTCGAGGAGATGGCTCGGCGCCAGCTGCCCTGACACACTGCAGCGGCGTCAGGGCGCGGAACGGGCGACATCCATGACGTACTGCCCGTAGCCGGACTTCGCCAGCGCCTTACCCAGCGCGTGGCATGCCTGGGCGTCGATGTAATCCATGCGCAGGGCGATCTCCTCCAGGCAGGCGATCCGTACCCCCTGGCGGTGCTCGAGCACCTGGACGAACTGGCCCGCCTCGAGCAGCGACTCGTGTGTCCCGGTGTCCAGCCAGGCGAACCCGCGGCCCAGGTCGATCAGCGTCGCGCGACCCTGCCGCACGTAGTGCGCGTTCACGTCGGTGATCTCCAGCTCACCCCGCGCCGAAGGGCGCAGCGAGCGAGCGACCGTCACGACGTCATTGTCGTAGAGATACAACCCAGTGATCGCCTTGTTCGAGCGGGGCGCTGCCGGTTTCTCCTCGATGGAGATCAGCGTGCCCGTGGCGTCGACCTCGCCGACCCCGTAGCGTTGCGGGTCCTTGACCGGATACCCGAACAGCACACAACCGTCCACTGTGGCCACGCACTGCTGGAGCATGCGGGAGAAACCGGGGCCGTAGAAGATGTTGTCGCCCAGCACCAGGGCGACCGGGTCGTCCCCGATGAAGTCCGCGCCGATCACGAAGGCCTCCGCCAGGCCGTTGGGCTGGGCCTGCTCGGCATAGCTCAGCCGTAGCCCGAGCGCGCTGCCGTCATTGAGCAGGCGGCGGAACAGCGGTAGATCCAACGGGGTAGAGATGATCAGAATCTCCCGGATCCCGGCCAGCATGAGCACCGAGAGCGGGTAGTACACCATCGGCTTGTCGTACACCGGCAGCAGTTGCTTGGAGATCGCCTGGGTGACCGGATGCAGCCGAGTACCACTGCCACCAGCGAGAACGATCCCCTTCACCGATGGTTGGTGAAGTGCGTGGTGACCAGCAGCGACCAGGGCTCATCCGCCCGCGTTTGAGCTGTGCAGACCATGCTCGTCCTTGCCGTCAGCTAGTGGTGGTTATCGCCCGTTTGTACCCGATGTGTACCCGGGACCTCTCGCGGCGGACCCTACGCCAGGGTGCACCTGCAAATATGACGGGACCGCCCATCATGTATGTCGGGTACTTGCCGGACGCCTTCGATCACTTACGAACGATGCGCCGGGTAGTGCCGTACGTCTACCTGGGCGCACCGGCCGACGCTCCGACGCTGGCCAGAGCGTTATGGGCGGCGAAAATCATCGGTAGTTGGTGAACTGCAGGGCGACGCCGAAGTCGCGGCTCTTCAACAGGGCGATGACGGCCTGCAGGTCGTCCTTCTTCTTGCCCGAGACACGAAGCTGATCGCCTTGGATCTGCGCCTGGACGCCCTTGAGCTTCTCGTCCCGCACGGCCTTGGCGATATCCTTGGCCTTGTCCTGGCTGATGCCCTGCAGGATGCGCCCACTGGCCCGGTACACCTTGCCGGAGAGGGCGGGCTCGTCCACCTCGAAGGACTTCAGCGAGATACCCCGTCTCACCAGCTTGCTCTGCACCACGTCGATCGCGGCGCGGCAACGTTCCTCGGTCTCGGCTTCGATCGTCATCGCCTCGTCACCGGCCCGGGTGACTTTCGCCCCGGTACCTCGGAAGTCGAACCGCGTCGAGAGCTCCTTGGCCGCCTGGTTCAGCGCGTTGTCCGCTTCCTGCCGGTCGACCTTGCTGACCACGTCGAATGACGGATCCGCCACCGTAGCCTCCTCCCGCTTCAGTCGGTGTCGACCTTACCCGCCGGACCCGCTCCGTCCTGCCGCTGCCCGCTGTGTATCGTGATCCACGGCCGGAGCACTCCCGGCCTCAGGCGGGTTGCCCGAGCGGCCAATGGGAGCGGACTGTAAATCCGTCGCGAAAGCTTCGAAGGTTCGAATCCTTCACCTGCCACCACCTGCGCAAAAGGCCCATGACCAGCGGAAACGCCGGTCCGGGCACTTCTCTCGCGTGCTCGGCTGGCATCGGCTGAAAGCGACGTGCACGGGTGCCGGTGGCAAATCCGTGACAATGTCTGGGTGCCTGATCGCCGTCCGGCGTGTCGCGCGTCCTCATCGGCGCCGGGATCCCCAATGAGGGCGGTTCGCCAGATCCGCGGCCGTCATCGCCGCAGCGCCGCGAGAGCACGACCACGGAGACACCGCCACCCGTTCGTACGGCAGGGGCGGCAAGTCAGGGACACGGATCGTTCCTGAGCCCGCAGGTGTTCGAGGGGGTGGGCCGTCGCG
>DATDHI010000440.1:0-14552 GCA_036521655.1 Pseudonocardiaceae bacterium | reverse complement strand
GGAACAGATCGCGCCGACCGGTACGAACAGGAACTGGTACCAGTAGAAGAACGGGAAGCCCAGCACCCGCGGTTCGATCCGGTTGTACACCGGCGTGACCAGCATCAGCAGTGGCACCAAGAGCAGCAGGTTCCACCGACTCCAACGCAGCGACGACGACATCCCGACATTATGCGCATTGAGCGGGCTCAGCGGGGGACAACATGGCGGATAGCCCCGCTGAGCCTGCTGAATGCGGAAGGGGGTCAGGGGTGATGCAGTCGCTGGGTAAGGGCGTCGAGCTCGTCGCGCATCGCGGTAGGCAGCGCATCGCCGATCTTGGCGAACCACTGCTCGATGAGCGGGATCTCCGCGCGCCACTCGTCGAGATCCACCACCAGCGAGGCGGCGACGTCCTCGATCGGGGTGTCCAGCCCGGACAGGTCGATCTGGTCCGGGCTGGGCACCCGCCCGATCGCGGTGTCCACCCCCTCGACCCGGCCTTCCAGCCGCTCCACGATCCACTTCAGCACGCGACCGTTCTCCCGGAAGCCCGGCCAGAGGAAGCGCTCATCGGCACCGCGGCGGAACCAGTTCACGTAGAAGATCTTCGGCAGCTTGCTGGCGTCGGCCTGCTTGCCGATGTCGACCCAGTGCTGGAAGTAGTCGCCGGCGTTGTAGCCGATGAACGGCAGCATGGCCATCGGGTCGCGGCGCACCTGGCCCAGCCCGCCGACCGCGGCCGCGGTCTTCTCGCTGGACAGCGTGGCGCCCAGGAACACCCCGTGCTGCCAGTCGAACGCCTCATTGACCAGCGGGATCGTGCTGGCCCGGCGGCCGCCGAAGAGGATCGCCGAGATCGGCACGCCCGCCGGATCGTCCCACTCCTGCGCGAGCGCGGGGCACTGTGCCAGCGGAGTGCAGTACCGGGAGTTCGGATGGGCGGCTCGCTGCCCGGCTGCGCCGCCGGCTGGCGTCCAGTCCTGCTTGGTCCACGACGTGAGGTGTTCGGGCTCGCCCTCCATGCCTTCCCACCAGATGTCGCCATCGTCGGTGAGCGCGACGTTGGTGAAGATCGAGTTGCCGTACCGCAACGTGCGCATGGCGTTGGGGTTGGTCTTCCAGCTGGTGCCCGGGGCCACGCCGAAGAACCCGTTCTCGGGGTTCACGGCGTAGAGCCGGCCGTCGGGGCCAAAGCGCATCCAGGCGATGTCATCACCCAGGGTCTCGGCCTTCCAGCCCGGAATGGTCGGTTGCAGCATCGCCAGATTGGTCTTGCCGCAGCCGGAGGGAAATGCCGCCGCGAGGTAATAGCTCCGGCTATCCGGGCTGGTCAGCTTGAGGATCAGCATGTGCTCCGCGAGCCAGCCCTCGTCGCGAGCCATCGCTGAGGCGAT
Source organism: Pseudonocardiaceae bacterium (assembly GCA_036521655.1). Lineage (GTDB taxonomy): Bacteria > Actinomycetota > Actinomycetes > Mycobacteriales > Pseudonocardiaceae. The sequence goes on along the minus strand of DATDHI010000440.1, from coordinate 13,176 downwards.
CCGCAGCGAATAGCATTTCTTACCCAGCAGCGCGTTGCCCCCATAACCGGACCCGTAGCTCCAGATCATCCGCTCCTCGGGGAAGTGGACGATGTACTTGGTGTCGTTGCACGGCCAGGGCACATCGGCCTCGCCGGGCTCCAGCGGGTAACCCACCGAGTGCAGGCAGGGCACGAAATCCGCCTCGCTGCCGTCGGGCCGGACGAACTTGCGCAGTGCCCGGTCCCCCATCCGCGTCATGATCTTCATCGAGCACACCACGTATTCAGAATCGGTGATCTCGACGCCCAGCTTGGGATTCGGGTCGTCCAGCGGGCCCATGCAGAAGGGCACCACGTACATCGTCCGGCCGCGCATGCATCCCCGGTACAGCTCGGTCATGATCGTCTTCATCTTGTCCGGGTGCATCCAGTTGTTGGTGGCCCCGGCGTCGCTCTCGGCTTGCGAGCAGATGAAGGTGCGCTCCTCCACCCGGGCGACGTCGGAGGGATCGGAGACAGCCCAGAACGAGTCTGGCTTGCGGTCCAACCGGGTGCACGTGCCGGCATCGACCAGCGCAGTGGTGAGCCGGTCCCACTCCTGCTCGGATCCATCGCACCACACGATCCGGTCGGGGCAGGTCAACTCTGAGGCATCACGTACCCAGTTCAGCAACCGTGAGTGGCTGGTCGGCGCGTCGTCAAGACCCGGGATAGTCGCTGCACTCATGCTCGTCTCCTGCCTGGCGCACCGGCCACACCGACCGGGGGCGTTCGCGGGGAACGCCGGGGACCGTCCGCGCTTCGCACGGACGGTTGGATATGAGAGTGAAGACAAGGAGGTTAACCCCGGCGAACTACGCAGCGCAGTAGCGCGAGCTTGAGAAATCCCTCACAATACCGATCTCGGAATCGTTCCAGGTATTCTCGGTCACAATCGACGCTAGCTGGCCGGGCTCACCGAGGACATGTTGAAGTCGGGCACCCGGACCGGGGGCATCGAGGTGCGCGAGAACCAGTCCTTCCACTCCCGGCACAGCGTGCGCTCGGTCGCGCCGACCTCCGCAGTGCGGCGCAGCAGGTCGATCGGGCTCTCGTTGAACCGGAAGTTGTTCACCTGGCCGACCACCTCACCACTTTCGATGAGGTACACCCCGTCCCGGGTGAGCCCGGTGAGCAGCAGCGAGGTCGGATCAACCTCACGGATGTACCACAGGCAGGTCAGCAACAACCCTCGCTCGGTGCGCGCCACCAGATCCTCCAGCGACGCCGCCGACCCGCCGGTCAGCAGCAGGTTCTCCGGCGGCGGGGTGAACTGCGCACCCAGCTCCGACGCGGTCGCGCGGGGGTAGACCAGTGCGTTCACGGCGCCCTCGAGCAGCCAGTCCACCCTCGGCACCGGCTCACCGTTGTCGAAGACGCTCACGGAGTCGCTAGAGGCGGTGGTGGCCAGCACCGGTGCGGTCTGCAGGCCTGCGGCGGCCGGATCGCTGGACAGCGTCAGCGGCAGGTCGGTCAGTCGCTCACCCAGCCGGGTCGGCTTGCTCGACCCGGGCGGTGCCGACCACGGCGAGCGCCCCTCATGTGCCGGGCGGCCCTCCATCGACTCAGCCAGGTTGATCATCAGATCGGCGACCGACGAGGGCGGCAGGATCGTCTCGTACCGCCCCGCCGGCAGCTCTACCCGCCGCTGCGACCAGCCCAGCCGGCGCCGTACCTCGGTGATGATCGCGGTGAGATCAAGGTCGGTGAAATCGGCCGTGTACGCCCCAGCCCAGGCGCTGCGGGCGAGGTCGTCGCGCACCTTGCCGTTGACCTCCACAGTTCCGGTGGGCTGCACCCAGCGACGGCGCAGCCCGGTCGAGGACGCCAGCCAGGTGGTCTCCAGGCGGTGCTCGGCGAAGCCGTAGAGCAGCTCGCCCCCGGCGGAGCCGGCAATCCGGGCACCCCGTGCCCCACTGAACGCCGCTGCCAGCTCATCCGCCAGCTTTGCGAAGACCCCGATCTCGGTGGCCGCCGCGGGCGTGTCGAAGTCGTCATCTGCGCCGCCCTGCGCCAGGTCCCCAGCGTCCTGGGCCGGCCCGGACTGCCGGGCGGCCTGCTCGCTGGCCGCCACCACGGCGCGGACCTCCTCGACGTCGGTGCCGTTGCCACTGACCACGCCGACCGAGTCGTCAAAAACCGAGACGACCGCGAACGAGCGCGTCGTGCTGTGCCCGTTGGTGGTCATCGTGCTGTTCGCCCACCGGAGGTTGGCCTCACTGGTGTCGGTGAGCAGCACCACGCACCCGTCGGCCTTCGACGCGGCCATCGCCGCATCGGTGAGTTCGGCTGGCCCGATCACAGGGTGCCCTCCTCGCGGGTGTTGAGCACGTTGATGCCACGGAATAGCGCCGACGGGCTCCCGTGGCTGACCGCCGCGACCTGACCGGGCTGGGCCTTGCCGCAGTTCAGCGCACCAGCGAGCAACCACGTCGAGGGCCCCCCGACGGCGTCCAACGCGCCCCAGAAGTCGGTAGTGGTGGCCTGGTAGGCGACGTCGCGGAGCTGCCCGGCCAGCCGGCCGCCCTCGATCCGGAAGAAGCGCTGCCCGGTGAACTGGAAGTTGTGGCGCTGCATATCGATCGACCAGGAGCGGTCGCCGACGACGTAGATCCCACGGTCCACCCCGGAGATCAGCTCCGCGGTGGCCGTGTCGGCGCTGGGATCGGGCTGCAGCGACACGTTGGCCATCCGCTGGATGGGCACGTGGTGCGGCGAGTCAGCGAACGCGCAGCCTGCCGAGCGCTCCAGCCCCAGCCTGCGGGCGAAGACCCGATCGGTCTGGTAACCGACCAGCGTCCCACCGGCCACCAGGTCCCACTGCGAGGTGGCGACCCCGTCGTCGTCGTAGCCGATGCTGGCCAGCCCGTGCGGCTCGGTGCGGTCGCCGGTGACATGCATGATCGGCGACCCGTAGCGCAGGGTACCGAGCTTGTCCGGGGTGGCGAAGGAGGACCCGGCGTAGGCGGCCTCGTAGCCGATCGCCCGGTCATACTCGGTGGCGTGCCCCACCGACTCGTGGATCGTCAGCCACAGGTTGGTCGGGTCTATCACCAGGTCGTAAGGGCCAGGCTGCACGCTGGACGCCTTGACCTTCTCGGCCAGCCAGTCCGGGATCTGCGCGAGCTCGCTGTCCCAGTCCCAGACGGTGTTGCCGGCCAGGTACTCCCAGCCCCGGGCGGTGGGCGGCGCGCAGGTCCGCATGCTCTCGAACGAGCCCGCCGCACGATCCACCGTGGTCGCGGTGACCGCGGGGTGCTGTCGTACCCGCTGCTGGGTGGTGCTGGTGCCGGCAGAGTCGGCGTAGAACTTCGTCTCCTTCGCCGCCAGGAAGATCACGTCGGTGTGCTCCACCCCGTCCGCGGCGAGCAACCGGTGCGACCAGTCCGCCAGCAGCGCCACCTTTTCCTGAAGGGGAACCGTGAACGGGTCGATCTCGTGGTTGCCGACCCACACTGCTTGGGCGTGCACCGGCTCGGCCGCCAGCTCGACCCGCTCGGCGTTGAGCGGGTGCAGACTGCGGGCCACCTCGACGGCCCGCTGCGCAGTGGCCACGGCGGACTGCGGAGTCAGCTCCAGATGCGAGGCGAACCCCCAGGTTTCCTCGACGATCACCCGCACGGCCAGCCCGATGGTGGTCGAGTCCTGCGCCGTCGCGACCGCGCCATCACGCAGCCGCAGAAACTGCCCGGTGATCCGCTCGATCCGCACGTCGGCGTGCTCGGCGCCCAGCTCGCGGGCCCGCTGAAGGGCAGCGTCGGCCACCGCCCGCAACGGCAAGGCAAGAAACTCAGGATCGATCACACTCACAACGCCCGACCCTATCCCGCCCCCACCCCCGCGTGTCGTGCTCTCGTGCCCCGCGTGTCGTGCTCTGGTGCACGTTGTGTCACCCCCTCGCGCACGGTATCTCGCGGCGCCATGCGCGTCAGCCACACCACTCCGGCGGGTCGGCGAGTGCGTCAGCTCCAGCACGAATGGCACAAACCCAGAGAAGTCCTGGGGTATCAACCAGGGTCGCGGTAGGGGGGAACCCTCATGTGGCGGGGGAGGCGGTACCGCACGATATGAAGTGTCGGTCGAGGGGAAAGGTTCACCAAGACCACCACCTCGGGACCCTCTGGGCGCCGCGCCGGAACGCCCAGGGGATCAACCGGCAGTGGTCGTGCGCAGCGTTCGTTCGGGGGTGCGCACGACGGGGGGCCCGGGTTGCGTAGGGGTGCGTGCCCGGGCCTTAACCAGCTGGCCGCTCGGCCGCCCAGCGCTGAGCCAGCAGGCAGATCCGCGCAGCGAGCTCGTCGGCGGTGGCCTCCGGGTCAGTGGTGCGTCCAGCGGCGAGACCCAAGAGATATGCCGTGAGCGGAGCCGCCGGCCGGGCGACGTCGTGGGCGACGTCCCGGGCCATGTCCAGTACCCGCGGCTGCATCGCAGCCAGCACCACGGCGTCGCCGATGTCCAGCTCCCGGCACACCGCACCCACCCACTCCTCCAGCGTGTTCACCTTCCGTTCAACGCTCGTGAGCGGGAAACAGTGCCATAACACTGTTTCCCACTCACGAGTTATCCACAGGCCGGGCGTCAAGCGGTGACTAGCACCAGGTCAGCGCCCCGCAGTGGGGCCCAGCGGCGCGCCACCCGTCCCGTTGGCCGCGTATTGAGAGGATGGCCGCCGTGCTGAAGAGAAAGCCTGGCCCGACGCTGCGGGCGCAGTGGTTGGGGCAGCAACTGCGCGCGCTGCGCGAGTCCACCGGGATGACGCTGCGCCAGGCGGGTGACTACCTCCAGCGCGACCCCTCGATGGTGAGCCGGTTCGAGACCGCCGAGTACCCGATCCGCCGCGGCGACGTGCTGGCGCTGCTCGATCTCTACGGCGTCTCCGAGGAGCGCACCCGCGACGGGCTGCTGCAGCTCTCCGATGACGTCTGGCGCAAGGGCTGGTGGGACGACTACGCCAGCGTTGTCGGCCGCCGGTACATCGACCTGGTGTGGCTGGAATCCCGCGCGCAGCGGCTATGCACCTACGAGGCGATGCTGGTGCCTGGGTTGCTGCAGACCCGGGAGTACGCCGAGACGCTGATCCGCAATGCTGCTGCTCGACGTTGCCGAACGGCCCAATGTCGAGGTCCGGGTGCTACCGCTGCGCCGCGGCGCGCACGCAGGTTTGGCGGGTGCATTCTGGCTCTTCGAGATGCCCGATCCCTACCCCGACCTGGCCTGCGTGAGTAACCTCGCCGGAGCGGTTTACGTCGAGGAAGACACGGCGATGGAGCGGTTCCGGCAGGCGTACGATCAGCTCAGCAGCGCTCAACGGTAAGGAGTCGGCCGCGCTGCGTGGAGGTGGGGCCGCTGCGCGACGGCTCGGGCCGGGTCGCGGTGCGCCATAGCCACCATCCGCACGACACGGTGATCGTCTACACCCGCGCCGAATGGGAGGCGTTCACCGCCGGCGTCCGCCTCGGCGAGTTCGACTTCTGACCCGCGAGCGGCCACTTGTCTGCGGATCCGCTCACAGGCCGAGATACCGAGCGACAGCGTGCTCGACTTCGGCGAGTTCGTCGCGTTCGAGGTAGTGCACCGGGTCGCCGATGATGTAGTCAGTGTCGATGCTGCGGGTTTGGTCGACGAGGAACCTGGTCTCCTGTCCGTTGATCTCCATTGCTGGGCGGAAGACGGCGGGCTGCGCAGCTGTCGAGGTGGGGACGATCGTGGCAACACTCCATGGCATTGAACTCGGGCTTAGCACCAGACCAAGGCGCCTGCCGCGCTGCTCGTGGCCGCGCTTCACATCACCCAGATCCACTCGGTAGACCGCGCCACGAATCACCATGCATCAGCCTCACCTGTCAAGTCTTCCCTCGCGAGGCATTCAGCGTCGGATCGGGCGTGGGAGAGCCATACTTCGCGCTCGAGTAGCCGCAGTGCGCGGCGGATCACGTCGCTGGTGCGCTCGTCAGGGCGCATCGCAGCCTTGATGATCCGCTCGTCCTCGTCGGTGGGCCGGAAGCCGATCGTGGTCGCCATGATCCAAGAGTATCACCTGTGTTTGACAGGTGTCACGCAACTGTAGAACAATGTCAGCAAAAGCGCCCGGCCCGGCGGGTAACCGGACACCGGGACGCCACCCTCCCCCGGCGCCGGCCGCGCTCAGTGGCCAGGCAAGGCTGTAGACGTGCAGCAGGCCAGCCAGACCCCACCGCGGCGGCATGTGCTGGGCTCTGCCCAGCACCGATATCCCCAGCGCAGCCGGATGACGCGCGGGCAGCAGCGGGCCTGGGATCGGAGCTGGGACCGGCTGGGCGCAGAGGTCGCCGACCTGCCCGAGGGCCCGCTGGACATCGCCGGGTGGTTCGGGCGCGATGCGCCGGTGGTGCTCGAGATCGGCTCTGGGATGGGGGAGTCGACCGTGTCGATGGCGTGCGATGCGCCGGCGCTCGACCATCTGGCCGTCGAGGTTTACCTGCCTGGCCTGGCCCAACTGCTGCTGCGGATCGAGCACGCCGGGATCCCCAACCTGCGGCTGCTGCGCGGCGATGCGCAGACGCTGCTCACCGAGCACATCGCGCCGAGCCGCCTGCACGCCGTCCGGATCTACTTCCCGGACCCGTGGCCCAAGCGGCGGCACCACAAGCGACGGCTGGTCCACCCGGAGTTCGTCGCGCTGGTCACGTCCCGGCTGGCGGTGGGCGGCACGCTGCACCTGGCCACCGACTGGGAGCCATACGCCGCGGAGATGCTCGCGGCGTGCACCGCCGAGCCTGCCCTGCGAAACACCGCTCGTGATGGCTATACCGTACGGCCGCAGTGGCGGCCGGTGACCAAGTTCGAGCAACGCGCCCGGGACGAGGGCCGCACCGTCCGAGACCTCCTCTTCACCCGCGCCTGACGGGCGTGTCGGGTCCCAATGTCCGGTCTGTCCGCAACGGGTGCATGCCCATGCGGCAGGATCGGTCACCATGAACCAGGCGTCCAACTCGACCGCCCCCACAACGCTGCTCGTCTGGGATGCGCCCAACATCGACATGAGCCTGGGCTCGATCCTCGGCGGGCGCCCCAGCTCCGCGTCCCGGCCGAGGTTCGACGCGCTGGGTCGCTGGCTGATCTCCAGGGCCGGATCCGAGACGGAGCCCGAGGCGACCGTGTTCACCAACGTGTCGGCGGGCAGCACGGACTTCGTCCGGCCGTGGGTGGAGGCGCTGCGCAACACCGGGTTTGCGGTGTTCGCCAAGCCCAAAATAGACGAATCAGACATCGACGATGACATGCTGGCCCATATCCGGGCCCGCTACGAGCAGGGCGTGCTGCGCCAGCTGCTGGTGGCTTCCGGGGACAGTCGCGCCTTCCGGGAGCCACTGGAGGACCTGGTGGCCCAGGGTGTGCAGGTCACAGTGCTCGGGTTCCGGGAACACGCCTCGTTCGCGGTCAACTCCGGGATCCTGGAATTCGAGGACCTGGAGGACATCCCGGAGCTGTTCCTGCAGCCACTACCCCGGATCACCCTCGAGTCACTGCCACCGGAGGGCGCCTGGCTGCCCCCGCTCCGGCCACTGTCGGCCCTGGTGCGCTACACAGGGGAACTCACCCCGTGATGCGGCTGACCGCGCCCGTAGTACTGCCCTGCGACGAGCGGTGCACGGTACTGCGCGATGCCGTGGTGGACGTCGACGATACCGGCCGCATCGTCCACGTCGGGCCCTCGGCAGGCGCGCCGGCCCCACTCGGCCCGACGCACCCGCTGGCCGGCATCCTGCTGCCCGGGCTGGTCAACGCCCACGCGCACACCGCGATGACCACGTTGCGCGGGCTGGGTGGGGACCTGCCGCTGATGCGCTGGCTGACCGAGGTGATCTGGCCCGCTGAGGCGCGGCTGGACGCGGTGGACGTGCGGGCCGGCATGCTGGCCGGTGCCCTGGAGATGCTCCGCGGCGGGACCACCACCAGCGTGGAGATGTACTTCTACAGCCATGCCGTGGTGGACGCGGTGCTCGCCGCCGGCAGCCGCGCGATCGTGACACCGGGCATCATCGCAGTCCCGGGCTGGGACCGGCTGGGCAGCTGGGAGCAGATGCTGGAGGGCATCAGCCGCTGGATCGACGCAGACGGGATCCGCTTCGGGCCCGGCGAGCGCATCGAACTGGGATACGGCCCGCACGCCGCGTACACCCTGCCGCCGGAGGCGCTGACCGCGGCCGGCAGGGCGGCTCGGGAGCGCGGCGCGCTGCTGCACATCCACGTCGCCGAGACCACCGGCGAGGACTCCGCGATCCGCGACAAGCACGGCTCGGTGCCGCTGCTGCTGGAACATCTCGGGGTACTGGCTGACGGCGCACGGGTGCTGGCCGCGCATGCCGTGCACCTGTCCGACGCCGACATCGCGGTGCTGGCGCGGCACCGCGCCGGGGTCGCGCACTGCCCGGGCTCCAACAGCAAGCTCGCCTCGGGCATCGCGAGGCTGCTCGACCTGCGCGCCGCCGGGATCGCGGTAGGTCTGGGCACCGACGGTCCTGCGTCCCACGACGACCTCGATCTCTGGGACGACGCGAGGCTGGCCGCCCGGCTGGCCAGGCTCTCCAGCCAGGATGCGGCCGCGCTCAGTGCCACGCAGACGCTGCTGATGGCGACCCGTGGTGGTGCCGCCGCGATCGGGCGCGAGGACCTCGGCACCCTTCGCCCGGGCGGGTGGGCAGATATGGTGCACCTCGGACCCGACCATCCGGCGTTCGCCGCCGGGCTGGACGTCCCCGACGGTCAGCTGCTGGCCAACCTGGTGTGGGGGGCCGGCGGACGAGCGGTGCGGGATGTTTGGGTGGCCGGGGAACGGGTCATCGACGGCGGCGTGCCGACCCGGGTCGACCCGGCCGAGGCCCACGCCATGCTGTGCTCCAGGGTTTCCCGGCTCACCAGCCTGTAACCGACGATTCACCAATTAGCCTATCCGGGCATCGATAGGAACTCTTTTACCAGAAATTGGTTACTGGAAGTGTACGGGCGCGCACTTTCACCTCTGACTAGGTGAACTACGTGCATTCCCGCTGCCGCGCGTCCATGTGCACGCCTACGCTACTGATCCTGGCCGGGAAAGACAGGAGACTCGTTGGGTCGTCACGCGGCCGCCCACGAACCGCTGCACGTGGTCTATGTCGGCAGTTCCGCCGATCTTGGAGCACTGCGTCGGTTGATGGAGGCACACGGTGCGGTGACCCGTACCCGGCTTACCCCTGCAGTCGCGGTCGTGGTCGCCGATTCCGGCGTCCCCGAAGAACATCCGACCCTGCGCGCTGCGGGCACCCTCGGCATCCCGGTCATGGCTCCCTCGGAGGCGATCAGCCAGTTCGCCGGTTGGCGAACCCGCTCCGAGCCGTACCGGCCAGCAACCAACGGCGCCCACCCGGAGACGAACGGCACTCGCCGGACCTGGCCCTTCCGCCGGCGCGATCGGTGAGCCATTCTCGCCGCAGCTACTAGCCCCGCAGCCGCATCGACATGACGAGGTACCGGTAGGAATCATCCCCGGTGTCTGTTCCATTCTCTTTATCGGCATTTCCCGTCCCGTCGAGCCCGAGGACCGGTGTGATAACGGTGGGACGGCCCGGTGTGGTGAATGACATCGACGCCCGAGGGGTAGTGACCCCGCTGAGCCCGTCGAGCAGGTACCCGGCGTTGAACCCGATGGTCAGTGCCTCGCCGGTCACGCTGATCTCGAGTTCCTCCTCGGCGCTGGACTCGTCGTCGGCTTCGGCAGACAGCTGCACCGTGCCTTCGGAGAAGGCCAGCCGGACCGGTGCGAACCGCTGGGCCACCAACGACACCCGTTTGAGCGCCGCCACGAGCTCGCTGACCTCCACCTCCACGGTGGTGGTGGCCTCGGTCGGCCACAGCGAAGCGAACTTGACGAACTCGCCGTCCAGCAGCCGGGTCAGCGTCTGTCGACCGCCCGCGGAGAAACCCAGGAAACCGGTATCGGCGGTGGTGCCCATCGACAGCACCACCTCGCTCGCCGAACCGAGTGACTTCGCGATATCGGCAAGCGTCTTGGCCGGCACGATGACCGATCCGGTGCCGGAGGGCACCGGGCCTGTCGGTGTCCACGGCACGCGCCGTTCGGCCAAGCGGTACCGATCGGTGGCCGCGAAGGTGAGTGCCTCGGCGCCGATCTCCATGCGCACCCCGGTGAGCATCGGCAGCGTCTCATCCCGGCTCGCCGCCGCGGTCACCTGGGACACCGCGGTGGCGAACAGGTCGCCCTGCACCCGGCCCGAGGTGGCGGGCAGCTCGGGCACCACTGGATAGTCTTCGACGTGCAACAGCGGCAGGTTGAACCGCGCCGAACCACATCGCAGCGCCAGCCGGTTTCCCTCCACCGCGACCCGCACGTCCTTGGGTGGCAGCGCGCGGGCGATCTCGGCGAGCAGCCGGCCGGACACCAGCACTCGCCCAGGTGACTTGTCGGTGACGGGGACTTCGATGCGGTTGAGCACCTCGAAGTCGAAACCCGAGACGATCATCGCGCCGTCCGTCACCTCGAGCACAACACCCGCGGTGACCGGCACGACCGGACGGGCTGGCAGGCCGCGCGCGGTCCATGCAACAGCCTCGGCGAACACATCCCGCTCAAGCTCAAACTCCACGTTATCTCACCGTTCCTGCGTGTACTCCGGCCGCGCTGGGTGCGTCAGCGTACTGTGGTGCGATTCTGGACCCGAGTGGTGGTCCCTCTGCAGGGAAGCCTGACGTGCTCCTGCGGACCCACCGAATTGGCTACAATTCACCGCTGTGAGGCGCCCACCGATCGACGCTGTCCGGCGGTTCGAACTAGAGGTCATCGAGGATGCACCCGCCAACCGCCGAGTGCGGGAGCTGCTTGTCCTCGACGGCCTGAACGCTCTGGAAGTCGTGATCACTCAGCGGATCGCGGAGGTGGTAGCGGTCTGTCGCGAGCAGGGCGCGTCGTGGTCCGAGATCGGCGCAACATTGAACGTCAGCAAGCAGGCCGCGCATGAACGTTTCGGCCACCGCAGATCCCGTGCCTGGTAGCCCAGTCAGGACTTTGCAGAGTCCGACGTCGTAGACGACTCCAACGCCGGCGGGTGGTACCCGTCCTGTTCCTGTTCGATGACGAGAATCGCGCCGGCGTTGCCGGGCCGGGTGCTGTGCAGCGGTGTACACAGCACCCGCACGTTGATGGTGCGGCCCCTCCGGTTGACCGCGGTCAACTGCAGTTCCTGCGGTCTGCCGTCGCCGGTGAGGGTCCGCCGGATGATGGGGCGTAGCCGTTCGGTGGGCAGCCCGATATCGAGGTTGAGGAAATGCTGGCCGATCGCCTCGTCCTGGCGCAGGCCCCACAGTTCCTCAGCCCGGCGGTTCCAGACCTGGATCGTCATGTCCTGACCGATCACCGTGACGCCGGCCTGCAGGCTGGTGAGGACCGCCTCGAGGAACTCGTTGGCCTCGTCGAGATCCGCGGTGCGGTCCCGGAGCTCGTCGTTGATGGTCTGCAGCTCGTCGTTGGTGGACTGCAGCTCCTCGTTCATGGTCTCGAGTTCCTCGTTGCCGGACTGGAGCTCCTCGTTGGTCGTCTCCAGCTCCTCCACCGTCGACTGGAGCTCCTCGTTGGTGGTCTCCAACTCCTCGTTGGTGGACTGCAACTCCTCGTAGGCCGTCTCCAAATGCCGATTCGCGTGCTCCAGCTGGTCTTGCAGGTGCCGCGACTCGGAGACGTCGTGGAAGATCAGTGTGACGCCGAGCAGGCTCGAGTCGGTGTGCACCAGTGGGTTGATCTGGACTTCGAGATGCAGCGGATCGCGATCGTCGGCGCGGGTGTACTCGATATCGGCTACCCGCACCGTCCGGCGCTCGATCTGCGCCTGCTCGATATAGCGTCGCAACTCCACCGGCCGGTAGGACAGCTCGAGGTCGCGGAACGGCCGGCCGATGTCCCGCATCGACATGTCGAACAGGACGTCGGCCTGCCGGTTGATCAGCGCGACCAGTCCCTCGGCGGTGACCACGATCTGCGCGACCGGGCTGGACACCAGCGCCTCGTTACGCAACAGATCCACCTCCCCCAGCGAGGCCCGCGGCGCCGAATTCGGAACCTCGATCAGCAGCGCGCCGTTGGGGGGAGCGGCCCGCGGCACTTTGCAGAATACCCGCCGTTTGAGGTCGAGCGGCTGGAACAGGTTCGAGTAGCTCAGCAGCGTCTCGGCCTTGCCCAGGAACAACATTCCCGATGCGTTGACCGCGAAGTGGAACCTCGCTAAAATGCGCGCCTGGGCCTCAGCATTGAAGTACATCAGGGTGTTGCGACAGACCAGCAGGTCGATCCTGGAGATTGGCGCGTCCTGCACCAGGTCGTTGCGGCCGAAGATCAGCGCCTGGCGCAGATCCTTGCGGAAAAGGTAGCGGTTTCCGGAGGCCTCGAAGTACCGGCTTAGCAACTCCTCCGGGATGGCACGCACGTCCTGGGCGCTGTATAGGGCATGCCGCGCTTGGGCGAGGCTCTCCTCGTCGATGTCCGTCGCGTAGATCTTCATCCGATCCCGGAACTGGTCCGGCCCCAGCGCTTCGGTGAACAGCATCGCCAGGCTGTAGGCCTCCTCACCGGACGCGCAGCCTGCGCTCCATACCCGGATAGGCTCGCCGGGCGCCTTGCCCTCCAACAGCCGTGGGAGTGTTTCGGTGCGCAAGTAGTTCCAGGTTTCGGGGTCCCGGAAGAATCCGGTGACGTTGATGAGAATCGTGTTGAAGAGCTCGGTGAACTCATCTGTTCGCACCTGGAGACGGTCTAGGTACTCACCGTAGTCCACGCAGCTGATCTGCGTCATTCGCCGCTCGACCCGGCGCATCAAGCTGGAACGCTTGTACCCGGTGAAGTCGAACCCCCGGGTCTCCTTGAGGTGGATCAGGAGGGCCTCGAAGTCAGGATTGGTCGCTGTCACCACACGCCTCCGACAGTTGCCATACGCCCAAGACCCACTCCTGCCGGATCCAATGCTACAATCAGATGAGCATAGACCATTGCAATGCCTGGCGAACCCACGCCTCGACGGTCCAGGCTGGCCGTCTCATTTCCGGTACCCGCCCTCGCCCAGTAAGCGCCGGATCTGCTCGACCGAGCGGTCGGTGTCCTCGGCGCGCTCGGTGTGCTGGCCCACGACTT
>DATDHI010000439.1:0-9592 GCA_036521655.1 Pseudonocardiaceae bacterium | reverse complement strand
CAGAGGGTCTGATGGCAGGAATAATCCGCGCCGAAGACGTGGCCGTGATCGAGAATTGGGTGGGCAAGGGGTGTCCACAGCCGGGCGCGCCGCAGACCGCCAGCGAGACGCTCAGCCGCACCCTGGCATCCGCCGCTCCATTACCCTCGGTGCCCTTCGCCACCAGGCGACAGACCATCGGACATGGCAGCGTCCATTAAGAACCCCTGATATGCACGATCTGGCTCTCGGACTCCCCGTCCACGGTGATACGAACGATGAAGCTTCCGTTGGCGAGTGGCTCGCCGGCGTCGTCCGTCACGTCCCACTCCACGATCCGTGTCCCGGGGGTGGGTCGAGAATCGTCCAGTAGCTGGCGGACATGGTCACCGAAACGTCCCCAGATGTCGATGGCGAGATGCTCGGCGCCGTCGGGGATGGTGACAGGTATACGGAGGGGCCGGGCGGCATCCGTCGGTTCGTTGTTCTCGAGAAAGCGGGTAGCGGGTGCCACCTCTCGCAGGGGGATCGGCACCGGTTCGACCGAGTACTTGTACACGGTGAGGCCTGACGCGTAGCCCACCGTGACCGGATTGCCGAAGAACCGGAAGCGGTTGATGAATTTTCCGATCTCGTTGGCGTTACGCCAGTTCTGGCCACCATCGTGGGTCTCGCTGCTGAACCCGCCCTCGAAGTCCGGGTCTCCCCATCCGCCGACCCAACCGTGGTCGGCGTCCACAAAGCCGACCCCTTCCAGGTTGGCGTTGCGCTGGGGGTCGTTGATCTCGAGCCGTTTCCAGCTCTGGCCACCGTCGGTCGTCTTGAGGATGGCGCCCCTGTCGAAGCTCTCCAGGGAGACGAAGCCCACCTGGTCGTCCAGGAACTGGATCTTCCAACCCCACTCACCGAGAGGAAGCTCGGCTTCGAGGTCGGCCGCTCGATTGACCCACGTCTGCCCGCCGTCGTCGGTGTGCAGCACCACCGCTTTGACGTCGTCCCGGGTGGGATTGGCGATCTGGGCCTTGCCCCCCACCACCCAGCCATGCTCGGCGTCGCTGAAGTAGGTGTCCACCAGCAGCGTCGCGTGGGCGGACATGTCCCACGCAGTCCACGTTGCCCCACCGTCGAGGGTCTTCATCATGCGCGTGGGCTGGTTGGGAAAGTTCGTCCCTGCCGCGTACACGACCGACTCATCCACGACGGCAAGGCCACAAATCGCCACAGGAGCCTGCGGCGGCAGGTTCACCACCGGGTTCCAGGTGGCGCCGCCGTCGGTGGTGTCGAACATGCGTTTGGTCGGGGTCAGCGTACCGACCCATCCCCGCGAGTCCGACGCGAAGCCCACACAGCGGAAATAGACATTCGTTTCGTGGAACTGCTCTTCCCAGCTGTCGCCACCGTCTGCGGTATGGACGATCTGGCCATTGCTGTTCACCGCCCACCCGAGCTCGGGGGTTCGGAACCAGATGTCATCGGTGCGGGAGCTGGCGACTGGTGCATTCGTCGGGCGCCAGGTCAGGGGAAGCGCGGGCGCGGAATGGTCGGTTCGGGTGGGGGTGGTAGTAGACATCAGCGTGGCAATCCGTTCGGAGTGGCCAATTTAACGGCATGTGCGGCGTTCACCCGGCCGAAACCGTACCGAGGGCTGTGGCCCTGCTGGTCGTATTCGCCGGGGGGGTCGTCGATCCGGTCGCAAGACCTCTTGAGGACATCCTTAACGTCATTCCAGTGTAGTTCCGGGTTGTGAGCGAGAATCAGTGCGACGACACCGGCCACGCCGGGGGAGGCGCTGGAGGTACCACCGAAGGAGTTGGTGTAGTTGCCCGGCGCGTCACCGAGCGTGGTATCGCCGGAGTTGTAGCCTTCACGGCCGGTGCGGTCGGTTGTCCAGATACCGCTGGTGAGCGGGGGCTGGCCGTCGTCGGTGGGAAAATCGTTGCTGGGGAACGTGCACCAGATCGCATCGCCGAAGTCACTGTAAACGCTCTTGTGCTCGGTGTCGTTGCAGGCCGCCACGGCGATGACTTTCTCGTAGGCAGCGTAGCCGTCGTTGTCAACGCTCTCGTTACCGTTGCCCGCCGCCCAGGTGATTACGCAGCCGCGGCCACCGCGGCCGCTTGTGACGGCGTAGTCGATGGCCAGGCGGGTGCTGTCGGGCAGAGGAACGACCTGATCGTGGATGGTGTCGTGCGGATCCCACCACTGACCACATGGCGGCCCCCAGCTGCACGAGATAACGTCGGCGCCGTTATCGGCAGCCCACGCAAAGGCATCGGCTTCGTCGTGCGAGCCCAGCCCCGAGACGTTGCGCAGCGGCATGAGCCGCGCCCTGGGTGCCACTCCGGCGGCGCCGTACCGGCCGTCTGCGCAGGCGACCCCGCTGCACGCTGTTCCGTGATTGTCCCCCTCGGACGGGCTCGGGTCGCCGGACCGGGGTGTGCCGAACGAGTGCGGCGCCACGATCTTTCCAGGTGTCGCGAACTCCTCATGGCTAATGTCGACACCGTCGTCGAGAATGCAGATGACCACCCCATCGCCTTGAGTGAGTTCCCAGGCGGCGACAACGTTGGCGTGGGCCTCAATGAGCTGCCCGCCGATGACCGTTGGCTGCAGGTGCCACTGCTGCGGAGCGGCGCCCCGAGGTCTACGCTCGCGGGCGAGCTCAGGATGGCACAGTTCGACGTCTTCGCGTACCAGAAGCTCTTCTGCCAGCGAGAAGACTCGGCGGCCGGCACCGTCCGCCTTAGCGACGTAGGCATTGGGGGCGTAGCCCAGGGCTCGCTGCACGGACAACCCCAGACCGCGCAGCATGTCCGCGCAGCGGTCCGTCGGCACGTCCTCGGCGAATTTGACAAAGAGATTCTCCGTGTACACGACAGGTGCACCGTAGGAATCCCGCAGGCCCTTACCCGCGAACTGCACCTCGGGGTCCTCGTGCAGGATGCTGGAAAGTTCCTCGGCAGCGCCTTCGGGGGCAGCATAGACACCGACACCAGAAGCCGGGAAGCCGAATAGGGGAGTGAGCTGATTCACCGCCGCGAAGCTGCGCCTCGACAGTGGGGACACGTCATGACGAGCTCCACGCCGGTTGGTTCGGACGACCACCAGGTCATCACGGTCCTCGAGATCCAGCCGGTAACCATCAACGCCGCCGAATCGACACGAAACCATAGTGTGATCGCCCCCCCGCCTCGCCAATGAAGCGGCCTTCGTATTCAGGCCAGTATGCAGCGGGCCGGTGTCCACGACAACCGAAAACGGAAAGTTGGGTCCCATCGGAGGAGCGGCAGTCAACCCCCACGCTCAGCTACGGCAGTTTCAAGATCGAATGTAGCGGGGGCTCCCGGGGTTTGGTCCCACCATCCGCGCCCTATGCGAACTTGAAACAGCCGTGCCCGGTCAGGTACGACGAGACACCTCGCTGACCATCTGCGGCTCGACGTTCTCGACCCGCGCCAACTCGGCCAGGCGCGCTATCCGTGTCAAGGCGTCGGCGAGGTCCCCGCTGCGAGCGCGAACCCACGCCGCGTGGGGCGCGTATCTGAGTACCTCGTCGATCACGTAGCCGGCGTCGGCCAGATCTTCTCGATGCTGGTCGGCGGATTCGCCGGCCGCGAAGCGCACCAGGACACGGCCGGTGGGGACAGCCCATCCGCCGCCGGGGGTTCGGCGGTATACCGGCGCAATGGCCGCGCCCCCCACGCCGGTCCTCGAGGCATTCCTGATTGGTTGCACGGTGATGTCGTCGCTCGATTGGTTGCTGTGCGTAGCGATCAGATCGTCGCGATTTCATAGTTCGACCCCGGTTGTTGCGTGCTCACCGGAAGCTGCCGAGGAAAATTTCTCATGACTCGGTGTGCCGGATGGTGAGTGACCGTCCGGCCGCGGACGGTACGCCCAGCACGGTGTCGGCCACCGATACCGCGAAGGGCCGCGAGAACGGGTAGCCCATGTCGCGGGTGTCGGGGTAACGGTCGACGGCGCCACAGAGGCTTATCGAGCCGCACCCCGCCGAGGGGCGCACGAGGTCCCGCGCCGCGTTCGAGCAGAACACGACGAGCCGGAACACCATGCCCTCCGGAATCCCGCGCGGCAGGAGCAGTGTGTAGGGCCAGCCGCAGTCGCAGTAGTCGGGGTCGTTCGGGTCGGCCGCCCCGTCCGGCACGGTCTGGGGATCGGTCTCGGTCGGCTTCTTGACCACCGAGAACTCGGTGTCCGGGCGGTAGACGACGCTGCGTCCACCGGCAGGGACCTCGACGAGGAACTTGTCGAGCTCCATCCACATGGTGCGGTCGGCCGCGACGTCGGCCGGCGCGAGGAACACCCGTAACGTGATCGCGGTGGGCCGCGCAGCGGTGTTGCGGACCCGCACGACCAGCGCGAACGGATCGTGCGTGAGGTGCATGATGGTCCGCCCGTTGGACAGGGCGCTGTCCACGAGGCGGGTGGTCAGCTCGTCGACCACGACGAGCCCGTCCGCTGCCGGCAGCGGGCCGGCCGCGACGGCTGTGTCGAACGCCGCACCCCCCACCGCAGCGGCGAGGAGCGCGGCGGGATCCGACCCTGGCGCCAGACCCGCCGTCGACACCAGCAGCACGTCCGGGCTGGCCCACGGGGTCGCGGTGCCGGCCAGCGCGTCCCGCAGGACGACGGGCGGCGCGTCTGAGAAGTCATACGGGGGTTGGGTGTCCTGCCAGCCGGTGCTGACGTCGTCGATGTGCTTGTGCCAGCGCCAGAAGATCGGGTCGCGGATTGCGACGACCGGGGTGACCATCACGCCGTTGCCCTGGTCGTCGGGCAGGGCGGCGAACATGTTGTGGCCGCCGTTGTGGATCCCGGGGTAGCTCTGCCGCCGCAGCCCCGTCAGCTGGGACCGCGATGCCTCCGTGGCGGCACCGAGGGTGTCGCTGTCCACCGACCGGGGTGGACCGGCCGTGCGGATCAGGCCGCCGCTCGCGACGGCCGCATCGAGCGCGGCCTGCCGCTGCACGAGCAGGTCGACGTCGCGCTGCGGGAGTTTCTCGTTGGCGGCGCGGCTGGTGAACTCGGGCAGGTCCGGCCCCGGCGTGTAGCCCTCGGGGATGGGCGCGCCGAACACCGCGGGGCCTAAGGCCGCGACGCGCTGCATGCTGAGCGACAGCCGTTCGGCGTCGTAGCGGGCCAGCATCTGGCTGTGCATGTAGAAGAACAGCTCGCCCTGCCGGTCGTTGAGCCGGAACAGCACGCGGTATGCCGGCGGCTGGAGCCCGCGGGTGAAGGCGACGAAGTCTGGCACCGCCTCGGCCAGCGGGAAGAACCGGTCGAGGATCTCCTGCGGGGTGGCCGCGGCGAGGAACGTCGGCCAGTCCTGGGTCGGGTCCAGAGCGGACAGCAATGCCGCGAGTCCCGCTCGGTCGGCCGTCTCCGCCCACACCGCCCAGTCCTGGAACAGTGGCAGGCCAGCGAACGGGTAAACCTGGTGCCAGTGCTCGTGGTGCTCGTTCGGGAAGGGGTCCTCCCGCCAGTAGTCGAGAACCTCCTCGGGACCCGGCGCCGCGCGGCCGGCCCCCCCGGCCGGCCGCGATGGGGCGAACAGCTCGGGCCGCACCCGCATCGTCCGGGGTTTGCCCAGCTGACGAGCGGGCTTGTGGTGGGTCACGAAGATCGCCATCCCCTGGGCGACGAGCGCGGGTGGCAGGTCGGCGGCCCGGGCCTCCGCGAGGTCCAGTGCCCGTTCGAGGCCGTCTTCCTCGCTCCCCGCGGCGCCGCTGACGATCGCCAGCTGCGCGGCGAGGGCGACGGCGTCCGCGGCGTCGTCCGGGTCGAACCAGCGGAACGTGCGTTCTCGTGCGGCGGCAGCGCGGGGGGCCGCTGGGCGCGGCGCGAGTAGGTCGGTGAACAACGCGGTGCTACGGCTGCGCAGCTGCGCCATCGTCGGCATGGGTCCATCCCCCTCTGTCAGCTGACCTCCCCCGGTCAGCGGGTGTTCTGCACGATCCGGCTCGATCTCGCACACCTACTGAAACGACCCATGTCCTTACCCTCAGTGATTCGCCGGGGAATGCTGTTCCGCCGCCTCGAGAGTCGCGATCGTGTCCATTTGGAGCGTCCTCCTGACTACCTGGAGCGGCAAGCGTCCAAGAGGCTTACGGCGCAGGGACGAACGCAAGCCCGAAGCGCAGGGCCCGCCAACTCCGGGACGGCCAGCGCGTCGCGGGTGCGCCGGCCGCCCTTCGGGGTCGAGGGCGATGTCGTGGCTCCACGCCGCGACGGATGTATCAGGCAGGGGGGAGACGAACTCTGTTGTAGTGGACCCTCGTTCTTTGTCCCCGCGATCCTCAGGAGGAGGCATGGTGTCATTCCCGCTGGCGATGCAGATGCACCAAGAACACGAGGACGACCCCTGGACGATCAACATTCCCGACCACGCTGCCCGCACTGACTCGGCTGGGTTCCGGGCCTCCAAGAAGCTGGCCAAGTCCATTCTCGCCACCCTGGGCGCCGATGCGGGCTTCTTCGGCCTCAGCAATGTGCAGATGCACCACGGTGGATCACTGTGGCTGTTCGACGATGCGGGGTGGTTCCTGGTGCAGAACGAGGCCGGTATCGAGTGGAGCGCCCAGTTCTGCACCGATCCGGCCAAGGCCGATGCCTTGCGCCGCAATGCCCAGCGGGTCTATGGCGGATTCCCCAAAGCCATACCGGAGATGCTCCGCATGAACTACCACGCGGCGGCTGAGATCCTCAACACCCCCATCGGAGATGCTGCCGGTGTGGCCACCTGGGTTGATTCGATCTTCAACTCGTGCGTGCCGCTGCCCGCGTCCCGCCACATCGGCCAGCTTCCACACGGTGGCGGGCGGCACCACTACCCGGCCCCGATCACCGACATCGAACTCGTCAAATACAACGATTTCGTCCTGTGGGTGACCGATCCACAGTCCCACACACCGGTAGCGGTCGTGCCCGTGGCGCAACGCGGAACCGGGGTGAGCCGAGTGCAGGTGGCCTGGGCTACCCCCGGCACCGCCCTCCACGAGTTGCGCGAGGGGCTCCGGGCTCAGGGCAAAGTACTCGAGGCAGGGCCGAGCAACTCACTTACCCAACAGGCGTTCGTCAAGCAACAGTAAGCGCCAAGTGCTCTTACTCGGTGCGAGCGAATCGGGCTACCGCGGCAGCCAGGAATGCGACAGAGAAGGCGACGACCAGCAGGACCTGCACCGCGACCGGCACTTGCCAGTGGTTCCAGACGATGCCTGGGTCGAAGGTCGCCCGCGTCGCCGGGTCGACCTGCACGTGGTCGAAGACCACCGCGCGCATCGGCTCCACTGCGTAGGTCATCGGGTTGAGGTGGGTGAGTACGGCAAGCCAGGTCGGGAGCCCGGACAGCGGGAACAGCGCACCGGACAGGAACATCAGCGGCGTGATGATCAGCTGAACCATCGGCATCGCGGACTGCACCTGAGTGATCCGGGCGGCGAGCAGCATCCCCAGCGCGGTGATCATGAACGCCATCAGGAACAGCAGCCCGACCAAGGTCAGCATCATCACTGGTGAGTACGGGACGCCCACGAACCCCGCCAGGGCCAGCAGCACCATGCTCTGCAGCGTGGCCACGGTCGCTCCACCGACGCATTTACCGGTCAGGATGGCCGTGGTGCTCACCGGCGCTACGAGCATCTCGCGCAGGAAGCCGAACTCCCGATCCCAGACCATCGAGATCCCGGAGAACGCAGCGGTGAACAGCACAGAGATCGCCAGCACGCCGGGGAACAGGAAGGTCTTGAGGTCGACAGCACCGTTGCCGGCGCTGACCAGTGAGGAGAGCCCGACACCGAGGACGAACAGGAACAGCACGGGCTGCACCAGCGAGGACACCATGCGCGCCCGGTCCTTGGTGAAGCGGATCAACTCTCGCTGCCAGACCACGAACGCGGCCCGGGCCTGGTGACGGAGGCCGGCCGCGGGCACTCGCACGGCGGCGACGGGCACAGCGGCGATGGGCTCGGTGGCGACAGGTCCGGGGACGGCGGGCACTGGGGCCATCCCGCTCACCGCCTCCGCGCCAGGACGGCCATCGGGTCCATCCGGCCGCCGGAGGTCTCCGCGTCGCGGATCGTGCTGCCGGTGTGGGCGAGGAACACGTCGTCGAGGCTTGGGCGGTGGACCGCCACCGACCGGATGGGCACGCCGAGTTCGGCAACCAGCCGGGGAATGAAGGCTGCCCCATCGATCACCGCGAAGCTGACCACGCCCTCGCGCACCGCAGCCTCGATGTCGAAACGCTCGCGCAGTGTCCGGATCGCCGTGCGATCGTCCTCGGTGGTGATCTGCACCCGGTCCTTGCCCACGGCTGCCTTGAGCCGGTCAGGCGTGTCGAGCGCCACGATCCGGCCCTCGTTCATGATCGCGATCCGGTCGCAGTGCTCGGCCTCGTCCATGTAGTGAGTGGTGACGAACACGGTGATGTCCTCGCTGCGATGCAGGTTTTTGATGTATTCCCAGATAGACGCCCGGGTCTGCGGGTCCAGGCCGACAGTCGGCTCGTCGAGGAAGAGCACCTTCGGTGAGTGCAGCAGCCCACGGGCGATCTCCAACCGACGGCGCATGCCGCCGGAGTAGGTCTGGACGTCGTCGCCCCGCCGGTCCCAGAGCCCGACCATCCGCAGCATCTCCTCCCTTCGTGCGGCGGCGCCCGCGCGGTCCACGCCGTAGAGCTCGCCATGGAAACGCAGGTTCTGCTCGCCCGTGAGGTAGGTGTCCAGCGTCGGCTCCTGGAACACCAGCCCGATATGCCGCCGGACTGCGTGGCGCTGGGAGGCCACGTCCCAGCCCGCCACCCGGGCGGTGCCGCTGGTCGCCTGGACCAGCGTGCAGAGGATCTTGATCGTGGTCGACTTGCCGGCCCCGTTGGGTCCGAGGAAGCCGAACGTCTCGCCGGGTGCCACGTCGAGGTCGATGCCGCGCACCGCCTCGATATCGGCATAACGCTTGACCAACCCGCGCACCTCGACCGCCGGCGGCGGCACGGGGACGGCTTGGCTGCCCGTGGTCGCCAGGTGCACCTCGCTCATCGACGCTATTCCTAGTGGCAGGAAAGCTAGCGTGCGCTCAGCAGAGCCGCCTGCCGGGCAGCCACCGCGAGCTCGGAATCGGCGAACAGCTGGGCCCGCCGGGCCAGCTCATCGAAGTCCGCCGCACGCTGGCCAAAATACTCGCTTCGGTGATCGCCGAAATGCGCCATCCGGCGGTAGCTCGCGGCGATTGCTCGTCGACTAGTGGCGGCCTGATCCATGACCATGGCCGTGTATGCGGCCAACCGTTGGAGGTCGGAGCGGCGTTGGGACTCGTCGATGACCGGCGACGCCACAGCCCCGCCTCGGTGGTCCGTCACGGACCCCAAGGTAGGCGCTCAGTGGGCGGTCGGCAACGGGGCGTGCAGGCGCCGCGTGGCCCCCTAGTGGCCAAGGATGGCCCGGGTGAGGAGGTAGTGCCGCTGAGGCCACCCGATCGACCGCTGGTCGCGTACCAGATTGGCGAGGTGGCGGGGACCGCACTGGCCACAGCTACGCTGCACCCGAATGAGGACGGGCCCCTTAACTATCCGTGACCTTTAGGCATGAGAACCATGCGT
>DATDHI010000438.1:0-7535 GCA_036521655.1 Pseudonocardiaceae bacterium | reverse complement strand
CAGCGGGGCAGATGACCGCCCAATAACCCCGCTGAGCCCGCTGAATGCGACGGGGGGGCGCACGCGGCGGCGCGCTCGAGGAGGAGGGTGCGCTCGCGTGCGTTTCGGGTGAGGGATGCGGCGCGTTCGAACTCGCTACGTGCCTCGTCGTGGCGGCCGAGCTTGGCGAGGAGGTCGCCACGCACGCTCGGCAGCAGATGGTAGTCCTTGAGGGACGGCTCGCAGGTCAGCTCATCGACGAGCGGCAGGCCGGTAGCTGGACCGAACGCCATCGCCACCGCGACCGCACGGTTCAGCTCCACGACGGGGGAGGGCGCGAGTTGGCCGAGCGCCGCATAGAGCGCCGCGATGCGCGTCCAGTCCGTCTCCGCCGGAGTACGCGCTCGCGCGTGACAGGCGGCGATCGCGCCCTGTAACGCGTACGGGCCTGGCACGCCACCCAGCGCCGCGGCGCGGTCGAGCGCCGCCAGTCCACGACAGATGAGAACGTGATCCCAGCGCGCACGGTCCTGATCGAGAAGCAGGACCGGCTCCCCAGACGGGCCGATCCGCGCACGGGAGCGTGACGCCTGGATCTCCATCAGCCCGACGAGGCCGTGGACCTCCGGCTCCTCGGCAACGAGCTCGGCCAGGATCCGGCCGAGGCGCAGCGCCTCCTCGCAGAGTGCTGGTCGCATCCAGTCGTCACCGGCGGTCGCCGAGTAGCCCTCGTTGAACACGAGGTAGAGGACTTCGAGCACGGATAACAGCCGGGCCGCGAGCTCGGCCCCCTGGGGTACCTCGAAGGGGACGCGCGCCTCGGCAAGGGTCCGCTTGGCCCGGACGATCCGTTGGGCGACGGTCGACTCCGCCACGAGGAACGCGCGCGCAATCTCTTCGGTCTTCAAGCCACCGAGCAAGCGGAGCGTGAGCGCGACGCGCGCCTCGGTGGACAGCACCGGATGACAGGAGATGAACATCAGCCGTAGCAGGTCGTCGCCGATGTCCTCATCGAGGGTCGGCTCGGCGCCGTCTCGCTCAGCCTGGAGCTCGTGACCGAGCTCGTCGATCTTGCGCCCGAGCCGCTCTTGCCGGCGCAGGAAATCGACCGCCCGACGCTTCGCGATCGCCATGAGCCAGGCGCCCGGGTTGTCCGGGACACCCGACTCCGGCCACTGCTCGAGCGCGGCGAGCAGGGCGTCCTGGGCGAGATCCTCGGCAAGACCGACGTCGCGGATCATCCGCGTGAGACCGGCGATGAGCCTCGCCGACTCGATCCGCCAGACCGCATCGACCACACGATGGGCACCGGAGGTTGGGGCGTGCGACGTTTCATCTGCACGCCCCAACCGACCGGGTGCGGGCGTCCCGAAGGAGTCGGAGGTCACGGCGTCCCATCAGAGCAGCTTCCTCCGCGCCGAGGCAAGCCCGCGCCAATGCTGGCCGCGAGGCGGTGAACTACTGCTGCTCGGCCACCTTCGCGCGCAGGCGCTCCTCCTGCTCCCTGAGCTCGGGAGTGAACTCGGCACCGAAGTCCTCCGCCTCGAACACCTGGCGAATCTCGATCTCGGCCCCGCCGTCAAAGGGAGCGCGCTTGACCCATTCGATCGCCTCTTCCTTCGACTTCACCTGGATCAGCCAGAATCCGGCGATCAGCTCCTTCGCCTCAGTGAACGGCCCGTCGGTCACGGTCCGCTTGCCTCCGGAGAACTTGACCCGCGCACCTTTCGAGCTCGGGTGGAGCCCCTCGCCCGCGAGCATCACGCCGGCCTTCGCCAGCTCCTCGTTGTACTTCCCCATCTCGGTGAGGAGCTCCTCGCTCGGCATGACGCCGGCCTCGGAGTCCTGGTCGGCCTTGACTATGACCATGAATCGCATCGTTGTCGCTCCTTCTGGTATCGGGTTCGCCAGCTGGGCAACCGGTGCGGTCTCGACCGGCTGAACCTGACGCTACCTACGCGTCGAACGAGGGTCCGGGATTTCGACAAGCCGGACGTCTCGCGGCGCAGCCACATCGAACCTTGGCGCCTGCGCACCGCGACGTGGAACCTGTCGGACGCTGACCAAGCGCCAGCCGCGAGCCCTAGCCGACCTCGGCAACCACGGTGCCGCTACCGTCGGTGTATGGACGACGCTGTTGTGCGCCTACGCCGCGACCCCAGTCACCCCCGGACGATAGCCGTCTGGTGCCCTGCGCTGCTGGGTCTGGTGCTGCTCGCGGCCGGTTGCACGTCGGTCGGCCAGGAACCCTCGGGTATCCCCCAGCCTCACCAAATCCTCCCGCCCAGCTGCCCCCATACGGTCAGCCGAGCCGACGACGTGGCGGCAAGCCTAGAGGCAGCGTCTCCGGGAACCACCGTGTGCTTATCCGGCGGAAACCTTGCCGACACCGACGTGACCTTGACCAAATCGGGCACCGCAGCCGCGCCGATCAGGCTCGTCTCCGACGGGGGCGCTGTGCGCGACGTCCATATCACCGGTGACCACGTCATCGTCGAGGGCTTCACGGTCACCGGCGGCGACGGGATGCTGCTGGCGGGCAGTGGCATCACCGCCCGGAACAACACCGTCCACGACACCCAGCAGAGCGGGATCACCTGTGATCCGTGCACCGACTCGACGATCGAGTCCAACACCATCACGCATGTCACCACCGTGGGCATCTGGATCAAAGGGCAGCGGATCACCGTGCACGCCAACACCATCAGCGGCACGGTGCCCAGCGGAGAAAGCGATGCCGACGGCATGCGCTTCTTCGGCAACGGTCACCGGATCACCGGCAACACCATCCGGGACATCTCCGACAACGGCTACAGCAATCCCCCGCACCCGGACTGTTTCCAGACCTACGACCAGAACAGTCCAGCCACCTACGACGTCGTGATCTCGGGCAACACCTGCCGTAACGTCGGCGCGCAATGTCTGATCGCCACCGGCGACCAGAACCACAACGGCGACGCCCCCACCGGAGGCCCGTCGATCACCTTCGTCGACAACATCTGCGCAACCAACGGGGCCCAGGCGATCAACCTGCGCCGCTGGGCCAACGTCGACATCCGCCAGAACAAGATCTCAGGGCCGCACCTGACCCGCGGCATCATCATCATCGACGACTCGAACGGCGCTAGGGTGGTCGGCAACGCCACGGCTGGCGGCCAACCCACCGTGGACATCGACCCCTCTTCACGGCCGGGGTCGCAGGTGGAAGGCAACGACCCCGAGTGATGCCTGGTTAGCTGACGCCCGGCACCGGGTCTGCTTGGTTCCAGCGCCGGATGATCGATGTCTCGTGCTCGTAGCCAAGGACCGAGACCGTGGCCGGGTCGAGCCCGACGATGCGCCCGGCCGTCGGCGTCAGGCCGCACCACCGGGCGGCGAGGACCCGAAGGATATGGCCATGGCCGAACAACGCCACATCACCGCCCGCAGCCCGAGCGATGGCCACGACCCGGTCGGCGCGCTCCCCGACCGAGGCCGCTGTCTCACCGTTGGGGACCGAGTGGGTCCAGATTGTCCAGTCCGGCCGCTCCGTGCGGATCTCGGCGGTAGTACGGCCCTCGTAGCGGCCGTAGTCCCACTCCCGGAGGTCCTCACACACGACGGCAACGTCCCCGTATCCGGCGAGAGCGCAGGTCTGGACCGCCCGGCTCAGCGGGCTGGTGAGCACCAAGGCGAAGGTCCGGCCCTCCAGCAGCTGGCCGAGCCGCCGGGCCTGCGCCCGGCCGTGCTCGGTCAGGGCGATATCGGTCCGGCCGGTGTGCTGGCCTGAGCGGCTCCACCCGGTCTCGCCGTGGCGCAGGACGACGACCTCGGCCACAGGCTCACCTCCTCCGGCCTCCAGGATGACGGCACGGGTGGTGTGCCGGCCCGGCGTCAGCCAGCGATCCCCCCACGCCGCCCCGACGTGGCATGTCCGACCTGTCCAAATCCGGTCAACGGAGAGTTGACGCTAGCGCGCGGTAGGAAGATCTAGACTTACGTCGTACCCTAGGCCCTGTGATCACGCTCGATGACCCGGAGCCGCGCGTCGCGGTGCTCGGCGACGTGCGCGAGTCCTGCCCGCTCGCACACACATCGCTCGCGCAGATCAGCAACGCGCACCACTTCGAGGTGACCGGCGTGCACACAACTCACGACCCTCGCACCCGGGTAGTTACCTCTGCCGGTGACGCTGAGATGGTGGCTGTGCATGCAGGTGCTGTTGGCCTCGGCACAAACGTCGAGTTGACGGTCCCACGACTCGACCGCAGTTCACAAGCCGTCCTCGGGCAGGCTTCCCGCAATGAGCACGTCAGGGACGACTTCGAAGAACGACAAACTATCCGGTCGCACCGCTCGCCCAGAAAGGTAATCTGATGGTAGATTCGATCGTGAAGGTGCTCACCTTCTTCGTGGTCGTGATTTTGGTTCTGCTTCTCCTACAGTTGGTGGGAAACTACATCGCGATGGCGCTTCCGCAAGCCGGCCAAATCATCAGTAATATCTTCCAAGGAGCCTGGGACGGCATTCAGAGTATCATCCACGGCGGTTACAATAATGGGCATGCGCATGGATGATGCGGTGGCGGTGTCGCCTGGGCCCGAGCGGAGCCGATCAGAATTGATCGGCTCCGCTCGGATCAGCCGGTGTACGGCCGTCTCGACCGGGCGGCCAGTACCGCGGTGAGCCCGAGCACCAGAATCCCGGCTGACTCGACGACCAGGGTGGCGGGCACGAGCGGCGTCTGCAGGGACTCGTGCACGCCGAACAGGCCGACGGTCAGGCTGACCACCAGCCCCAGCAGGGTTCCTGCGGTGAACGCAGCCGTGACCGCGGCTGCGGCGCTCAGCAGCCGGGTCGGCACGACCAGCAATGCCACGGCGAGCGCAACGGCAACGATCGCGTTGAGCAGGAACAGCGTGCCGACCACCGGCACCTCCCGGTAGCCCTGCGCCCACAATTGCCCGTGAATCCACCCCATGCCGGCGGTCAACGCCACCCCCAGCAATCGACCAACCACCACGAGCGCCGACCGGGGTTCCTTTTCGCGTCGACCTGTCACGCTGTTTCTAATTCCAATCAAGCCGTGACTCCTCAGTAGCCGCCGGTGTTCCCGGCGGGTGGGGGCGCACTGCTGCCGGTCCCGCCCCCGCCGCCGACGGTGAAGTGCGTGTCCATACCCATCGCCTTGTGATCGTCGACCGGGCAGTAGACCTCGTAGGTACCGGCCTGGAGCGTGACGGTCAGGCTTGCCGACTGGCCCGGCTGGACAACGGCCGGGATGCGCTGATCCGAGACACCCGGTCCGTCGATCTCGATGGTATGCACTGCTTGACCGGCATTGACAGCGACAAAAGTGTAGGTACCCGGCGTGAAGTCCGGCTGGGACAACGCCAGATGGAAGTCGGTCATCTTCACGACCACCTGGTTTCCCATCGGCCGACCGCTCGCCGGGACGCTGACGGTGGTCGAAGTCGCACCGCCAGGCGGTGTCGCCGATGCAGCGCCGCCAGCCGGGGAACTCGCCGCACCGCCACCGCATGCCGCCGCCACGATGGCTAGACCTGCGACGGCCGCACCCAGCGCAAGCCTCCGTTCACGGGCGCCGCACCGCGTCACTGCGCCCAGCGCACTCGTCTGCATCGGTCAACCTCCAGTGCGGTCCTACCTGATCGGGTGACACCCAATACGGCGTTTCCCACGAACCGGATCGCCACGAGGTTGACCGTTGCCGAATCGTGATGTGAACCTTGGACGTGGTCACCTCGGAGTTGGGCAGGCTTGGCGAAAGCCCGCTGCCGCCGACCGCGACTCGCTAACGACAGCGAGACTGGTCGACGGCAGCGGGCTCACACCTTGACCACCGCGCACTTCACCAGGTGACACACCCCGACTGGTTCAGTGCGGGTGTGGCGTCACTTGCGGGCGGGGGTGCAGGCCAGCGCTGTGAACGAGGCCTTCAGTCGCTGTTGCAGGAAGACCAGCAGGTTTTTCGCCGCGGCCGGGTCCGGGGACGGCGCCTGGCTGAACTGCTGGCGATCGAGCCTCAGCCGGGCCGAGCCGATCATGGCCAGGTTACGGCAGTAGGCCTTCGCGGTGTCGACCTTCGGGTTCAGCGGTGGCTGGTTCGTACCTGCCCGGTAGAGGTTGGTCTTGGCGATGCTCGTCTTGCCGTCGACCTGGGCCATCGGGTCGTTGGGTGGGATGAGCGCCACCGGCGGTGCCTGGGCGGCTGCGGCCTGCAGCTCGTTCAACGCCAACGCCGGCGTGGGTGCTCCGTTGTTGGTGGTGTCGGGGGCCAAGAACGGCGTGCAGCCCAGCGCTGGGTCGATGAAGTTGTTCAGCAGCCCGTTGTCGCTGGCGTTCTTCAGGACCGTGGCCCCGGGCAGAGCGTTGGCGTTGGCCGTATTGTTCTGCGCCGTGCGCCCGTTCCTGGTCGCCAGGTACTTGGTGTCGAGGTTGTCGCTTTGATCCTGGTCCACCACACCGAAGTTGCGGGTGGTCGGGCAGGGCTGGCCGTCGTTGGCGGTGCCTACCGGTGGCACCGTCAGCTTGCCAGCCGCAATCGCGGCGTTGGCGGCCTTGAAGAAGTCCACCGCACCGCAGTAGGCGAACTGCCCGAACGGCGAGCCGGGCAGACCGTTGACGCAGCCGGCCGTGTCGCCACCCAGGGTCAAGGTGTCCCCTTGGAAGCCGAACCACAGCCCGACCACGGCACCCGGCGGCAGCTGCGCCGTCACCGGGGGGGCCGCCGGCTTGGTCCCACGGTC
Source organism: Pseudonocardiaceae bacterium (assembly GCA_036521655.1). GTDB lineage: Bacteria > Actinomycetota > Actinomycetes > Mycobacteriales > Pseudonocardiaceae. The sequence continues at coordinate 807 of DATDHI010000438.1, read as the reverse complement.
GATCACCAGCGGCCGGTAGATCGACAACGCGCCCGTTGCCGGATCGATGATCGCGGCTTCCACGAATGCCGACTGGTTGGCGTTGGCCTCGTGGCAGGGTCCGTCGCCACGCTTTGTCGCGCTCAGCGCGTACGGCGTGGCCAGGCCCGCGGCAGACAGCGGCGCCGGCGGTACCGTGATCGTGCAGTTCGGGTTAGGCGCCTTCCCCATGTCAGCGTTGGGCGCAGCCCGCAGATTGCGGTGGCGCTCGTTGTTCCGCCCCTTGCCGGCCGGATCCGGCGGTGGGTCCGGTGCCGCCGCAACGGCTGGGTCGAGTGCCCCGTCAGCCGCTGCGGCGGGCGCCTGGTTGTTCGGAGGGCTCGTTGGAGGGCTGCTGGTCGGCGCCGCGATAGCGGTGTCCGTGACCGGCTCGGGACCGGCCAGCGCATCAAAGGGTACGAGCAACGCGACCGGTAGTGCGGTCGCGGCAGCGAGCAGGGTCCAGCGGACGAAGCGTGGTGTTCGGGGGATCACCAGCGCCACCTCTCTTGGGTTGGGTGAGCGGGGCAGTCGCGACCGGTTCGACGTGGGCGCACGCCAGCGACAGGGCGCGAGCACGTCGAACTCTGACGACGTACTGCCGGGACGAGCCCGACCGGGACGTCGGTGCCGCCGCTACGCGGCACGGGGGCCGGAGGGAAGAACCGCCTTCGCTCCGCATAACGTCCTGGTTACGAGCTGTCGCCGCGGGGACAGTACGGCGCACGGTCAGGTGGCCGCCAAGACCTGAGAACACTGATTTCACGACGGCGCCCACAGGCCCGTTAC
>DATDHI010000437.1:0-6487 GCA_036521655.1 Pseudonocardiaceae bacterium | reverse complement strand
GCCAGTGCCGGGAGTGCCACCACCCCAGCCTCTAGCCCTCACCGGGAGACCTCCATGAATAGCCCACGAGATGGCTCAGCGGCCCGCTGGCGAGCTGGACACTGACCCACAGCTCCACGCACCCGCCGGGCGTCGTTTGCGAGAAGAGGCCGAGCCGGCGCACGGCCCGTCGGGCCACCCCGAGCGCTCCCGTATGTGGAGAGATGAGGACGTGACCCGGGTCCGGCCACCCTCGGAGGCCCCTGCATACTAGATGGGTTCTCTACTGACTAGTTCCTCTACCGACTTGTTTCTCTACCGACTGCATGTTAGACATGACACATGCCTAAGGGTTCGGAACCGCGGATGACATGGCCGATGCTGCGAGCGCTACGAGCGATGCTCGAGGAGCCCACTCGGGAGATGTATGGGCTGGAGATCTGCAAGGCCGCCGGGCTGCCCAGCGGCACCCTGCACCCGATCCTGGCCCGGTTGGAGGGCTGCGGATGGCTGACGAGCCACTGGGAAGACATCGAGCCTGCCGAGGGGGGCCGGCCCCGACGCCGCTACTACCACCTCAGTCCCGAGGGGGCTGAGCGTGCCCGCGCCGCTCTGGACAAGGTGCACATTCCCGTGCCCGTGGCGGAGCCTGTGGCGAAGCCGCAGCTGATTCCCAGGACGACCGGGGGTGCCTAGTGGCCGTCCTCGACCGCGTGCGCGCCCTCTTCGGCGTCTTGGACCGCGAGGGTGCCATCGCCCGAGCTCTAGTCCTTGCCCACGACCGCGATCTGAATCTCGATCTCGCCAGCGCCCTGCAGGTCGCCCGCACGCTTGCCAGCGCGCTTGATCTTGACCGTGCTCGCGTGCTGGATCAGGCTCGCGCTCGTGCTGGCGGTCTCGTCCGCGACCTCGCCTGCGCACTTGACACTGACTACCCCCTGCACCGTCATCACGCCCTGACCCGCGCTGCCGTGACCGCCCGCGACCTTGCCCAAGCCCTGGATCGCGCGCTGGGCAGTGTTCTAGAGGGTGACTACGCCCCTGACCGCGCTGCCGCCCCCGACCTCGATCTTTCCCGTGACCTGGCCAGCGCCCTGGCCAGCTATCACGCTCTTCTGTGCGCCTTGGCCAGCTATCCTGTCCTTGATCGTGATCGCGACCTGGCCATTGACTTTACCGCGACCTTGCCCAAGACCTTGCCCGCTACCTCGACCATCACTGCGCTACGCCCGCGAACGTGGACGCTGACGGTTCCCCGTCGCTGCTGAGAAGGGTGCAGGTAGCGGTGTGGCTGCTGCCCCGATCGTGGCAACCACGCTACAGCGAGGAGTTCCGCGCGGAACTCGCCCGCCTCTCCCGCGGTGAGCGCAACGAGTATGCGCGGCGGGTGCTGGCAGAGGCGTGGCGGCTGCGCAAGGAGCTGAAAGGGACCCCGTGCCCGCCAGACCGCGCCCGAGCCGAGGGGTGAGTCACGTGACGAGGTGGTTGGCCTCCGGTGCCGGGATCGCGGGTGGGGCGCTGGTCGCCGCCACCGTGCAGCCCCCAACGCTCGCGCCGGCCCTGGTGATCGTGGGTGTGATCGTGGGTGTGCTGGGCTGCCTGCCACTGTTGTTGATCATCACGCTGGCTCTGGTGGCAGTGTTTTCGCCCCATCGGGCCCGGCGAGGGGCGGCAGAGAAGATCCTCGATCGGCTGCTGAGCGTGCTGACCAGACCCCGCCATCAGTAGAAGACCATCACAAGTTCCTCACGAGTTGCTTGACGACAGGATTGGTTGCGATCATGGCGCGAGACTCCGTGTTCAAGGTGGCGCACAGCGGGCGGCCGGGCTTTCGGCGCGACGTCGGTTTGATGGCACTGATGTTCGTCTCGTTGGGTTCGATCATCGGATCGGGCTGGTTGCTGGGCGCGTTGACAGCGGCCTCCTCGGCTGGTGCGGCGTCGATCGTGTCCTGGCTGGTAGCCGGTGTGATCATCGTGCTGCTGGCACTGGTCCACTCGGAACTCGGCGCGGCTTACCCCCTGGCCGGGGGCACGGGACGCTGGCCGCGGTTGGCGTTCGGCACGCTGGGCGGCTTCACGGCCGGCTGGGTGGCCTGGCTTCAGGCCGTGACGATCGCCCCCATCGAAGTCGAGGCCGCGCTGAGCTACCTGGACCACCAGTGGCATGGACTGATCAACGACGTGGGCGCGCTCACACACATGGGTTTGGGCGTGGCCACCGCGTTGATGTTGCTGTTCACCGTGATCAACACCCTCGGGGTCCGGTGGCTCGCGGACAGCAACACGGTCACCGTGCTCTGGAAGATCGCGGTGCCGGTCCTGACGGTCATCGTGTTGATCGGGGTGTCGTTTCGAGGCGCGAACTTCACCGCCGGTGGCGGCTTTGCCCCCTACGGCGCGCACGGGGTGCTGGCGGCCCTACCGCTGGGTGTCGTGTTCGCGCTGCAGGGCTTTGAACAAGCGACGCAAATGGCCGGCGAGGCACGCGACCCGCAACGTAACGTGCCCCGTGCCGTGATCGGCGCGGTGGTCGTGGGCACCGTGCTCTATCTAGCGCTGCAGATCGCCTTCATCGGGGCGCTGCACCCCGGCAACCTCGCGCAGGGATGGGCCAACCCGGTCGCTAAGGGTGACTTCGGACCGTACGCGACGCTGGCCACCGGGCTGGGTCTGGGTTGGCTGGCCACCATCCTGTATCTCGACGCGTTCATCTCACCCGCTGGCACCGGCCTGATCTATGTGGGCACCTCCGCGCGGCTGTCCTACGCGCTGGGCCACGCTGGCTACGTCCCCCGGGGCGTCAGCCGGATCAGCAGTCGCGGTGTCCCCTACACCTCGATCATCCTGGCGTTCGTTGTGGGTCTGATCTGCTTTCTGCCCTTCCCGAGCTGGCAAAGCCTGGTCGGACTGGTCACCTCAGCGACAGTGATCATGTATGGGTTCGCGCCGATCACCTTGCTCGCCCTGCGCAAGGCTGACCCCCACCGAGCGCGCCCCTACCGGGTGCCGGCCGCCCCGGTCCTGGCACCGCTGGCCTTCATCGCCGCGAACGAGATCATCTACTGGACGTCCTGGACCACGGTGGAAAAGCTGATGCTGGCCATCGCCGCCGGCTACCTGCTGTTCGGGATCTCCTACACCCTGGGCCGGCCGATCGAGCGTCCGCCGCTGGACCCGCGATCGCTGATCTGGATCCTTCCCTGGTTCGCCGGTCTCACGGTGATCTCCTACCTCGGGCAATACGGCGGAACGAAGCTCATCCCGGACTGGGTCGATCTGGGGGTGGTGGCCGCGTTCAGCCTCCTCATCTGCGCCGTGGCAGTCCACCTCCGCTTGCCCACGGAACGAGTCACCGCCACCGTTGCCGCCGAACAACTCGACGCACCCGCCCACCTCGACCCCCAACCCCGCATCACCCCACCCGAACTCACGAACGCATAACACGCAGCGGATGACCAGCCCCCAGAGCGCCGGGCATCTCAGCCCTCATCCGCAGCGTGCGCGTCGGGATCACCCAGAGCCCGCAACCGCTGGGACCAGGAGGCGATGATGCTCACCTGGTCGGCCATCCTGCGCCGCCGGCCGCGGCGCCAGGCGAAGACCCCGAGCAGGTGATCCAGGCCACCGGCGTCACGCTCGACGTGCCGCGGCGCCGCGCGCAGGTCGACGGCTACCTGGTGCACCTCCCCGCCCGCGAGGCAGCCCTGCTCAGCGTGCTCCTGACTCACGCTGGCCAGATCGTGTACCGCCCCGCGCTGGCAGATGCCGCAGGAGACATCGACCACTCACATCACCGCGACCTGGACCGGCTGATGCGCCGGTTACGCCGCCGGATCCAGCCCAGCCCACTCTCCCCCGCCCGAATCCACCGCGTCGGCGACACCGGCTACCTCTTCGACTCGACAACCCAGGCCGGCGGATCCGGACAACCGAGAACACAATCAAGCTAGACCCGACCCAAGACCGACCTCATCGCTCCCCGGCGGCTGGGGACACGCTCGGGAGAACAGGGCTTAGAGTCCAGCGGGGCGGCCGGGCGCAGCGCCGTTGCGGGCGTGCAGGTGCACCGAGGGCACCGCGTCACCGGCGATAACCACCGGATTACCGCGTCCCGCAGCAGCCCAATGACATGGTCGCGGTTGGCGGTCGCGGAGTAGGTCAGCGCATCGGACAACGGCGGCGCGACGCTGGGAACGCCGCCGTTGAACCCAGCGCGCGTTGTCGATCGTCAGGTACCGCACATCGACCCCCCGGCAGAGTCCTCGACAGGGCGCTATAGGCGTCGCGGACATAAGCCGACAGATACGGGGGACCCCAACCCGCTCGGCGCCCGAGGCCGGGCTGCGCAGCAGTTGCGGGCTCCTGGGCTGGAAAATCGACACCCGCGCCGCGGGCGGGGCGATCATCGCCGCCGGCTCCGTGCGCCGGGTCAACGGCCAGCCCCGCTGGTACCGCATCATCCGCCCGCTCGACCCGATCGCCCTGCCCGACTGGCTACGCACCGCGCTCACCCCCGCACCCGCACCGACCCACCCAGCGATTCCGCTGCCGTCCTCCCCCCGCCGACTCGATGCCTATGTGCAAGCCGCGCTCCAGGGCGAGACGAGCACGGTAGCCCAGACCCTCCCCGGAACCCGTGCGCACACCCTGTTCCGCGCCGCCGCCCGCCTCGGCGAGCTGGTCGGCGCCGGTGTCCTGAGCGAGACCCTCGCCGCTGATGCGCTGCTGGCCGCAGCCCCGATCTGCCCCCGGGGCACGAACAGGTTCACCCACGAGGAGGCCGCTCGGCACATCATCAACGGCATCGCCCGAGGCCGACGCAATCCCCGCCCTGTTCAGTTCCGGATCACCTGAGTCGGACAGCCCCGAACACCCTTTAACCGGATCTCCTCGGGGATCCGGGGGTGCGGGTCCGTCGGTGGAGCCGGTGATCGTTGTCCCCGCTGCTTGAGGCCAGCGCCATGACCGTGCGAGAGCTCGATGCGTCTGCGTGCTCACCACTTCCGCGCCGCTGGTGCGCCGGTGGACCGCCCGAGGGTCAGCACACCGGGCGGGGGCAAGCGGCGATGAACCCGGGGCCCATCCACCCGGGTGTGACACGCCGCCTGCGGCGGTCACTGGCGTGATCCCACCCGGGTGGACGACCCCGGAACCCCCGCCGTCCTGACCGGACCCCTCCCCCGGCCCGCTGAGGCACGCCGCGTTCCACCGACACCGAGCCACCAGGGAGACAGCGATGAACGAGATCACCATCCACGGCAACCTCACCGACGAGCCCACCCTGCGCTACAGACCCAGCGGCATTCCGGTCGTGTCCTTCTCGGTCGCGGTCAACGGCCGCCGGTTCCACCGCCAGACCAACCACTGGGTGGACAAGGCGCCGGTCTTCCACCAGGTCGTCGCGTTCAACGGCCTGGGCGAAAACGCCGCCACCACCCTGGCCAAGGGCACCACGGTCACCATCACCGGCGAATTCGTCGACGACTCCTGGCAGCCCGAGGGGGCCGCAAGATCTGGCGGCACAAGCTGCTCGCCGAGGACATCGCCGTCAGCCTGCGGTTCGCCACCGCCGAGGTCACCAAGGTAGTCCGGCGCGAGCAACCAGCCGAGCCCACCGAACTCCCCGCCGCGCAGCCCGTGGGCTGACCAGCCGGGTGCCGGTACCGGGCTCCCCTCCCCCGGTATTGGCACCCACCCCCTGTCGATTTTCCAGGAGCATCCGAGATGACCACCGCCATCACTCCAGAGCCCCATCCACCTGCCAGCATCGACCCGCAACCAGCGTCCGTGCTCGCCTCCACCGTGCTCAGCGTGGTCATGCGCGTCGCCGGCCCCGTGCCCACCGACGTGCATCCCCACGCTCTCGGACACCCCGAACAGCAAGTCACCGCCCGCATCGGCGACGCGGTGGTCTACCTCACCGACGCTGCGGTAGCCGGGCGCATCCGCCAGCAATGGGACGCCGCGCAGTACCTCGCCGCGACCCGGCTCCCCGAGCGAGTCTCGCAAACGTGGCTCGCGCCGAGACCGGGCACCTACCCAGTCGGCGTCGCGCTGAGACTCACCGCGCCCATCGAGATCGCCACCCAATGGATCACCGGCCGCCGCGCCACCCACACCCCGCCACATCTGCGGATCCGGATCGACCGGCTGGTCTGGCAGCTGTGTGACCAGCACTCCTGGCAGAGCATCGGCCACGCCTGGTTCGACGCGCAGCAATACCTCGCCGGCACCTAACCGGTCAAGCCATTCGGTTGCAGGGGTGTGGACACACCCCAGCTATCCACACCCTGCAACCGCTGCGCTTCCCACCGGACCAGCGATGACACTCACGCCCATGACCACCACACCCGTCTCCTGGACCATCACCGCCATCGGCTCCGACACCGTCACCGCCGCCGCCCACGCCCCCGACCACACCACCGCGTGGACCGACGCGCTCCGCGCCGCCCGCACCGCACTGCTCACCGGCGACCTGGACACCCTCACGGTCACCATCGGCAACA
>DATDHI010000436.1:0-1681 GCA_036521655.1 Pseudonocardiaceae bacterium | reverse complement strand
AATCTCTGAGGTGCACCACGTCCTCGGGCAGTCCCGGCGCCGCAAAGAAGAAGAAGTACCAGGACTTCCGGAGCTGGTTCGGGTTGCGCAGTCCCTGCTGGAGCCGCCGCGGATGGGCGGCGTTGAGGATGGCAAGTCGGTCGACCACCTCCGGGTGGTTCATCGCGGTGGTCCAGGCGATGCTTCCGCCCCAGTCGTGACCGACCAACAGCGCGGACTTGGCACCGAGCTCTCCGATGAGAGCGCGGATGTCGGCGGCGAGCAGGTCGACGCCGTAGGCCTCGAAGTCCTCTGGCTTCGATGACAAGTTGTAGCCACGCGTGTCGGGCGCGACGACCCGAAAACCCGCCGCCGCGAGCGGCGCGATCTGTAGCCGCCAACCGAACCAGAACTCCGGGAAGCCGTGCAGCAGAACCATCAGCGGCCCGTCACCGGCCTCGACGTAATGCAAGGTCTGATCGCCGACCTCGGCGTAACCCTCCCGAAGCTCGATCCCGACGTCAGGGAGCGGGCTGCTGGTGCTCATGAGGACCTCCGTGGGTAGGGACTTGGGCGCGAGACTACGCCTGCCGGTGTGGGTAAGCAACAACTGTCACCAGACCGCCGCGACAGCTAGCTGTAGTTCCTGAGGAGGTTGGTTCATCCGGGCCCCCTTGGAGGCTGAGAGCTGGCAAGCCACTCAGTTCCCAAGGAGGACACCGGATGAAGCTGCACGCTAACGCGGCCCTCAGCCTGAACCGGCGGCGTGTGTTGGTTGATCGCGTCGTGAAGCAGAGGTGGACGCTGACGAAGGCGGCCGACGCCGCCGAAGTCAGCGTGCGCTGCGCGCGCAAGTGGGTCGGGCGCTACCTGGCCGAGGGTGACGTTGGCCTGTTGGATCGTCCCTCGACACCGCATCACCAGCCGACGAGGACGAGCGAGGAGCGCGTGCAGGCGATCGCCGCGTTGCGCCGCCTGCGGTTCACCGGGCCGGAGATCGCCGAAGTTCTCAGCATGGCCTTGTCAACGGTTTCGGGAGTGCTGAGCCGACTGGGGATGGGCAAGCTCGGCCGCCTGGGTCTCGAGCCGGCCGAGCGCTACGAACGCGCCCGTCCGGGCGAGCTCATCCACATCGACGTCAAAAAGCTCGGACGCATCCTGGTTGCCGGGCACGCGATGACCGGCAACCGCAAGACCCAGCGGGCGACGACCTACACGCCGGATGGTCGCCGCATCGGCGATGCCGGCTGGGAGTTCGTGCACATCGCCGTCGACGACTGCACGCGCTTGGCCTATGCCGAGGTCCTCGCCGACGAGAAGGCCGCGACCGTGGTCGGGTTTCTGCGCCGCGCCGTCCGATTCTTCGACCGCCACGGCATGACCGTCGAGCAGCTGCTGACCGATAACGGCCCCGGCTATCGCTCGACGATCCACGCCATCGCGTGTCGCGCCCTGGGCGTCCGCCACCTCCGCACTCGCCCTTACCGGCCCCAAACCAACGGAAAAGCCGAACGCTTCATCCGCACCATGCTCAGCGGCTGGGCCTACGCCGCGATCTACCGCACCAGCAACGATCGCACCACAGCCCTTGACGGCTGGCTCTGGCACTACAACCATCACCGCAAACACTCAGCCCTCGGCCACAAACCCCCGATCGCTCGCCTCAACGAGCGAACCAACCTCCCCGGTACTTACAGCTAGC
>DATDHI010000435.1:0-7616 GCA_036521655.1 Pseudonocardiaceae bacterium | reverse complement strand
TAACGCCTGGTGGGCCTGCTGGATCGCCTCCCGGTCGGTGGCGAACACCGCGCCGGTCAGCGCATACGGACCGGTGGAGTCAACGATGTCGAGGATCGCGGCGTAGTCGGCGTCGGGGTAGACGTGCACCGCGAGGATCGGCCCGAAGTATTCCGTCGCGAACACCTCGTGCTTGGGGTCACCACCGACCAGCACCGTGGGCTGCACGAACCACCCCTGCGAGTCGTCGCAGCCGCCGCCGGCGAGGACCTCGATCGAGGGGTCGGCGGCGACCCGCGCGAGGATGTTGCGGTGCTTTGCGAAGGCCCGGGCGTCGATCACCGCGCCGCCGAAGTTCGACAGGTCGGCGACGTCGCCGTAGCTGATCGTCCGCGTCGTGTCGGCCAGCTGTGCTCGCAGCCCGCCGTCCCACAGCGACCGGGCGACGTAGGCTCGGGAGGCCGCGGAGCACTTCTGACCCTGGTACTCGAACGCCCCGCGCACCAGTGCCGTGGTCAGCGCCGCCGGGTCGGCCGAGGGGTGCGCCACCACGAAGTCCTTGCCGCCGGTCTCTCCTACGATGCGCGGGTAGCTGCGGTAGCTGTCCAGGTGATCGGCGATGGTGCGCCACAGCTTCTTGAAGGTCGCGGTGGATCCGGTGAAGTGCAGCCCAGCGAGGTCGGGATCGGCCAGGGCCACCTCGCTGACCGGCGCTCCATGCCCGGTGACCAGGTTGATCACCCCAGGCGGCAGCCCAGCGGCCTCCAGCAGCCGCAACGTGTGGTGCGCGGCGAGCTGCTGGGTGAGGGTGGGCTTCCACACCACCGTGTTGCCCATCAGCGCGGGCGCAGTGGGCAGGTTGCCAGCGATCGCGGTGAAGTTGAACGGGGTGATCGCGGTGACGAAGCCCTCCAGCGGGCGGTACTCCATCCGGTTCCACTCACCAGGTCCGGAGTCGGGCTGCTGCGCCAGGATCTGGTGGGCGTAGTGCACGTTGAACCGCCAGAAGTCGATCAGCTCGCAGGCCGCGTCGATCTCGGCTTGCTGCACCGACTTGGACTGGCCGAGCATGGTGGCGGCGTTGAGGGTGTCGCGCCACGGGCCGGCCGCGAGGTCCGCGGCGCGCAGCAGGATCGCGGCGCGCTCGTCGAAGGGCAGCTCACGCCAGGCCGGCGCGACCTTGGCGGCCGCGCGGACAGCGGCCCCGACATCGGCGTTGCTCGCTTGCGCGCTGAGCCCCAGCACGTGGGCGTGCCGGTGCGGCGCGACCACCTCGAACAGCTCCCCGCTCGCCATCCGCTGCACACCAGCGATCGTCATGGTCAGCTCAGTCTCCTGAGCGCCCAGCTCGGCAAGCCTGCGGGTCAGCGACTCACGTTCCGGACTGCCCGGTGCATAGCTACGGACCGGTTCGTTACGCGGAGCAGGCGGGGATGTGATCGCGTCCATGAATGTACAAGAGTACTCGTGAGTGGCAATGCGAGTCAGGACTCGCATTGCCACTCACGGGTCACATCAAGTCGAGCAGGAAGGGCAACTCCTGGGTGGCGTACCAGGCCATCTCGTGATCCTCTGCGTCACCGAGAGTGAACTCGGCGTCCGGGTCACCGAGGTCGGCGGCGTTCACCACCGCCGCCGCGGCGCGCACCGCCGTCTCGGCCTCGGCCACGTCCACGTGCACGGCGGCGACCGCGGCCGTGGGCACCGGCCCGGAAACCCTGACGGCGGCGTCATCGAGATCGGGGCGCAACCGCACGCCCTCGACGTCGGCGGCCACCACGACCCGGCGAGGCAGGGCCCCCGAGCCGCCGTCCAGCTCGCCGGAGAGCAGCCGCAACGAGGCGCGGGCCGCCTGGTTCATCGCCGCATACTCCAGCTCCTCGGCGTCCCCCGCGGCGTAGGACTCACGCAGCATGGGCGTGAGGGCGAAGGCTGTGCCGGCGACCGGGAACAGTTCCCCGGAGTCGACCAGTGTGCGCAGCATCGCGATCGTGGCGGGGATGTAGACCCTCATCGCCCGGGCACCGTCGAGACCAGCTCTTCGAGCGACTCCTCGATCAGCGCCGCCAGAGTGTCCAGATCGGACATGGCATCCCGGTCGGCATTGAGTCCATAGTAGACACCGCCGTCGTAGGAGGTGATACCGATCGAGACGGCCTGGTTCTTGGCCAGCGGCACCACCGGGAACATCTCGATCATCTTGGCCCCCGCCGCGTAGAGCGGGAACTGGGGCCCGGGGACGTTGGTGATCACCAGGTTGAAGATCCGCTGCGAGAAGCTGTTCGCTACCCGGGCGCCCAGGGAGTGAATCGTGGACGGAGCGAAGCCGCCCAGCCGGATCAGCGCATCGGCACCGACGGACTGGCCGGATTCCTTGTGCGCCCGCATCGCGTGGCTGACGTAGTTGAGCCGCAGCACCGGGTTGGGCTCCCCGACCGGGAGGTCCACCAGGTACGACGCCACTCGACTGCCCATCCCCTCGGCACCCTCGCTGATGTCCCCCCGCACCGACACCGGCACCATCGCCCGCACCGTCGTGGAGCTGGTGACCGCCTCTCCCCGGAACAGAAACCAGTTGCGCAAAGCGCCGGACACCACTGCGAGTACGCCGTCGTTGATGTCGCCGCCATGGGCCTTGCGCACCGCCCGGTAGTCCTCCAGCCTGGTCCGGGCCACCGCGAAGCGCCGCTGGTTGGAGATCGGGACGTTCAGCGGTCCGCCCGGCGAGGGCCGGGCGGCGGTCAGCAGCGCCGAGGCTACCCCGCCCACCGCTTCGGCCACCTGCCACACCGTGGCGACGCCGCCGAGCATCGCGCTGCGGACGTTGCCGATGATCTCACCTGGCCGTTGCACCGCTTCCACCGCCGCCTGCCACACCAGCCCGAGCGCGTGCGGCTCAGGCTGCGGCATCCAGAGGTCCTCGGGGATGTCGCGGGGCGTGGGTGTGACGTCGAGGATCACCTGGCCGATATCGATCGCGCTGATCCCGTCGACCATCGCCTGATGTGTCTTGGTGATCACTGCGATCCGGCTTCCGGACAGCCCCTCGACGAGATTCATCTCCCACAGTGGACGGTCGTGGTCCAACGGCCGGGACACCAGCCGCGCCACCAGCTCCCTTAGCTGCGCGTCGCTACCAGGCTTGGGCATTGCAGAGCGGCGTACGTGGTAGGCGATGTCGAAATTCACGTCGTCGACCCACACCGGCCGGGCCAGCCGCCCAGGAATCTTGCGGACCTTCTGGCGGTAGCGCGGCACCATCGCCATCCGCTGTTCGATCAGTTGCACCATGCGCTCGTAGTCGAAGCCGGACCGCGGTCGGCGAAACAGCGACACCGCGCCGACGTGCATCGGGGTGTTGGGCTCCTCGATGTAGAGAAACGAGGCGTCTAGCGCCGACAACCGGTCAGCCATGCTGTGAATCCTGGCACGCGAAACGGTCATATCCGAACCTGCCATCCTGGGCGCGTGTCCCCGCCCGACGACCAGCCTCCCGCCCCGCAAGCGCCCAGCCCGCGGGACGTCTTCATCACCGTCTACGGCCGCAAGCCGGTGCTGGAGGCACTGACCGACCCGGCGCTCACGGTCGACAAGGTGATCGTGGCCGAGCGGGCTCGTGGCGACACCCTCCGGGAGATCCTCGATGCGGCGGCTAACCGGCACGTGCCGGTGCAGCGGGTCTCGGCGCACCGGGTGAAAGTGCTCGCCGGCAACGGGCGGCACGACCAGGGCGTGCTGGCCGACGTGGTGGCTCCGCGGATGCGCCCGCTCGACGGTGCGCTGAAGGCGCTGCGCAGCGCCGCTGGGGTGCTGGTGCTCGACGCGATCACCAACCCGGCCAACGTGGGGATGATCCTGCGCACCGCGACCGCCGCGGGAATCGACGGCGTGGTGCTGCCCCGCCGGGGCGTGCCGGCGATCGACCCGCTGGTGGTCAAGGCCTCCGCCGGCGTCGCCTTCCGGGCCCCGGTGCTGCGGGCGTCCACCGCGGAACAATCTTGCGTTGCGCTGCGCGCCGCCGGGTTCGCGGTGTTGGGGCTGTCCAGTTCGGCGCCGGGTGCCGCCTCGCTGTTCGGCACACCGCCGCCGCCCAGGGTGGCCTACGTGTTGGGCAACGAGACCGCCGGGATCTCGCCGGCGGTCGCCTCGCAGCTCACCGGCTGGGTCGGCATCCCGATGGCCGGGGGCGTGGAGTCGCTCAACGTCGCCAGCGCGGCCGCGGTGGTGTGCTTCGAATGGGCCCGGCGGCGCTCGGCACCGAACTAGTTGTCCACAAGCCGGGCCCAGTATCTCGAAAACCGGGACAACACCACCCCAGCTCTCGCATACTCCCGTGCACCGGATCGTTGCCCCTCCTCCGATCCGGTGCCCCGGTCGGCGCCAGCACGCCGCCGTCCCATGACCACGCCCGCGTGGTCTTCAGCCGAGGAGGGTTCGTTGACCAGCAGCATCACTGAGACGCGACCGCAGGTACCGGTGCTGCGCCGGCTGGTGGACATCCTGCCGTCCCCGGCGCCGGCCATACCCGAGCCACGGCCCACTGCCGCCCTACCGGCGGCCGACCCCACCGCTCCCCTCCTGGTGCAGCAGCTGTTGCGGGCGGCGGGGGAGATCATCGGTGGGCACCGGCCGGCGCGCCAGCTGTCCACAGTGCTGCGTCCTGACCTGCTGAGCTATCTCATGTCACTGCAGGCGATGGCGGGCCATCTGGAGCCGCGGGTGGGCAAGGTGCTGACCCGGCAGCCGGCCGCCGGCGCGCTCGAGGCCGTCGCTCTGGTGACCCTGAGCACGGGTGTCCGGGCGCTGGCCGCCCGCTTCGAGGAGCACGTCGCCGACGGCGGAAGCCAATGGCGATGCACCGCGCTACAGCTGCGCCTCACCGCCGGTGATCTGGCCGCCCGCCGACGGTGACCCGTCGCTGCTCGGGTCGGGGACGTAGCATCTGAACTCGACAATGCGGCGCCGCCGTGTTTCCCAGGTCGGCATGCCCGACCGCCGAGCGTTGGTCTGGCCCTGCGGGGATGCGGACCTAGCTCGCTTGACGAGGAGTGAGCCCGCCGATGAGCGACCAGCAGCTGGTTCGACCGGCCGCTATCAGTGGCTTCCCTGAGTGGTTGCCCGAGGTCAGGCTCGTCGAGTTGCAGTGGCTCGAGCACATCCGCCGGACCTTCGAACGATACGGGTTCAGCTCGATCGAGACTCCGTCGGTCGAGGCACTCGAGGTACTCGTGGCCAAGGGGGAGACCTCCCAGGAGGTCTACACGCTGCACCGGCTGCAAGCCGAAGCCGGCGACGACACCGGCGGCCGGCTCGGTCTGCACTTCGACCTCACGGTGCCCTTCGCCCGTTATGTCGCCCAGCACTTCAACGACCTGGTCTTCCCGTTCAAGCGCTACCAGATCCAGCGGGTATGGCGCGGCGAGCGCCCGCAGGAAGGTCGCTACCGCGAGTTCACCCAGTGCGACATCGACGTCATCAACATCGACCAGGTGCCGCTGCACTTCGACGCTGAGCTCCCGCGGATCATCCACGAGATCCTGACCGACCTCTCGCTCCCCGCCTGGTCTCTCAACATCAACAACCGTAAGGTCCTTCAGGGCTTCTACCAGGGTCTGGGCATCGGCGACCCGCTCGGTGTCATCCGGATCGCAGACAAGATCGACAAGATCGGTCCCGGCGGGGTCGGCACCCTGCTTGCCTCCGAGGTCGGCCTCACCCCCGAGCAGGTCACTGCCTGCCTGGACCTGGCGCAGATCCGCGGCACTGGTGCATCGGTGATCGATGACATCACCCGTCTCGGGTCCAAATCCGACCTGCTCACCGAAGGACTCGATGAGCTGGCGTTCGTGCTGGACTCGCTGTCGGACCTGCCGACCGGCAGCATCGTGGCCGACCTGTCCATCGCCCGGGGACTGGACTACTACACCGGAACTGTCTACGAGGGGAAGTTCACCGGCTGGCCGAACTACGGCAGCATCTGCTCCGGAGGCCGGTATGACAATCTGGCCGGATCCTTCATCCGGCGCAGCCTCCCTGGCGTTGGGCTGTCCATCGGCCTCACTCGAATCTTCGCCAAACTTGTCGCCGAAGGACTCCTGCACACCGGGCCCAGCTGTCCCAGCGATGTCCTCGTGGTGATTCCCAGCGATCAGCGTCGTGCCCACGCGGTGGCCACTGCCGCCCAGCTCCGCGCCCGCGGACTCAACACCGAGCTGTACCACCAGGTTGACAAGCTGGCCAAGCAGATCCGCTACGCCTCCCGCAAGGGCATCCCGTTCGTGTGGTTTCCCCCGTTCGAGGACGGCAAGCCCCACGAGGTCAAGGACATGGCCTCCGGTGCCCAGCGTGAGGCCGACCCCGCAACCTGGCAGCGTCCCTGAGCCGTGAGAGATGCGCACGTGGCATCCGGCAGGTCACCCGCGGGCGGTCACTCGAGGGCGTCGAACTCGCCGGCTCGCCAGCCAGCACCCTGGCACTCGATCACGTCGAGCCTGAGCCCGATCTCGGTGCCGTGGAGGGTGGCGACGACCGCGGTGCCGCGCACGTAACCGGTGATGGTGGCCCAGGCCGCGTGGGTTGGTTGTCCGGCCGGTTAGTCTCTGAACACCCCTCTGATGTGGCTTCATGGGGGGAATGGAATCCTTCACGTATCCATCCAGCGGCGACGCTAGTGGAGTATCCAGCCGTGATCCACTCCCTAGCCAGAATCACAGGGTGCCGTCCAGCCTCGGTGGCGGCTTCTTGGACGAGGTGAGCGAGTGCGATCAACTCCGCATCTTTGGCCACGTAGCCGATGCCGCGCCGATTGTGAGTGCAGGGGCCCGCGGAGCAATTGCGGAACAATAGCAACCCGCGTTCGGCCAGCAGCTCGCCGGCCTGCGCGTCTGGTTCCGGTTGTGAGATGGGGACGCCCGAGCTGATCCAGTCCACCAGCGTCCTGTGTGGTGCGCCCCGGCTGAGCTGGTGAAGTTCCAGCGTCCAAGCGGTCCCCACCGAGCGGCACCACACCGCGGCCAGCGCGGGTGCCGCGGCAACCACATCGTCTGACGTTGGTTGACTGACTGGATACCTCTTCGTCCCAGTCCCGTTGGTTCTCATCGTCGCTCCCAGGCGTCCGTATGGTTAGGAATGCCTAGCGGGAGACTGGCACGCTGGTTCACAGGAGCCCGCGTCGTTCGATAACGCGTCGATGTCAACCTGGACGGAATCGCCCTGGTTGGTTGGCAAGCATGTTTTCACCTCAATCCGCAGTGTCTCCGCGACCCGACCGAGCGCCTGGCCCGCCTCATGGAGGGCCTCATGCGCTGTGTAGCAAAGACGTTGGGAAATGGGTACGTTCCGCGCGTTCCCTGGAACGGAATTCGCGCGCCACAATCTGATGTGACGCTCCGCTGCCATCAGCGCGATGTGCGCCTCGTGCAGCTCGATGAGGAGCTTGTCAGGTTTGTCTGTCGTTGGTGGAGAAGAGGGGGAGTTTCGATGACCGAGGACCACGGTGTTTCGTGCTCGGGCGTGGGCCGCCGATGCGAAACGCGGCGGGGTTCCCATCAGGACACCTGACCGATCTCGCTGGTGGCCGCGTGATCGACAGCTGTGCGAGGTCGCTGTCGGACGACCTCCGAGTGGCCATCTCGCCA
>DATDHI010000434.1:0-3680 GCA_036521655.1 Pseudonocardiaceae bacterium | reverse complement strand
GTCGGTGCCTCGGCCCGGCGCAGCCCGGTGGCCCAGGCGTCGTAGCGTTCCAACGCGCGATCCAGCGGCGCCACCTTGCGCAACCCGCAACACCGGTCGGGTTCGCGATCATGCAGCCTGGGGCCGTACGCGGCGTCCTGCGAGGCGACGGTCTGCCGGGGCGTCAGGGTGATCAGGTTGATGTCGTAGGTCGCCGCCACGGCGTCCCGGGTGCCCAACGTCTCGGCGAAGTGATAGCCGGTGTCCAGGAACAGCACGTCGACGCCCGGAGCGACCTGCGACACCAGGTGCACCAGCACGGCGTCCTGCATGGAGGACGCCACCGCGAACCGGGCACCGAAGGTGTCCACCGCCCAGCGCACGATCTCCTGCGCTGGTGCCGTGTCCAGGTCGCGGGCTTCCTGCTCGACGTTCATCGGGCCACCCCCACCATGCGGACTACGAAAACCCGCCCGCAGTCCGCACAACGCCACGCTGCGGGTGGCTCCTCCTCGGGCCGCAGGTCTTCCTCACCGCAGTACGGGCAGTAGAACGGCACCGCCCTGGCCTCGGTCATCGCAGATCGGCCTCCTCGGCGCGGGCCGCCCATTGCGCGAACCGTTCTCCCGGCTCGTGCTGCGCGGCGTAGCCGCGGACCAGCCGCTCCACGTAGGCACCAAGCTCGGCGGAGGTCACCTTATGCCCGCGCAGCTTGCGGCCGAACCCGCTGTCCAGACCGAGCCCACCACCCAGATGCACCTGGAAGCCCTCGACCTGGTTGCCGGCGGCATCGATGACCAGCTGTCCCTTGAGCCCGATGTCGGCGACCTGGATCCGGGCACAGGAGTTCGGGCAACCGTTGAGGTGCACCGAGACCGGGGTGTCCAGAGTGGATTGGACGTCGGCGAGCCGGGTCTCCAGCTCGGCGACCAGCGTCACCGCCCGATTCTTGGTCTCCACGATGGCCAGCTTGCAGAACTCGATGCCGGTGCAGGCCATCACCGAGCGCCGCCAGGGCGAGGGATCGGCGCGCAGCCCGAGCCGATCCAGGTCGCTGACCAGACCGTCCACCTCGGACTCGGCGACGTCGAGCACGACGAGTTTCTGGTACGGGGTCAGCCGCACCCGGCCGGATCCGGCCCGCTCGACCGCCTTGGCCACGTCCACCAGCGTGGATCCGGAGACCCGTCCAGCGACCGGGGCGACCCCGATGTAGCACTTGCCGTCCCGCTGCCGGTGCACGCCGATATGGTCGATCGGGGCGGGCGGCGGCTGCGGGGCCGGGCCGTCGATGAGCGTGCGATGCAGATATTCAGTCTCCAGTACCTCACGGAAGCGCTCGGCACCCCAGTCGGCGATCAGGAACTTGATCCGGGCGCGGTGCCGCAGCCGCCGGTATCCGTAGTCGCGGAACAGCGCCGTCACCCCGGCCCAGACCTCGGGCACGTCGTCTCGGGGTACCCATGCCCCCAGCCGCTGCGCGATCTTCGGGTTGGTGGACAGCCCACCGCCGACCCACAGATCGAAGCCCGGCCCGTGCTCGGGGTGCACCACACCGACGAAGGAGATGTCGTTGACCTCATGCGCGACGTCCTGCTGCCCGGAGATCGCGGACTTGTACTTGCGCGGCAGGTTGGAGAACTCGGGGCTGCCGACGTAACGCCGCAGGATCTCCTCGATCGCCGGGGTGCCGTCGATGATCTCGTCTCGAGCGATACCCGCGACCGGAGATCCCAGCACGACGCGCGGGCAGTCGCCGCAGGCCTCGGTGGTGGACAGCCCGACAGCCTCCAGCTGCTCCCAGATCGTGGGCACGTCCTCGATCCGTATCCAGTGGTACTGGATGTTCTGCCGGTCGGTGATGTCGGCGGTGTCCCGGGCGTAGAGCCGGGAGATGTCTCCGAGCACCGTTAGTTGGTGGGTGGTGAGCGCGCCGCCGTCGATGCGCACCCGCATCATGAAGTAGCAGTCGTCGAGCTCCTCGGGCTCCAGGGTGCCGGTACGGCCGCCGTCGATGCCGGGCCGGCGCTGGGTGTAGAGGCCCCACCAGCGGAACCGTCCGCGCAGGTCGGCGGGGTCGATAGACTCGAAGCCCCGCACGGAGTAGATCGTCTCGATCCGGCGCCGGACGTTGAGGCCGTCGTCGTCCTTCTTGGTCCGCTCGTTGGGATTGAGCGGCTCGAGATGCCCCAGGGCCCACTGGCCCTCCCCACGGCGGGCCTTCGCTAGGCGGGTTGGTACGGACATTGAGGGCCTCCGTCGAAGGGAGCACCGGCGTGCGGGGGAGGCCGTGACCAGGACATACTGCAGCCCGGTTCCCGGCGCACCCGGCGCCGGCTGGGGACAGCAGTCGGGCGGGGCGTCAGCTAATCGGGCGGCAAAGCGCGCTGGAAACCCGGACATAATCGACATGGCGGCGAACCACCAGCAACAGTCCGGGTACAGTCACGTGACCAGAGTGCCATTTTCTGCCGGTGCCGACCACCCAGATTCGGCTGTTGGGACAATGCTCACGTGGCTGACGTAGTTGCTGGGGCGTTGCCTGCCGCAGCTCTTCGCGGGCTGACCCAGGTGCCGTTCGGGGTGTACGTGCACGTGCCGTTCTGCGCCACCCGCTGCGGCTACTGCGACTTCAACACCTACACCCCGGGTGAACTGTCCTTGTCGTCGTCCACCTGGCTGGACGCGCTGCGTCGCGAGCTGGACTTGGCCTGCGCTGTTCTCGGGGAACCGGTGTCTGCCGGCACGGTGTTCGTCGGTGGGGGCACGCCGTCGCTGCTCGGCGCTCGTGGGTTGGCGGCGGTGCTTGACGCGGTCCGCGGGTCGCTCGGGGTGGCGCCGGGCGCCGAGGTGACCACCGAGGCCAACCCCGAGTCCACCTCACTGGACTTCTTCGCCGGGATCGCCGCGGCCGGCTACACCCGGGTCTCGCTGGGGATGCAGAGCGCCGCGGCACACGTGCTGACCGTGCTGGACCGGGTGCACACTCCCGGACGGCCGGTGGTTGCTGCTCGTGAGGCCTGTGCCGCCGGGATCGGGCACGTCAGCCTGGATCTGATCTACGGCACGCCGGGCGAGACCCGCGACGACCTTGCCGCCTCGCTGGACTCGGTGCTCGCCGCCGGCGTGGACCACGTGTCGGCCTACGCCCTGGTCGTCGAGGCGGGTACCCCGCTGGCCCGCCGGGTGGCCCGCGGGGAGCTGCCCGCGCCGGACGACGATGTGCTCGCCGAACGTTACGAGCAGCTCGACGGGGCGCTCTCGGCGGCCGGGCTGCACTGGTATGAGGTATCCAACTGGGCCGCTTGCCCCGAGTCTCGTTGCCGGCACAACCTCGGCTACTGGCGCGGCGGGAACTGGTGGGGTGCGGGGCCGGGGGCGCACTCGCACGTCGGCGGAGTGCGGTGGTGGAACGTCAAACATCCGTCGCGCTACGCCGCGGCGCTGGCGGCGGGTCGCTCCCCTTCAGCGGGTCGCGAGCTGCTCAGCTCGGGAGAGCGGTACACCGAACAGGTCATGCTCGGCCTCCGGCTAGCCGACGGCCTGCCGCTGGGCGCCCTGGACGTGGTCGGCCGCGCCGCCGCCCAGCGCGCGATCACCAACGGCCTGCTCACCCCCACCCCCACCGACCGCCTCATCCTCACCCCCCGCGGCCGCCTACTCGCCGATGCCGTCGTGCGCGATCTTCTCGTTCCCTGATC
>DATDHI010000433.1:0-10525 GCA_036521655.1 Pseudonocardiaceae bacterium | reverse complement strand
CACGTTGGCGTTCCTGGGTCCACTGCTGACCCCGTGGGGCTACGCGGAGCAGGATCCCACCGCCTACCTGGCACCCCCGTCTGCCGCGCACTGGTTCGGCACCACGCAGATCGGGGAGGACGTGTTCGCCCAGACGCTGCGGGGCCTGCAGAAGTCGCTGACGATCGGGCTGCTGGTCGGTGTCATCTCCACTGGGATCGCCGCCGTGGTCGGGGCCACCGCCGGATATTTCGGCGGGTGGGTCGACCGGGCCCTGATGTGGGGGGTGGACCTGCTGCTGGTGCTCCCGTCGTTCTTAATCATCGCGATCCTGTCACCGGCGTTCCGGGGCCAGACCTGGCTGGTCCTCGTCGTGTTGCTGGCAGCTTTCTCGTGGATGATCACCGCTCGGATCGTGCGGGGCATGACGCTGTCGCTCCGCGAACGGGAGTTCGTCCTCGCGGCCCGCTTCATGGGGGTGCCGCCATGGCGGATCATCAGCCGGCACATCGTGCCGAACATGGCCTCGCTGCTGATCATCGATGCGACCATCACGGTGGGAACCGCGATCCTGACCGAGACCGGGTTGAGCTATTTCGGCTTCGGGGTGCAACCGCCGGACGTCTCGCTGGGCACGCTGATCGCCTCCGGTACCGGCTCTGCGCTGACCTTCCCGTGGTTGTTCGCGTTCTCCGGGGGCCTGCTGGTGCTCACCGTGCTGTCGGTGAACTGGGTGGGCGACGGGCTGCGGGATGCCCTTGACCCCACCTCCGCGCTGCCACGCCGCCGACGACTCCGGCGCAGCACCGTGGACACCGACGCTGGAGGCACGCCGTGACCGAGCCGGTGCTGGAGGTCACCAACCTCTCGGTGTCCTTCCCTTCCGAGGACGGTCGGGTCACCGCGGTGCGAGGGCTGAGCTACCAGGTCAGCGCAGGTGAGGTGCTCGGGATCGTGGGCGAGTCCGGCTCCGGCAAGTCGGTGTCCTCGATGGCCGTGATGGGCCTGCTACCACCGCAGGCCAAGATCACCGGGTCGATCCGCTTCCAGGGTCGCGAGCTGCTGGGGTGTTCGGACACCGAGCTGTCCCAGATCCGCGGACGGCGGATCGCGATGATCTTCCAGGATCCCCTGTCGGCATTGACCCCGGTCTACAGCGTGGGCGACCAGGTGGCCGAGGCCCTGCTGGTGCACGGCGCCCTGTCGCGGCGGGCCGCCGGTGCCCGGGCCGTGGAGTTGCTCGACCTGGTCGGAATCCCGGACGCCGCGCGGCGGGCCCAGGCGTTCCCGCACGAGTTCTCCGGCGGCATGCGGCAACGGGTGGTGATCGCGATGGCGATCGCCAACGACCCGGACCTGATCATCGCCGACGAGCCCACCACGGCGCTGGACGTCACGGTGCAGGCCCAGGTGCTGGCTGTGCTGGCGACAGCCCGGGAGGTCACCGGCGCCGGGATCGTGCTGATCACCCACGACCTCGGGGTGGTCGCCGGGTTCGCCGACCGGGTTCAGGTGATGTACGCGGGGCGCACCGTGGAGACCGGGCCGGTGGACGACATCTTCTACCACCCCCGGATGCCCTACACGCGGGGACTGCTCGGCTCCATCCCCCGGGTGGACACCGCGCAGCGCGTGCCGCTGGTCCCGATCGAGGGCCAGCCCCCGTCGCTGGTCGCGCTCGGCCCTGGCTGCCCGTTCGCTCCGCGATGCCCCTTAGTGATCGACCACTGCCGCACTCACGAGCCCGACTTACTACCGGTCTCTCCCACCCACCAGTGCGCCTGCCACCGCAGCGGGGAGGCGGCTGCGCCGCTCGTGAGTGGGAAACAGTGCCATAACACTGTTTCCCACTCACGAGCGGTGTTGCGGGTTGAGCACTTGGTGCGGCATTACCCGGTGCTGAAGGGGACGATCTTGCGCCGGCAGGTCGGCACTGTCCGCGCGGTGGATGGCATCTCCTTTGAGCTGCGGGAGCAGGAGACCCTCGGGCTGGTCGGTGAGTCCGGGTGCGGCAAGACCAGCGCGCTGATGGAGATCCTCAATCTGACCGCGCCGTCAGCCGGGCAGATCGAGGTGCTCGGTACCGACGTGTCCGCGCTGGACCGGCGGCGGCGCATGCAACTGCGCCGGGACCTTCAGGTGGTGTTCCAGGACCCGATCGCAGCACTGGACCCGCGGCTGCCGGTGTCCGACCTGCTCGCCGAGCCTCTGCGCACCCATGGCGTGCCCGGCGCGGAGATCCGTCGGCGGGTACCGGAGTTGCTGCAGCAGGTGGGTCTGCGTCCCGAGCATTCCAGTCGCTACCCCGCGGACTTCTCCGGGGGCCAGCGCCAGCGCATCGGGATTGCCCGGGCGCTGGCCCTGGACCCCAAGGTGCTCGTCCTGGACGAACCGGTGTCCGCGCTGGACGTCTCGATCCAGGCCGGGGTGATCAACCTGCTCGAGGAGCTGCAGGCACGGCTGGGACTGGCGCTGTTGTTCGTCGCCCACGACCTCGCCGTGGTGCGGCACATCGCCGACCGGGTCGCGGTGATGTACCTCGGCAAGATCGTCGAGATCGGCCCCGTTGACGCCGTGTACCGCGCCCCGCAGCATCCGTACACGCAGGCACTGCTCTCGGCGATTCCGATCCCCGACCCGGCCAAGGAGCGGGCCCGGGAACGGATCCTGCTGACCGGCGACCTGCCCAGCCCGGCCGACGTGCCGTCCGGCTGCCGGTTCCGCACCCGCTGCTTCCGCTACGCCGCGCTGACCCCCGAGCTGCAGTCCCGCTGCGAGCAGGAGGAACCTGCCCGGGAGCAGCGGGGCGAGGCCGAGCACGAGTCGGCCTGTCACTACGCGGTAGCCCACGCCGTGCTGTAAGTGCGCCACGGACAATCACCGAAGGGATGTGCGGATGCGGCAATGGCGGCTGGGGGGTCTGGTCACGGCGCTGACCCTGGTGCTGGTGAGCTGTGGTGGCGGTGGCGGTGGCGGCGCGACCGGACCCGCTCCGCAGATCGGCACCATCGACATCGGCGCGATGCCCGCGCAGGCGCTACGCGACGGCGGCACCTTCCGATGGGCGCTCGATTTGATGCCAGTCAACTTCAACTACAACCAGGTTGACGGTGCGGAGTTCAACAACTTTCGCGTGATCGCCGGCGTCATCCCGCACATCTGGCTCGCCCAGCCGGACGGCACGGTGAAGCTCAATACCGACTACGTCACCTCCGCCACGCTGACCAGTACCAACCCGGAAGTGGTGACATACACCCTGCGCGATGAGGCCACCTGGAGCGACGGCAGCCCAATGACCTGGCAGGATTTCCGCGCTCAGTGGCAGGCCCTCAATAGCCGCAACAAAGCCTTTCAGATCGCCAGCAGTACGGGTTACAAAGACATCGCATCGGTCGAGCGGGGGACGTCCGACAAGCAGGCTGTGGTGACCTTCGCAACTCCCTTCTCCGACTGGCAGACCATCTTTGACCCACTATACCCGACCTCCACCAATACGAATCAGCAAGTGTTCAACACCGGCTGGGCACAGGGGTTCCCGGTGACCGCCGGACCGTTCAAGGTAGCGCAGATCGACCGGACAGCAAAGACGATCACGATGGTGCGCGACGAGAAGTGGTGGGGCCACAAACCCCGGCTGGACCGGATTATCTTCCGTACCATCCCCAGGGAAGCGCAGTTCGATTCACTGGCCAACAACGAGTCCGATTTAGTCGATATCGGCAGCGACGTCAACGCCTTCACCCGGGCCCAGAGCGCCCCGGGCGTGACCGTACGCGAGGCGCTGGCCCCGAATTTCACTCACATCACCTTCAACGGTCGCCCCGGCACTATCCTGGCCGACCAAAAATTGCGCATTGCGATCCAGAAGGGCATTAACCGCCAAGCTATCACGCAGGCACTGATCGGCCGCATCATACCCGGGGCCCTGCCGCTGGGCAATCACATCTTTGTCCAGGGCGAGCCGGGATACCAGGATAATTCCCAGATCATTTCCTACGACCCGGCCGAGGCGTCCAGGATGCTCGACGCTTTGGGCTGGATCCGGCAAGGTCAGGGTACCAGGCGTAAGAACGGCCAGGAGTTGGTGATCCGGGACGTGATCCAGAGCCAAAACCCGACCAACGAGCAGATAGCCCGCCAGGTGCAGCAGTTCCTCGGCGAGATCGGTGTGAAGGTCGACATCACTCCGGTGCCACAGAGCGACTTCTTCGAGAAGTACGTTACTCCTGCGGACTTCGATGTCGCGCAGTTCGCCTGGATCTCGGTGCCCTTCCCCGTCACGTCGAGCAGCTCTATCTACAGCCTGAGAGGAGATGCCCAGCAGAACTATGGCGCCATCGGCAACGACACCATCAATAACCTGTTTGCGCAGGCCCTCGGTGAGTTCGACCCCGTCCGCAAGGTCCAGCTGGCCAACCAGATCGACCAGGAGATCTGGAAGACCGGGCACTCGCTGCTGCTCTACCAGCGCCCGGATGTGTGGGGAGTCCGCACCGGCACCGCGAACGTCGGGGCATTCGGCATCTCTGACCCGATCTACACCGACATCGGCTTCACCCGGTAACCCCGTCAGCTTACTTTCCACTCGTTGGCGTTCCAGGTTACGCCGGTCGAACTGTGGCGGTAGACGCTGTCGATATTGTTGGTGTACGCCCACATGATCGGAAGCTGGAACAGTGGGAGTGACACCAGCTCGTCGGCGATGAGCCGATCGGCTTTGCGGAGGGCGTCGATCTGGGTGGACTCGGCGTACTCGGTCTCTGCGACACTCAGCGCGGTGTCGACCTCGGGGTTGGTGTAGTGCTGATAGTTGAGTGGGCCGGTGGTCGCATATTGGTCAGCTAACGACCACGCTCGGGGACTGCGGGGGCCCGTCGTCAGGGCAACATCGAACTTTCCTTGGGCAAGCGCGTCACCCAGACCAGTTGGGGTGGCGCGATCGGCGATCTCCATTCCGGCCTGCCGGCATTGTGTCCTGATGAGTTCGACCTCCCGGGAATGGCCCGGCGACGCGTCGTGGCTGATAGCGAAGGACAGACGCTGTCCGGTCCGGGTGTACACTCCGTCCTGGCCCAGCACCCAGCCTGCCCGTTCTAGTGTCACCTGCGCTTTTCGCGAATCGGCGACCATCTTGTCAGAGTAGATGTCCTCGTATTTCGCATCGCCCGGGAGAAACGCCAGACTGCCCAGCGGCTGGGTCTCCGGACGGACCCCACGAACCAGTTCTTCGACCAGCTTGTTGCGATCGATGCACTGGGCGAACGCGGTCCGCACGACAGGATCTTTGAGCAGCGGACTGGCCAGATTGAGGTCCAAGTGCTCGGCGGCGGGCCCACCTCGCTCCTCGAACACCACGCCCCGTCCGGCCAGCGCCCGGAGCCGATCCGCCAGCAGCGGATCCGCCGGCAGCTGCACCACACCGAATTGGTGGTTCGCTACACCCTGGACCGCGGCTGCACCGTCGGCAACGGACGTGAGCACGATCCGCTCCGAGCCACCGGGGTTGCCCGCCCAGGCCTTGTTGCGGGTCAGAACGGTCGGCGCGCCCGGCGTCGAGCTGTCGAGCTGATACGGGCCCGAGCCCGGCATCAGGGTGGCATTGAAACCTGTCCACCTGCTGTTCCAGAAGTCACCGGCCTTGCGCAGGTCCGCCGGTGGCGATTGCGGGTTCAGCTTGGTGATGTCGGCGATTCCGGTCTCCCGCTCGAGGATGTGTGCAGGGAGGATGGCGTTGTGAATATAGTTCCGGCGCCAGTCGGCGTACGGTGCGTGGTAGGTCTCGACGAAGGTGTTCTTGTCACGGCACTCGCCGGTCGCTCGGTCGTAGCCGCGCGTGGTGGCCGGCTTGAAATACCCTGACCCGCCGCTACCGGCCAGCCAGGCGAGATAGAAGTCGTCGCAGTTCCACGGCTGGCCATCGGACCACCGGACATTCGGCTTGATCCGGTATGTGACGACCTGAGGGCTCTTCGCGGTCAGCTCTGCGGACACCAACACGTCGGAGTTGAGGAGCAGTTTGCCGTTTCCGTCGGCGATGAACGGATCTGCGAGCACCTGGTTGAGCACCAGAGCGTTGTCCGGGTTGTTGTTCGTCAGCACCGTCTTGTTGTTGTATGCGGAGTAGGGTGAATCGTGTGCGATGACGATTGCAGGTCCGGGCGCTACCTTGGGAGCGCGGTATGTTCCGTCCCCGTTGTCGCCGCGGGCGCTCGCATTGGTCGGCCCGGCGGCGGAGCTGTCAGGGCGATTAGCCCCACCGACCGCCGTGCATCCGGTGACAGCAACGGCAACACACACCAAGAGGCCCGCTACCAGCCGGACTCGCCCCGTCAATGAAGCCTCCTGATCCAAGGTTTGCAGCAGCTCACGTCAGCGGCGTAGCTGCCACCGGCCAGCGCCGTCAAGCGGACCCTCCAGGGGTGTCCCCGGGTTCACACCGTGCAGCTGGCTGGTGGTCACCAGCAGCGAGGCCTGCTGGTACAGCGGTATCGTCACGGCACGCTGCCACAGCGCCGCCTCGAGGGTGGCGGGCACCGCGCCAGCCGGACCATCCTGGGTGAGCACCCGCTCGGTCTGCGGTTGCACCGCCAGATCACAAAGCCCAGCCGGGTTGGCCGGCGCCGGCCCCAGCCCCGCGGGCACCACCAGCGGGCAGCCGTACCACGACTCCAGTTGGCTGCCAGGGTGGCCAGCGGCGGGCTGCGGCAGCACGACGATGTCGGCCCGACCTTGCACCGCTCCCGCCGTCCCCTGCAGGGACACGCCGGTGATTGCCGGGCTCGGGCCAAGGACGGTGCCGAACAGCTCGTCGGGGTCGACCTCGTGCAGCTCGGCCACGATCCCGGCGGTGCGGAGCTGATCAACCACCCGTGCGGCCAGCGTCCCGAATGGCTCGCGGTCCGCCGGCGCTGCCACCACCAGCCGAAGTGGCTGCCCGGCGCGCTCCCAGCCCGCTTGACCGCGCGTGTAGCCGGCATCGGTGAGCAACCGGCGAGCCGTGTCCGGATCCGGCACGACTGGAGCTCCGGCGGGGGGTGCGGTGGCGTGGTAACCGGGCGCTGACGGAGCGATCACTTCGGAGTCCGCGCGCAGGATCGCCGACGGCCCGCTGGCGACTCCGGTGGCGATCAGCGAGCGGCGGTCCAGCGCTGCGGCCACCGCGGTGCGGACCCGCTGATCGGACAGCACAGGGCTGGCCGGGCGCAGCAGCACCGAGGCCAGCACCGGCTGCGGCACAACAGTCCGGGTCACCGTCACATCCGCGGCGCCTAGCAGCGACTCGGTGATGGCATTGGGGCGGCCGAACAATGCGGCCTGCGCGCCACCGGTGCGCAGTGCGTCCACCAGAGCCGCGTCGCTGCCCTGCCGGAACAGGATCCGGTCGACCTGCGCTGGGGTGTCCCAGTACCGGTCGTTGCGCACCAGCATCATCTCGCCGCGAGAGGGATCGACCGAGGCCATCGCGAACGGGCCGCCGGAGACTCCCACGCCGGCGTCCAGCGCCTTGCTCCAACCACCCGGAGCGTCCTTGAGCAGGTGCGCGGGCAGCAGGTGGCGGAACAGTGTGCGCCAGGCGGCGTAGGGCCGGTGGAAGACCACGTCAACGGTCTTGCCGCCGTCCCCGGAGACCACCTGGTCGATCAGCTGGTAACCGGCCGAGTCCACCACACTGGGCTGGCTTCGCAGCTGCGCGGCGAGGTAACCGAAGTCCTCGGCCGCGATAGGTGTCGTGTCTGACCACTGCGCGTCGTGCCGGATCCGGTAGGTGATGGTGAATGGATCAGCGCTGGTGACCTCGGCGGAGTTCAGCAGAGTGTTGTCAAGCGCCCACTGCCCGGTCGGCGTCTGGTGAAATGCCGAGGGCAGCAGCAGGCCGGCCACAGCCTCCGAGACCGGCGTCAAGTCGGCCAGGGTGTGTGGGTTGAAGCCGCCGATGAGCCGGTCCACCCCGACCACAACCTCCCGCGCGGGTGGCGCGACCGGGGCACTGGCGGCGGAGCTGGCGGAGGGGACCAGTGGCAACGGCTGCGGGCTGCAGGCGGCGAACACGGCACCGGCACACAGCGCCGTTACCGCCCGGAACGCGCCACCCGGCATTCTCATGGGCCGACATGCTGCCGCACCGCGCTCCCCCGAGACGTGCCCGGGTACTTCTAGACCTGCGCCGTCCGCGCGCGGGAGCGCTGCCGCGCCCGCTGGGTGGCGTCCAGCACGACCTTGCGCACCCGCACCACCTCCGGTGCCACCTCGACGCACTCGTCAGAGGCGCAGAACTCCAGTGACTCCTCAAGCCCGAGCATCCGGGGCCGGGCCAGCCGCTCGAGCTCGTCACCGGTGGAGGAGCGGATGTTGGTGAGCTTCTTCTCGCGGCACACGTTGAGGTCCATGTCCTCGGCGCGGGGGTTCTCGCCGACCACCATCCCGGCGTAGACGGCCGCGCCGGGCTCCACGAAGAACTGGCCCCGGTCGGCCAGCTGCGCCAGCGCGTACCCGGTGACCGGACCGGACCGGTCGGCGACCAGCGAGCCGGAGCGGCGGGTGCGCAACTCGCCGACCCAGGGGCGGTAGCCGTCGAAGACGTGGTGGGCGATGCCGGTGCCACGGGTCATGGTGAGGAACTCGGTGCGGAAACCGATCAGCCCGCGGGAGGGCACCGTGAACTCCAGCCGGACCCAGCCGTCGCCGGAAGTGGCGCCCAGCTGTTCCACCCGGCCCTTGCGGGCGGCCAGCAGCTGGGTCACCGCGCCGAGGTGCTCCTCCGGCACGTCGATGCTGAGATGTTCGAACGGTTCGTGCAGCACACCATCCACGGTGCGGGTGACGACCTGGGGCTTGCCGACAGTGAGCTCGAAGCCCTCCCGGCGCATGGTCTCCACCAGGACGGCCAGGGCGAGCTCCCCGCGGCCCTGCACTTCCCAGGTGTCTGGTGATCCAGTCGGCAGCACGCGGATGCTCACGTTGCCGACCAGTTCGGCGTCCAGCCGGTTGCGAACCAGCCGGGCGGTGAGCTTGCTGCCCCCGCCGCGGCCCGCCAGCGGGCTGGTGTTGATCCCAATCGTCATCGCGATGGCCGGCTCATCCACGGTGATCCGGGGCAGCGGACGGGGATCGTCGACGTCGGCGAGGGTGTCGCCGATGGTGATCTCCCCGATTCCTGCGATGGCGATCAGGTCACCGGCCTTCGCGCTGGTGGCCGGGACCCGGTCGAGTCCCTCGGTGCGCAGCAGTTCGGTGATCCGGACTAGCCGGACCGACCCGTCCTCCCGGCACCACGCCACGGTCTGGCCCTTGTGCAGGCGCCCCGCGCGGACCCGGCACAGCGCGATCCGGCCCAGGAAAGGCGAGGCGTCGAGGTTGGTGACATGCGCCTGCAGCGGCGCGTCGACCTCACCCGCGGGGGGCGGCACGTTCGTGAGGATGGTGTCGAACAGCGGGGTGAGGCCTTCGGAGTCGGGCAGCTCCCCGTCGGCCGGGCGGGTCCTGCTGACCCGGCCGGCCCGGGCGCTGGCGTAGAGCACCGGCATATCCAGCACCGTCTCGGCGGCGTTGTCGTCCAGGTCCGCGGCCAGGTCCAGCAGCAGGTCGTGGGTTTCCTCGACCACCTGCGCGATGCGGGCGTCCGGCCGGTCCACCTTGTTCACCACCAGCACCACCGGCAGGTGGGCTTCCAGCGCCTTGCGGAGCACGAAGCGGGTTTGCGGCAACGGGCCCTCGCTGGCGTCGACGAGCAGCAGCACACCGTCCACCAT
Organism: Pseudonocardiaceae bacterium; assembly: GCA_036521655.1. Taxonomy (GTDB): domain Bacteria; phylum Actinomycetota; class Actinomycetes; order Mycobacteriales; family Pseudonocardiaceae. The sequence goes on along the minus strand of DATDHI010000433.1, from coordinate 797 downwards.
GGACAGCCCGCGCTCCACCTCACCGCCGAAGTCGGCGTGCCCAGGGGTGTCGACCACGTTGATCGTGACCGGACCCTCCAGTGTGGGCCAGCTGACCGCGGTGTTCTTCGCCAGGATCGTGATGCCCTTCTCGCGCTCCAGATCACCGGAGTCCAGCACACGGTCGACGTTGGTGCGCCCGGTCACAGCGCCGGACTGGCGCAGCATGGCGTCGACGAGCGTGGTCTTGCCATGGTCGACATGCGCGACGATGGCCACGTTGCGCAGGTCGGTGCGCAGGCGAGCGGGGGCTGCTGTGGGCACGCAGGAACTCCTCGATGGGTGCCGGGAACACCAAGTTTACTCGTCGGCGTCAGCGCGCTCTTTGTCGCCAGTCGCCACATGGATGCTTGTCGCACCTTTTGGGCCCGCGTTCAGCGCCACATGGATGCTTGTCGCTGCTTCTCTTGCGAGGTCGGGTAGGAGGGTGCGGTCGGGGGGCAGCCAGTCCAGGTCGGCCAGTTCGGCGGTGCCCACCCACCTCAGCGCGGTGTGCTCAACCGGGACCGGTTGCGCGGTCGGGTCGGCCAGCCGCGCCACGTACACCCGCAGCACGGAGCCGTCGGGTAGCGGCACGTCCGCTCCGAGCTGTTCGGCCGGCACGACGTCAACAGCGAGTTCCTCCCGGCATTCCCGGACCAGCGCGTGCCGAGCGCTCTCCCCCGGCTCGACCCGGCCTCCCGGCAGCTCCCAGCGCCCCGCGGCCTCCGGTGGGTACGCCCGCTGCTGGGCGAGTACCCGACCGTCGTGCAACACGG
>DATDHI010000432.1:0-10532 GCA_036521655.1 Pseudonocardiaceae bacterium | reverse complement strand
AGCGGCGCGGGTGTTCTTCACCGGCCAGATCGGCAAGTACATCCCGGGCGCGGTCTGGGCCTACGTGGCGCACGCCAAGCTGGGCCGTGAGCACGGGGTTTCGGCCTCGCGCACCACGGCCGCATCGGTGCTGTTCGTCGTGGCGCACACGGCAACCGGGGCGGTGGTCGCCGGCCTGGTGCTGCCCTTCGCCTCCGGCGCGGTGTCGGACCGGTTCGGCTGGGTCGCGCTGCTGGCGCCACTGCTGCTGGCCAGCCTGCACCCGCGGCTGGTGCTGCCGGTGCTGCGGCTGGTGCACCGCGTGCTGGGACGGGGCAGCCCGCCGGAGCAGGTCAGCGCACCGGCGGTGCGGCGGGCGCTGGGCTGGCTCGCGGTGACGTGGATGGGCTACGGGGTGAGCATGCTGCTGCTGCTGCGGCCGGTCGCCCGGGACGACACCCACGCGTTGTTGCCACCGGTGGCGCTCGGCGGGTTCGCCCTGGCGTGGACGGTCGGTTTCATTGCCGCCGGGGTCCTGGTCGTGACGCCCGCGGGCCTCGGAGTACGGGAGGTGGTGCTGCTCATGGTGCTCGGGCCCGTCGTTGATGGAGGTGGTGCGGTGGCGGCCGTGGTGCTGCTGTCCCGGATGGTGCACACCCTGAGCGACGCGGCTTGGGCGTTGGTGGGCATCGGCCTGCGGGCACCGCAGCGCCCCGATCGCGGCCCCGTGAGCGGCCCAGCTAGCGTTGACGATCGTCGACGACCCGTTCCCCGCTAGTCGCAGGGGGCGCCATGCTCAACGTGTTTGCCCGCACGTCGATCTCCCGTCTGCTAGATCCGGCGGGTAGCTGGCTGTACCGGGTCGGTATCGGTCCCGACGCCATCACGCTGATCGGCGTGATGGGGATGGTTGCCTGCGCGTTGTGGTTCTTCCCCCGCGGCCAGCTAGTGGCGGGCGCCCTGGCGGTCACCCTGTTCGCGTTGTTCGACCTGCTGGACGGCGCGGTGGCCCGAGCTCGCGGGCATGGCACCCCGTTCGGGACTGTGCTGGACGCCACCTGTGACCGGATCGCCGACGGTGCCCTGTTCGCCGGGCTGACCTGGTGGTGCTTCGAGGTCGCCGACGATGCGCCGCTGGCCGTCGCGGCGCTGGTCTGCCGGGTGAGCGCCCAGGTGATCTCCTACATCAAGGCCCGCGCGGAGGCCAGTGGACTGTCCGCGGACGGCGGCATGGTGGAACGCGCCGAGCGGTTGATCATCACGCTGTTGGGGGCCGGATTGACTGGGCTTGGGGTGCCCTTCGCGCTGAACGTCGCGCTGTGGGTGCTCGCGGGGTTACAGCTGGTCACCGTGATACAACGGATGCTTGTCGTGCGGCGCAACGCCCGGCAGGACGAGGCGAGGTGAGCAACGCGGTGGTGGTCCGGCTCGCCGGTCTGGGATACGAAGCCGGGTGGCGGTTGGCTCACGCCGCGCCCCAGGGACTCATTGCGCGGGCGTTTCGAGCAGGTGCAGACCTCGCGGCCCGCTGGGAGGCCCCCGGCGCCCGCCAGCTGCGCAGCAACCTCGCGCGGGTAGTGCCCGGCGCCACCCCGGCTGGGCTGGACATGCTGGTCCGGGATGGGCTGCGGTCCTACGCCCGGTACTGGCAGGAGGTTTTCACCCTGCCATCGGCGGACCACCGCGCGCTGCAGGAGCGGTTGGACGGCGCGATGGACGGGGTCGAGTACCTGGACGCGGCGCTGGCCACTGGTCGCGGGGTCGTGGTGGCGCTGCCGCACAGCGGCAACTGGGATATGGCCGGATTGTGGCTCGTCGGACGGCACGGGCCGTTCAGCACCGTTGTCGAGCGGCTCCGGCCTGAGGCGCTGTACCAGCGCTTCGTCGACTATCGTAGCTCGCTCGGCTTCGAGATCATCCCGCTGACCGGGGCGGGAAGTCCGACACCGCCGCTGGTACGCAGGCTGCGTGCGGGCGGAGTGGTGTGCCTGCTCGCCGACCGGGACCTCACCGGTGCGGGCGTTGCCGTCGAGTTCTTCGGTGGCACCGCACGGATGCCACTCGGGCCGGCTCGGCTGGCCGCGGCCACCGGCGCCACGCTGCTGGTCGTGGGCTGCTGGTTCACCCCGGACGGCTGGGGCATCCGATTCCACCCACCGATTCCCGTGCCAGGCCGCTCCGCGGTGGCGCAGGCGACCCAGGCGATGGCGGACTGCTTCGCCACCGATATCGCGGCGCACCCGCAGGACTGGCACATGCTGCAGCCACTGTGGATCGAGAACCCCGAGGACCTGGCGGAGGCCAGGGACCTGACGGGCACGCAGCTGTCCGACGCGGGATAGCGCGGTGCTGCGGATCGGGATGGTCTGCCCGTACTCCATCGCCGCACGGGGCGGGGTGCAGGCGCATGTGTTGGGTCTGGCCGGGGGCCTGCGCCGGCTCGGGCATCAGGTGGAGGTGCTCGCCCCGGGCGTAGCAGGCGGCCCGTTGCCGGAGTTCGTCACCGCGGCGGGCCGGGCTCTCGGGGTGCCCTACAACGGCTCGATCGCCCCCCTCGCGTTCGGGCCGATCGCGGTCAGCCGGGTCCGGCGCTGGCTGCGCGACCACGACTTCGAGGTGCTGCACCTGCACGAGCCCACGGCGCCGAGCCTGTCGCTGATCGCTCTGGCGCTCGCCGATCGGCCCGTCGTGGCGACCTTCCACATGGCCGCCAGGCGGTCCTGGGCGCTGGCGGCGGCGCACAGCCTGCTGCAGCCTCCGATGGAGAAGGTCACCGCCCGGATCGCGGTCTCCCCGCTGGCCCGACGGGTGCAGGTGGAGTATCTCGGTGGGGACGCCGTGGAGATCCCCAACGGGGTCGACGTGGCGCAGTTCGCCGGAGCGCAGGCACTGCGCGGGTACCCGCGGCCCGGCGGCACGATCGGTTTCCTGGGCCGCTTCGATGAGCCCCGCAAGGGCATGCCGGTGCTGCTGGCGGCGGTGCGCACGCTGGCCGCAACGAGGCCCGGGCTGCAGCTGCTGGTGGTCGGCCGCGGGGCCGCCGGGGCGCTGTTACGGGCCGCCGGTCCAGCGCTGGCATCCAGGATCCGGGTGCTGGGCGAGCTAGGCGAGCAGGACAAGGCGGCCATGCTGCGCAGCGTGGACGTGCTGTGCGCCCCAGCGCTGGGAGGCGAGAGCTTCGGCATCGTGCTCATCGAGGCGATGGCCGCAGGCACCCCGGTACTGGCGAGCGACCTCGACGCGTTCCGGCTGGTGCTCGGCGGCGGCCAGGCAGGCTTACTGGTACGCCCCGGAGCTCCCGCCGCATGGGCCGAAGCACTCGGTGATCTGCTCGATGATGAGCAACGGCGCGCTGCGCTGGCTGCCGCCGGCCGCCGGCGGGCGGCGATGTGGGACTGGCCGGTGGTGGCCCGACAAGTGCTGCAAGTCTACGAGTCGGCCGTGGCCGCCGACCCGCGCCACCTGCCGCCGGGACCCGGGGCCGGGCTGACCCGATACCGGCTGGCTAGGGTCGCCCGGTGAAGCTGACGTGGGTGGCGGTGGCCGCCGGGATGCTGGTCGCCGCGGTGGGTGCGACCCTCGCGGTGCGCGCGGCCACCCGGTTGGACCGCTTGCACGTGCGGACCGACGCGGCCTGGGCCGCCTTGGACGCTGCGCTGCGCCGGCGCGCGCTCGTGGTCACCCAGGTGGCCAGTGCGCCGGTACCGGTTGCCCTTGTGGCCCGGGTCGGGGCGCGGGAGGAGGCCGAGAACGAGCTGGGCCGGGTGCTGGCGGTGCTGGACCGCGCTGGTCTGGACCCCGCCTGTGCAGACCGGCTGATCGACGCGGAGCAGCGGGTGGTGATCGCCCGGCGGGTCTACAACGACGCGGTACGAGACACTCTGGCGTTGCGCTCGCACCGCATGGTGCGCTGGTTCCGGCTGGCCGGAACGGCCCCGCTGCCGCGCTACTTCGAGATCGCCGAACCTTTCGTCGTGAGTGAGTAACAGTGTTATAATCCTCAATGCCACTCACGAGGTGGAGGGCGCGGGGGCGTAGCGGGAGAAACGTCGGGTGAACGCGGCGGTGCCCGAGGTCAACCCCCGCAGGTCGACGGCGTATCGGACCAGCTCGGCGGCCGGCACCTCGGCGCGCACCAGCATCCGGCCGGTCTCGTCGGTCTCGGTGCCCAGCACCCGTCCGCGCCGGCTGGACAGGTCCCCCAGCACGGTACCCAGATGTTCATCGGGCATCCGCACCTCCACCTCCTCCAGTGGCTCCAGGGTGACCACGCCGCCCTTCTCCGCGGCGTCCCGCAGCGCCAGCGCTCCGGCCATCTGGAAGGCCGCGTCGGAGGAGTCCACGTTGTGCGCCTTGCCGTCGACCAGGGTGACCCGGACGTCCACCAGTGGAAAGCCGCTTCCGAGGCCGCGCTCCATCTGTGCGCGGACGCCCTTCTCCACGCTCGGGATGAACTGGTGGGGTACCGCCCCGCCGACCACCTTGTCCAAGAATTCGAAGCCGGACCCTCGGGGCAGCGGGTCCACCTCGATGTCGCACACCGCGTACTGACCGTGCCCGCCGGACTGCTTGACGTGGCGCCCGTGCCCCGAGGTGTGACCGCCGAAGGTCTCCCGCAGCGGCACCACGACAGGTTCGGTGTCCACGTCGGCGCCGGCGGCACGCAGCCGGGAGAGCACGACGTCAGCGTGCGCCTCGCCCATGCACCACAGCACCATCTGGTGGGTCTCGGCATTGCGTTCCAGCCGCAGCGTCGGGTCCGCGGCCACCAACCGGCCCAGCCCACGGGCCAACGCGTCCTCGTCGCTGCGGCTGCGGCCGACCACGGCGACCGGCAGCAACGGCTCCGGCATCGTCCAGGGCGTCATCACCAGCGGGTCGCTGGGCGTGGACAGGGTGTCCCCGGTCTCCGCGGAGACCACCTTGGTCACCGCGCAGAGATCACCGGCCACACAATGCGGTACTTCGCTCAGCGTGCCACCCATCGGCGTGTACACGTGGGCCACCCGCTCGTCGACGTCGTGGTCGGCGTGCCCGCGATCGGCCAGCCCGTGCCCGGAGACGTGGACCGGGCGGTCCGGGTGCAGCGTGCCGGAGAACACCCGCACCAGCGATACCCGGCCCTGGTAGGGATCGACGGTGGTGCGCACCACCTCCGCGACCAGCGGCGCGGCCGGGTCGACGTCCACCGCCGGGTGGTCGGACCCGTCCGGGCGAGTCACCGGCGGAGGGGCGTGCTTACCAGGGGCCGGGAACGCTCCGCTGAGCACCTCCAGGAGCTCGGCGAGCCCCACCCCGGTGGCGGCGCATGCCGGGATCACCGGGTGAAACGTTCCGTTGGTGACCGCGGTCTCCAGGTCGACGATCAGCGCCTCGACATTGAGGTCCTCGCCGCCGAGGTAGCGGTCCATGAGGGACTCGTTCTCGCTCTCAGCGATGATCCCCTCAATGAGCTCGTTCCGGGCGATGACGAACTCGTCGGCGTCCACCCGGCTGTCGAACGCTCCGCCTTCACCTTCGATGGGCGGGTACCCGTTGCGGTAGTCGAACAGCCGCTGCGACAGCAGCCCGACCAGACCGGTCACCGCGCCGGCCCCATCGCGCACCGGCAGATACAGCGGCAGCACGCCGGCGCCGAAGGCGGCCCGGCAGGCGGCGATCTCGCCGTCCAGATCGGCCCGCGGGTGGTCCAACCGGCTCACGACCAGCGCTCGAGGTATCCCGATCTGTGCACACTCCTGCCACAGCGCCACAGTGGCAGGGTCGACACCTTCGCCCGAGGACACCACGAACAGTGCCGCGTCGACCGCCCGCAGCCCCGCACGCAGCTCGCCGACGAAATCGGCGTAACCCGGTGTGTCCACCAGGTTGATCTTGATGCCGGCGTGTTGCAGTGGTGCGATGGCCAGCGTCACCGACCGTTGCTGGCGCACCGCTGCCGGGTCGTGATCGCACACGGTGGTGCCGTCCGCGATCGTGCCTGCGCGACTGATCACCCCCGTCGCCGTGAGCAATGCCTCCGCCAGTGTCGTCTTCCCCGCCCCGGACGGCCCGACCAGGGCCACATTGCGAATCCGGGACGGGTCCTGCACCGCCACCGCGGAATCGGGACGCTCTCCGTTGCCTTTCGTGCCCATGGCACCCCACCCTTGGCCGTGTGATCGTGTGGTCGATCTCACACCGGTGCGCCGGTCCAGGCAACCCCTGCGATCAGGTCTGCTCTGCTGTGCCGTCGCGGTGCGGCAGGTCGATCCCGGGTACTTTGCTCAGCACCCGGCCCGAAGGCGACCGCAAGCAGCAAGGGTTTCAATCCGTTCGGCGGCATCGGGGCCCCGACGTCGGGACCGACGTACGATCGAGTATCGGGTGGCTGCCGCTGCCGTATCCCGTACCGCTGCCCCGAGGAGCGAACCGCCGTGCCCGCCCAGAACACCAACACCGAGCGCCAGATCGGCACCGCACGGGTCAAGCGTGGGATGGCCGAGATGCTCAAGGGTGGCGTGATCATGGACGTCGTCACGCCGGAACAGGCCAGGATCGCCGAAGACGCCGGCGCTGTCGCCGTGATGGCGCTGGAGCGGGTCCCCGCCGATATCCGCGCGCAGGGCGGCGTGGCCCGGATGAGTGATCCGGACATGATCGACGGCATCATCGGCGCGGTCTCCATCCCGGTGATGGCCAAGGCCCGAATCGGCCACTTCGCCGAAGCGCAGGTGCTGCAGGCGATCGGCGTGGACTACATCGACGAGTCCGAAGTGCTCACCCCGGCCGATGAGGCGCACCACATCGACAAGTTCGCCTTCACCGTGCCCTTCGTGTGCGGCGCCACCAACCTCGGCGAGGCGCTGCGCCGGATCTCGGAGGGGGCCGCCATGATCCGGTCCAAGGGCGAAGCCGGGACCGGCAATGTCGTCGAGGCCACCCGGCACATGCGCTCGATCCAGGCGGGCATCCGCGCCCTGGCAGCAATGCCCCCCGAGGAGCTGTACGCGGCCGCCAAAGACCTGGGAGCCCCGATTGAGCTGGTCCGCGAGGTCGCCACGGCCGGCAGGTTGCCGGTAGTGCTGTTCACCGCGGGCGGTATCGCCACCCCCGCCGACGCGGCGATGATGATGCAACTCGGTGCCGAGGGCGTGTTCGTCGGTTCGGGCATCTTCAAGGCCGGGGACCCCGCCAAGCGCGCGGAAGCGATCGTCAAGGCGACCACCTTCCACGACGATCCGGAGATGGTGGCCAAGGTGTCCCGCGGGCTGGGGGAGGCGATGGTGGGGATCAACCTCGGCGATCTGCCCGACGGGCAGCGGCTGGCCCAGCGCGGCTGGTGACCGCCGGGGAACCGGCCGCCCAGGCTGGAGCGCTGCTGCTGTCCGCGACTGCGGGGCGGAACCTGCGTACCCCGGGGCCGGAGGGCGGCGCCGCCCGCAGCTCTCAGATCGGCCGCGGCACCGTGTTGGTGCACGCCGACCTGCACAACCACACGTTGCTCTCCGACGGCGAGGGGGACCCGGAAGCGGCGTTCCCCTCGATGCGCGACGCTGGCCTGGACGTCGCCGCGCTGACCGATCACGCGATCCGCGGTGCCACGGTGGAGGGCACCGGGATGGGTGGTACGCCGTGGATCGGGCTGGACCGGGCCGCCTGGCGCCGTACCGGGAAGATCGCCGACGCTCACGACCGGCCCGGCGAGTTCACTGCGATCCGCGGCTTCGAGTGGTCACATCCGCACCTGGGACACGTCAATGCCTGGTTCACCGATGAGTTCACCGACGTCGCGACGCATGGGGCGATGGGCGAGCTGTACGCCTGGCTGGCCAGGGTCGGTCACCACAACGGCGCTGCGGCCGCGGGCGCGATAGCCGGCTTCAACCACCCCGCCCGCGAGGACGGCCGGTTCGCAGATTTCCGCTACGAGGCGGCTGCCGCCGAGCAGATGGTCAGTATCGAGATGTTCAACCGCACCGACGACTACCTGTTCGAGGGTGTGGCGGCGGGTGGTACATCGCCGCTGGTGGCCTGCCTGGACGCCGGTTGGCGGACCGGGCTGCTCGGTGTCACCGATGAGCACGGCCCGAATTGGGGCTTCCCGGAGGGACGGGGACGGGCCGGACTGTGGGTGACCGAGCTCAGCCGGGCAGGGGTCGCCGAGGCGATGCGGGCCCGGCGGTTCTTCGCCACCCGGGTCTCTGGCATGCGGGTGGACGCCACCGCGGGTGGCGAGCGGATGGGCTCGGTGCTCCGGCATCGCCGCGGGCCTGTTGCCTTCGCCCTCGACATCGACCGCGGGCCGTCTTGGTCCGGGCGGGTGCTGCAGGTGCAGGTGTTGCGGCCGGACACACCGGTGCCCGCGGTGGCCGACGTCGTCGAGGTGCGCTGCGGTGAGCTCGCCCACTTCACAACGTCGCTGGATATCGACGATGGCACCTGGACCGTGCTCCGCATCGCCACCCCGGACGCCCGCAACAGCAACCCAGGCCCCCCCAACCACCCCGCCAACAACTACGCGCTCGCCTACACCAGCCCCTGGTTCCTCGAGCCCGGCTAACTGACCGCCATCCGGCTCCGAATGGCGGTCTCGGCCACGACGCTGACCGCAATCCGGCTCCGAATGGCGGTCTACCCTGGTCGGGTGATCGGGGTGCTGGGGTTGCAGGGGGATGTGGGGGCACATCTGCGGGCGCTGGGAGGGTGTGGGCTGCGCAGCATGGTGGTACGGCGGCCTGCGGAGCTTGCGGAGGTGGATGCGCTGGTCCTGCCGGGGGGCGAGTCCACCACGATGAGCCGGCTGCTGGTGGCCTTCGACCTGATGGAACCGTTGCGGGCCCGGCTGGTCGCCGGCATGCCGGCCTTCGGCTCGTGCGCCGGGCTGATCCTGCTGGGCCGCACAGTCCTCGATGGTCGGCCCGACCAGCAGCAGCTCGCGGCGTTGGACGTGGTGGTGCGCCGCAATGCGTTCGGTCGCCAGGTCGACTCCTTCGAGGCGGATCTGGACTTCGCCGGCGTGCCCGGTGGTCCGGTCCGCGCGGTGTTCATCCGCGCGCCGTGGGTGGAACAGGCCGGGCCCGGCGTCGAGGTGCTGGCCAGGGTGCCCGATGTGCCGTCGGCCGGTAGCGCCGCCGGTAGGATCGTGGCAGTCCGGCAGGGGTGCGTGCTGGCAACCGCGTTCCATCCGGAGCTGACCGGTGACCGGCGGGTGCATGAGCTCTTCTGCGAGATGGTCCGGCAGTCCGGTGGGGCCCGGGTGAGCGCATGCGGGTGAGACTGGCAAGCGAGAAAGAGCAGGTATGAGCGGCCATTCGAAATGGGCAACGACCAAGCACAAGAAGGCGGTGGTCGACGCCAAGCGCGGCAAGCTCTTCGCAAAGCTGATCAAGAACGTCGAGGTGGCCGCCCGCGTCGGTGGTGGTGACCCCGACGGCAACCCGACGCTGTATGACGCGATCCAGAAGGCGCGCAAGAGCTCGGTGCCCACCGACAACATCGACCGGGCGGTCAAGCGCGGCTCCGGCGCCGATGCCGGCGGGGCCGAATACCAGACGATCATGTACGAGGGATACGGGCCCGGCGGGGTGGCCCTGCTCGTGGAGTGCCTCACCGACAACCGCAATCGGGCGGCCTCCGAGGTCCGCACCGCGATGACCCGCAACGGTGGCACGATGGCCGACCCCGGCTCGGTGTCGTTCCTGTTCAGCCGCAAGGGCGTGGTGATCGTGCCGCAACAGTCTGGTCTCGCGGAGGACGATGTGCTGGTCGCGGTGCTCGACGCCGGCGCTGAGGAGGTCAACGACCTGGGCGAGTCCTTCGAGGTGGTGTCCGAGCCCACCGACCTCGTCGCAGTGCGCACTGCGCTGCAGCACGCCGGGATCGACTACGACTCCGCCGACGCGAGCTTCCTGCCCTCGGCGAGCACCGCGCTGGACGCCGACACCGCCCGCAAGGTGTTCAAGCTGATCGACGCCCTGGAGGACTGCGACGACGTGCAGAACGTCTACGCGAACTTCGATGTCCCCGACGACGTGTTGGCAGTGTTGGTCTAGGTCGGCGTTGGTCTAGGTCGGCTGACGCCGCAATCACAGTCGAACGGCCCCCTGCCCGCCTCTACAGGGCAGGGGGCCGTCCGGCCTGCCGTCAGTCGAATTCGCCGGCACGCACTCCGGCGGTGAACGCGACCCACTCGGCCGCGGTGAACCTCAGGGCCGGGCCGACCGGGACCTTGCTGTCCCGCACGGCGCGACCGCCGGTGGCGAGGTCGGCGATCTCGACGCACGCGGCGTTCCCACTGCTGCGGCTAGACTTGCGCCACTGAACGTGGCCTAGACCATCCATGGTGATGCCTCTTCCTGCTGGTCAACGGGTGTTCTTGACGAGCCCCGCAAGCAGGGTCAGGCTCTCGTCCTGACCGAGAGCCTGATCGCGGAGCTTCTCATAGAGTGTACTCAGAGAGGCCACGTCACCCTCATCGTCGATGAGGTGGCCACCCAGCGCGTACTCCTGCCAGCCAGCGTCGGGGAGGAGGCCGTCCGGGAAGCTGAGCAGGGTGAACGCTCCCGACATGC
>DATDHI010000431.1:0-2206 GCA_036521655.1 Pseudonocardiaceae bacterium | reverse complement strand
GGGCTCAACCGACAGCCAGCCGGCAATCTCGGGGGCGGGATCTCCCGCCCGACGCCGCGCCACTTCCCGGGCGAGCAGCACTGGGGATAGGCACCGCCGCGGCGAGCCGGGTAGCCCGCACCCCGGCCCGGCCCGGTGACGGCGGTCGGATCGTCATCGGACGTTGCTCAGCGCGGGGAACGTGCAAACCCGCCGGCGCCGGATACATGACGGTGGGGGCATCGGGATGCGCAGGGTGCACCAGGTTCAGCAACGCCCGCAGCGCCTGCTGCGGCGGACCCTCATAAGCCCACACCACGACCTCGGGAGCGAAGATGTCCAGCGCGGGGCGCCTGGGCACCCGGGCTGCGATGACCCGCTCAAAATCCCCGATGGTCAGCAGATCAGCGTAGTGCTGCCACTCATAGCAGGCCACCAGCGCATGCGGTGCATGCCTGGGCCCGCAGCAGTAGAGCGTGAAACCATCGGCAACCACCTCGGCAAGCAGCTCTTCAACTTCAGCGGGCAGCCCGACACGCCCATTCTTCTGATCGGCTGCTGATGGACGCTTGCTCATGTGGCTTGCCCACGCCGGCCGATCGTGGTGGAGCACCGTGCTGTGTCCTCCCCGATGACCCGCACCAGGTGCGGCCGGATGCTCACCGTTTGGTCCTCGCCGTCGAAGCGCACGACCAGCCGGGTGGCGCCCTTGCTGGTCACTTGCCCCCGGGCGTGCAGCCGTGAGCGCAGCGCGCCCATGCGGGCATCGGTTGCGGTCTGCTCTACCCGGGCGCCTACGGGAACGTGAGTTCCGTTCACGTCGCGCCAGCGGTCGTAGGCGCGGCGTGCCCGTCCGCTCATCACACGGTCCCCGCAGCCCGGCGGGTACCGGCGTTTGCCTCCGGGATCGCCGGTTTGCGATCTTTGCGGATCACCGGGGTCTCGCTTGCATCGGTGGCTGTCTCCTTCGCTGAGGCCGGGCGGAGCACGTCTGTGAGTGTCGTGGAGCACCCGGGCCGGAAAGACGGGGCAGGGTGCACGGTTCGCTGCCCTCGTGGGAGCTGGCTGCGGCTCGTGCTGTTCCGGCGCCGGGTGCTGGGTATCAGCAAACCGGCTGGGGCCTGGGCAGGACAGAGCGTGAACGTGAGAGTTCAGCGTTGAGAACGTTGCACTCTAGCCGTTCAGCCGCGGGTATTGGGGTGGCCCTGATACGGTGATCACTAGTGATGGCTGTGTGGGAGCTGGTGATCACGCTCCGTTGCCATACCTGTGGCCGAGGCTGGCTCGGCTGCTGGGCCAGTCGCCGGAGCAGCTTCAAGCCCTGATCGGTGGCCCCTCCGATATGCAGCCCGAAGCAGGCGGTGCGCACGTTGACGTTGAGCTGGCCTTGGATTGGCTGGACCGGCACGCGGGTTGGCCGCCGGGCACGGCTCGGTGGAAGGTGATGTCCCGGCTCGGGACGCTGAATGACCGTGCGCTTCGCGAGCGGAACGCTCGGCGAGCGATGGTGGGCCGCAGTGAGGTCGCGCGCGCGTTGTCGGGCTATTACCGGGACCGGTGCGTCCAGAACCTCGACACGTACCACCGCCTCGGCGAGCCGGCGCACAGCGTGCTTCGCCGCTCCGCGAGAGCGCTCGGCGCGTACTCGCTTCGTGGCCGTGCTTCGACTAGCCCGTCTACCCGAAGTTGCGTGATCTTGATGGCGTAGATCAATGGAATGACCAGCGATAACGCGTCGGCGGACAATCGAGTCTTCTGTGTACATGGCAGAATGCCGGCTCGGCTCGCAAACCAACCGGCAAGATCGACAGGGTACACGGCCGGTGTCAGTGGAGACCTCATTCTATTTGGGAAAACAGCTACGTTCAGATCATTTTCCCAGTTCGGGACCACTTTTCGGTCGACACGCCGACGTAACTCCGGTCTAGCGATTGATCAACGGTCCAGCGTTTCGGCTGTCACTACGCACCGGAACCCTGTGTCGTCGTCGCACATGGACGCCGCGGCGTCGTTGAACAACGATGGCGTTGCCCGTAGGAACGGACTGGTCCAGGCACCACCTTTCAACTCGTGCCGGCTGGGCCTAGTCTCCGTGGAGCACCACTCCCAGATGTTGCCGCACAAGTCGAACACCCCATACGGGCTCACTCCACTCTGGTAGCAATTCACGGCAGTGGTGCTACCCACGCCGTTCTCACGAACGTTGCACTTGGCCGGTGTGGGTTGG
>DATDHI010000430.1:0-2549 GCA_036521655.1 Pseudonocardiaceae bacterium | reverse complement strand
CTCCTTGTTCTGGGTTGTGTCGAACTTCCGCCCGTTTTTGAGGTTCACCGACGTATCGATCTGGTCGACGCGGTGGGGCTGGCCGGTGCTAAGGGCTCGCGAAGAAATAATCTAGGTCGGTGGCGGCGTGTCGGTTGGTGCGGGCGTGACGGTGTAGTTCCACTCGCCGTGGAAGTCGTGGCGGGTTATCGGGAGGGCGTCGATCTGCTTGTTGGTGTACTTGATACCGATGGGGTAGGTGCCGGTGTCGAGTTCGGCGCGGACGGTGAGCCCGGTGCCGGTACTGGTAGCACCGATGAGGTCGACGATGATCTGGTGGCTGGTCAGGGGTCGGCCACGCCAGTTCAGGGTGATCTGGGAGAACAGCCGGTGCTCGATCTTGTTCCACTTGCTGGTGCCCGGCGGCAGGTGGCAGACGGTGATCGTCAGACCAGTCTCGGTGGCGAGGCGGGCGAGCTCGATCTTCCAGGCTCGGACTCGGTATCCGTTGGAGCCGCCGCCATCGGCGCAGATCAGCAACCGGTCGGTATCGGGGTAGCGGTGGCAGCCAACGGTGTTCCACCAACGGCGCAGTGTCTGCACCGCGAAGGCCGAGGTGTCGTGGTCGGCGCCGACCGACACCCAGCCGGTGTTCGCGGCGACGTCGTAGATGCCGTACGGAATCGCCTTGCCCAGCTGCGGATCGGGGAAGTCGTGCACGTTCACTCTCACCGGTGAGCCTGTGGGCTGGTACTCGCGACCGCCGTTTTTGAACTCGCCCACCAGCTCTTTCTTCTTGGTGTCCACACTGACCACTGGCGCCCCGGCGATCAGGTGCTCGGTGACCTGGGCATTGAGATACCCGAATTGGGCGTCCCGGTCGGCATGCTGACTTCCCTCGGTGACCTTGGCATTGGCCTGCAGGCTGAACCCCTGCGCCCGCAGCATCCGCGCCACCGTCCGGTCAGAGACCCGATGTCCGGAGGCGGCCAACGCATCAGCCAGATTCTTCGTCGACTTGGTCGTCCACACCAACGGCGACTCCGGATCCCCCCGGGTCCCGGGGTCAACCAGCGCCATCAACGCCGACCCCAGGCCCGGGTCGGTCTCACTGGCCGACTTACGGCCACCACCTGGCGCCCGCACCCGCCCCGATGGCCCGGCACCGCCCTCCAACTCCCGAACCCCCTTGGCGACGGTATCGGGATGCACCCCGGTCGCCTGGGCCACCGCCTTGATCCCGCCACGACCCAGCTCGGCCGCCTCGGCCGCCAGCACCAGACGACGCTGCCGCTCATCCAAATACGGACGCAGCACCGCATACCTCCGCGCCACCGACTCACAGGACTGCCCATCGCTCGCCATAGCACGAACGGTAGGCCCACCGGGCCTGAAACCTACGTTATTTTGTCGCGAGTCCTAAGCCTGGGCGGGCACCAGGAGGGTGAACGTGGGCGGAGCGGGCCGGGTGAGCCGGAGCCTGCCTCCTTCGGCTTCGGCCAGGCTGCGGGCGAGTGCGAGGCCGATGCCGTGCCCGTCGGCCAGCCGCGATCGCCGGGTGAACAGTTCCGGTTCGGGAGCCGTGATCCCGGTGCCCTCGTCGGACACGTCGATGGCCAACGCGTCGGCGGCATTGCGCACCGCCACCGACACGGTGCCCGAGCCATGGGTGGCAGCGTTGTCTAACAGCACCGTGAGCACCTGTCGCACGGCCGCGGTCGAGGCCAGTGACACCGGGGCCAGCGGATCCACCGCCACGTGCAGCGCACGGTCCTGGGCGGCCAGCCGGTCATGCCAGCCGGCTTCGATCTCATCGAGCAGCACCGGTAGATCCAGTGGCGTGGCGTTGGAGCTGCGGGTGTCCCGCGCCAATGCAAGCAGCTCCTCAATGGTCTGCTCCAGCCGGTCGGCGGCGGCGATCCCGTCGGTGATGGCCTGCCGAAGATCCTGGCCTGGGTGCTCCAGCGCCGCTTCCAGCCGCAGTCGCAATCCAGTGAGGGGAGTGCGGAGTTGGTGTGACGCATCAGCTGAGAACGAACGTTCGCGGGCGAGCATTGCGTCCAGGCGCCCAGCGGTACTGTTCAATGCAGAGCCGACCGAGTCGATCTCGGGAATGGCCGCGGGTGTGGTCCGGACACTGAAGTCACCTTGACCGAGACGGCGGGCCGCCTCCGAGAGCTCCTCGAGCGGGCGGGCCAACCGGCGGGCCTGGCGCCGGGCGACCAGCCAGACCATGCCGATCGCCAACCCCCCCAGGCCGAGCATGCCCAACCACACCAGTACGACCTGGCGGTAGACGGCCATGACGGGGCTGGCGGCGCGCACCGCGCCGATCACATCGGTGTCATGGGTCACCGGCACGGCCACGACGAGCTCGCCGTTGAGATCCTTATTGCTGATCTCACCGTGCAGAGCGGCGTACACCGCTGGGTCGCCACCCTCGGGTCCGGTACCGAGGATGCGCAGGCCGCGGTCCACATAGACCGCGAGGTGCGTTCCGTCGTTTGGGTCGCGAAGATCAGTCGGCATCTTGCCGCGGAGCACGTCTGCCGACACGGCGGCTGCGGCAG
>DATDHI010000429.1:0-2459 GCA_036521655.1 Pseudonocardiaceae bacterium | reverse complement strand
CGCGCCCACGCCGCGGCTGTCGGGCAAGGAGTACCGCCTCGAGATCGGCCTCAAGGAAGGCATCTCGCAGGACGTGGCCAAGAAGATCGGCAAGATCATCCGCGACGAAGGCCCCAAGTCCGTCAAGTCCCAGATCCAGGGCGACGAACTGCGCGTGACAAGCAAGTCACGTGACGACCTCCAGGCGGTTCAAGCCCTCCTCAAAGGCAAGGAGCTGGACACCGCGCTCCAGTTCACCAACTACCGCTAGCTACTTCGACCTGAAGAACTCCGAGGGTTGGTGAGTCGGCCTGCGGCCGGCTCGGGCGACGGTGGTCGGATGCGGGTGGGTGGCCGGCCATTGTCCTGTCCCGGGGATCTCAGGCGGTAAGGGCGCTGATCTTGACCAGGTTGTGAGCCAGGACGCCGTGGCCGACCCAGATCTTGGCGCCTTCCGTGCCGTCGATTCGGGTTCTGTCCCAGCCGTATCCGCGTTTCAGGGTGCTGATCCTGCCTTCGACGCCGGTGCGCCATTTCACCGTTCGTCGGAACGCTCGTCGGTGCTCCTCAGCTCGACGGGCTGCCGGCGGCTTGCCCTTGCGTGGGATGACCACGTTCTTGACACCGAGGTCATGCAGGGCGTCATCGACGCTCTTCTCGCCGTAGCCGCGGTCAGCGGTGACCTTGCGTGGTGGCCGGCCGGCGCGCCGGGCGACCCGATCCACGGCCGGCGCGAGTTGGGGCGCGTCGGCGGGATTGCCGCGTTCGACGTTGTGGTCCACGATCACACCGTCGTCGCCCTCCACCAGTTGCGCCTTGTGCCCGAACTCCACCGGCTTTCCCAGCCGGCCCTTGGCGATCGGTCGGGCGTCGGGGTCGTGCAGACTGACCCGCCGGGTGGACCCGTCAGGGGTCTGCCCGGCCAGGCGCTGCCGAGTCTGCGCCGTGATCTGGCGGGTCGCCTTGACCAGGTCATCCAGGTCGTTCACCGCCCGGGCCAACCGCCCGCGACGGCGCCCGGTGGCCTCGTTGCGCTCACCGTTGGCCCTCTGCTCGGCGGCCTTGGCGCGTGCCCGACGCAGCGCGCGTTTCGCATTGGCCAACAGCCGTTCGGCGTCACCGCAGGCGGTCTCGGCCAGGTCGGCCAACTCTCCAGTGGTGCGTCGAACCGCAGCCAACGCCTCGTCCCGGCCGGCAGCGCTGCGGGAGCGGAGCCTGGCCCCGATCGCGTGGGCCCGCTTACCCGCGGCCCGGGACCGGTTGCGCACCTTCGTCCGCGTTGCTCCACCCGCGGCCCGGATGCGGTTCGCGATCCGCCCGATCGCCTTGGCCAGCAGCCCGGAGTCGGTCGGGTACGACACGTTGGAGGGCACCACCGTGGTGTCGGCCCGCAGCGTCGTGGTGCGCAGCAGCTTGGCTTCGCCCGCCTTGGCCAACAACGTCTCGTTCAGCCCCTCCACCGCCGTCGCACCGCACCGCGTGGTCAGCTTCATCAACGTGGTCGGGTGCGGCACCGACCCCTCCAGCGGGATCCGGCAGAACCGCCGCCAGGCGATCGAGTCCGACACCTCCCGACACAGACTCTCGTAGCCCAGCCGGTACCGGAACTTGAGGAACATCATCCGCAGGTAGGTTTCCATCGGCGTCGACGGCCGACCGATCCGCGGGTCGAAGAACGGCACGAACGGCGCGAAGAACGCCGGATCATCCAGCATTGCGTCGACCCGCGCCAACTCGCCCGGAAGCCGCAGCAACTGCTCCGGCAACACCGACTCGAACAAGGACGGCTGATCGCCTACGGTACGAAACACGATGGCCTCGATCCCTACTATCCCAAGGGGTTGAGGCCATCCTTCCGTTCCACAACCGGCCGCTCACGCACCGCCACGCCCCGACTTTTTCAGGTCGAAGTAGCTAGACAAGAGCGCGGGTGCCCCGGCCGGCGAGGTTCAGTCGTCGGAGACGGTGATGGTGACGGTGATGTTGCCGCGGGTGGCGTTGGAGTAGGGGCAGACCTGGTGTGCGGCATCGGCGAGTGCTTCCGCCTGGTCGGCGGGAACGTCGGGGATAGTCACTTCGAGGAGGACAGCGAGTTCAAATCCGCCCTGGTCATTGGGTCCGACCGAGACGCGGGCGCCGACGGTGGAGCCGGTGATCGTGACTTTTTCCCTGCGGGCGACGCCCTGGAGTGCGGAGTGGAAGCACGCGGCGTATCCGGCCGCGAAGAGCTGCTCAGGGTTTGCGCCCTTGCCCGATCCGCCCATTGCGGTCGGGACGGCCATGTCGAGGTCGAGGGCGCCGTCGGAGACGGTGACGTGGCCGTCGCGGCCGCCGCCCGTGGATAGAGCTTCGGTGGAGCAGAGAGCGTTCATGATGGGTGCCTTCCGTTGGTGCCCTATGCGAGCAGGATTGTGTGCGGAGGAAGGAGGCCTGACATGACCGTTGAGCGTTGACCGTTGAGTGGGGGTGGCTAGCCTTTA
>DATDHI010000428.1:0-4412 GCA_036521655.1 Pseudonocardiaceae bacterium | reverse complement strand
ACCAAGCAGGCCGGGATCGGTTTCGCGCAGGCGCTGAGCGGTGGGCTGGTCGCCGCGATCGACGGGATGCGGTTCGTCGTCCCCGTCCCGTCGCTGTTCGCCAAACCCAACCGGAAGTTCTTTGGACCCAAACGCGGCATGACCTGGCTCAACGCAATATTCCGGGCCGTATTGCAGCGAATGCAACATTGGACATCTGCCACGCACGGTGAAGACGTGCAGCTCCCGCTGATGGCGGCATGCTAGCCGGACCTCTCGAGTCCTCTCCGAGCTGGGAAGATCGACCCCGACTGAAACCGGCTCAACGATGTTGTGTTAGATGCAACGTCATGGAGCGTGCTGTTGATCTACCGGGGGCGGCGCACCTGATGCTGGTGGACGGGGTGGTGCACCTCGATCCGGCGCCGGCGGTCTTCGAGGCGATGTTGGAAGGGTGGACGATCCAACAGCGTGCCCGGTTCCTGAAAGCGGTCGGCACAATTCAGCCGAGGGTGGACCTGGTGCGGCGGCTCGCGCGGTTCAGCAACCAGTATCCGTGGCAGTGGGAACCGGCCGAGGTGGAGGCGTTCATCGTCTCGTTGTCGATCGCGCCGTCGACCGCGCGGAACTACCAGAACACGCTGCGGCTGTTCTGCGAGTACACCGCCGACCCTCGGTACGGCTGGCCGGCGAAGTGCCACGAGCGCTTCGGCGCCGTGCCTCGCCAGGTTCTGCACGAGTGGAACACCATCGCCCATGTCGCGGAGTACGAAGGGAATCCGGGTCGGCGGCCGTTGACCTACGACGAGGTGCAGCGCTTGTTCGATGCCGCTGACGGGCGGGTGGAAGAGATCCGGGCCCGGCATCGCAAGGGTGCGATCCCGGCCATGCGGGACTCCGCGCTGCTGAAGACGGTCTACGCGTTCGGGCTTCGCCGTCAGGAAGCCGTCGGGCTGGATGTGTGCGACCTGCGCCGCAACCCCAAGGTGGCGGCCTATGGCCGCTACGGCGGGCTGTTTGTGCGGTGGGGCAAGTCGTCCAAGGGCAGCCCGCCCAAGCGGCGAGGGGTGTTCACCGTGCGTGAGCTGGACTGGATCGTGCCGGTGCTGGACCACTACCTCACCGAGGTCCGCCCGCTGCTGGCGCCCACCAATCACCCGGCCATGTGGGTCACCGAACGCGGCGGGCGGATCTCACGCCGCCGGCTCAACCGCGCCTTCGAGGCCGTCCGCGAGCTGGCCGGCCTACCCTCCGAGCTCGATCTTCATTCGCTGCGGCACAGCTTCGTGACCCACTTGATCGAGTTTGACTATCCGGAGAAGTTCGTCCAAGACCAGTGCGGGCATGCCTGGGGCAGCACCACGGCCCTCTACAGCGGTGTGTCCGAGGAGTACCGCAACCGGCTGGTCCAACGAGCGCTGAGCAAGCACGACGGCGCGCTGTGGGAGGACCAGCCGTGATCAAGAAGATGGGCATCCAGTGGCATCTGCGACTCCGGATGGCCGAGAAGGGGCTCTACCAAACCTCGGACCTGGTGCCGCTGCTGGCCGAACGGGGCATCACGCTGTCTCGCGAGCAGGTGTTCCGGCTGGTCACCCAGCACCCGCAGCGGCTCTCGATGGACACCCTTGCGGCGTTGTGCGACATCCTGGGCTGTCTGCCCAACGACCTGATCGAGGTCCAGGTGGTCAACACCGAGCTGCGGCGAACCGCCAGCGACACCAAGAACCCGCCGCCGCGGGTGCGTCGGACCACGATCCGCCGCCCGGAGGGCCTGTGACCAGGCTGCGCGACCAGCGCCGGGCCGAACACCGGGAGAGGCTCCGGCACGCGGTACTGACCGCGCTGGCCACCACGCTGCCCGAGCTAACCGACGCTGACACCGGCGCGGTCCTGCAGGCAGCGCGCGCGGGGAGCGGGATCGCACTCAAGCAGCTGGTCGATCACCTCGCCATCCACCCCGACGCTCTGGTCTCCGGCGACCCCCGTTGCCCGGCGGTCGTCATCCGCCTCGCCCACACTCTCTACGACATCGGACACACGGCCGTGACGCGGCCGGCCTGCGCCGGGTGCAGCAAGCTCACCCGCGAGTTGCCCCGATCGGGCCCGAACGGGCGGCTGTGCCAGATGTGCGCGGTCCGCGCCAGCGTGGCCACCTGCGCTCGCTGCGGCCGGACCGACACCCGTATCGCCGCCCGCCGTCGCGAAGGCGGCATCTGCTATCCCTGCTACCGGGTCGACGCCGAGGTCGTCGAGGACTGCGGACGGTGCGGACGTCGCCGGATGCCGGTGACCCGCCTGGCCGACGGGAACCCGCTCTGCCTGGGGTGCTGGACCCAACCCCGACACCGCTGCGGCCTGTGCGGCGAGCACGCTCCAGCCAAGGTCAACGGACCGGAGGGAACGATCTGCCGAGACTGCTACCGCTCGCCGCGGCCCCGACGTCGCTGCGGCCGCTGCGGCCGCATCCGGCTACTGACCAGCCAGGTCGACGGCGATGGCACCGAATTGGAGCTGTGCCGGTTCTGCCGCCTCAGCCTGGACAAGGTCTGCGCAGGCTGCGCCGAGATCCGACCGTGTCGACGCTACGGCCCCGACCGGCGCTGGTTCTGCCCGTCTTGCCTGCCCAAGGGCACCGAGAGCTGTTGTCGGTGCGGACGACCCAAACGGATACACACCCGCTGGCCGATCGCTCCGCTCTGCGTCACTTGCCACAACACGCTGCTCGACACACCCAGCACGTGCGCCCATTGCCAGCAGATCCACGTGCTGGTGGCCGAGGATGACCAGGGTGCCGTGATCTGTGGCCCCTGCGCCGGCACCGGCTTCGACCCCCGCTGCCTCACCTGCGGGCGTCCAGGCCGGCACTATCTGCCCGACCGGTGCGCGCACTGCGTTCTCGGCGATCGTGTGACCGAGCTTCTCAGCGGCCCCGACGGACAGGTCTCGGCCCAACTACGCCCGCTCGAGAGCGCGCTAGCGAGTTCCGAATCGCCTCGCACCCTCATCGCGTGGCTGCGCAACAGCCCCAACGCGCGGCTGCTCGCCAAGCTGGCCACCGACGGCGCCGCGCTGAGCCACGAGGTCCTCGATCAGCTGCCGCCCGGGCGCCACGAGTTTTACGTTCGCCAGATGCTGGTCCACACCGGTGTCCTGTCCGAACGACATGACGACCTGGAGCGCCTGCCACAGTGGCTGAACACCGTGTTGGCCAGCAGACCAGACGAGCACGCCCGACTGATCCGACCCTTCGTGCACTGGTTCCTGCTCCGCCGAGCCCGTCGCCGCGCCGCGAACCGCCGCCAGCCCGCCACTGCCGGCGGCTATCTCCGCACCCGCATCATGGTCACCCTCGACCTGCTGACCTGGCTCGACGAGCAGCAGCTTTCCCTCGCTCAGCTCGACCAGCCCTCCCTCGAAGCATGGTTGGCCGCCGGCAACTCCAGCAGCTACACCATCCGCTACTTCCTCTCCTGGGCCACCGCTCGAGAACTCACTCGTCCGCTCACCGTTCCCACACTGCCCAGGCAAGCCCCGACCAGATCCTGGACGAGGCCAACCGCTGGGACCTTTTCCAGTGCTACCTCACCGACGAGACGATGCCCCTCGATATCCGAGTCGCTGGGGCCCTGGTGCTGCTGTTCGGGCTGCCGCTGTCTCGGATCCGGCATCTCACCATCGACCAGGTCCACACCACCAACACCCGCAGCTTCCTCCGGGCCGGCCGACACCCCCTCCCGCTCCCACCTCGCCTCGCGGTGCTGATCCACCGGCTCGCGGAGACCCCGCTCACCCGAGCCCGGCTGGTCACCAGCGAGACCACCTCACGCTGGTTGTTCCCCGGCCTCACCCCTGGAGGGCCGACTACCCAGACCGGCTTCCAGGACAAGCTCCGCGACTACAACATCGACACCAGACCCGCACGCAACGCAGCACTGATCTCCCTTGCCGGCGAGCTCCCCTCCACCGTGCTGGCCGACGTGCTCGGCCTCTCGATCACAACCGCTGTCCAGTGCGCCACCCTGGCCGGCCGCGACTGGGCCACCTACGTCGCTGAGCGAGTCTCCGCCGACGCTTGACAGGGACACAGACTTGACGGGGACACAGAAAGGATGAACATGGACTGGAAGGCATGGCACGGCGCTTACGACGACCCCCGAGTCAGCGCTCACCCAACGCTTGGAGATCGTGCAGCAAGAAATCCGCACCGCGCTGGACAGTCTTCCCGGTAGGCCCTGGCAGGTGATCAGTCTCTGCGCTGGCGATGGTCGGGATCTGCTCGGAGCGCTATCGACACATCATCGCCGCGCCGACGTCTACCTCGGGTATTCACGGCGATTTTGTGATTATGGATTTTCCGGGCGTCGGAGCGAGGAAGGGTGCCCCTGAACTGGGACAATGCGGATTGTCGAGATCTGCATGAGCCCCAGAAA
>DATDHI010000427.1:0-4884 GCA_036521655.1 Pseudonocardiaceae bacterium | reverse complement strand
CTCACGTACTCTGCTCACCTGATAGGTGTCCTCTCCACCGGGATGGTTGTGGCCTCGTAACTGCCATCATCCCAGGTCAGAAGGGCACCTATCATCATCTGCAGACCGTGTCGCGCCACTACTCGCGGAATCGGGTCAGAGACAACCTCCTGACGCCACCACATCGCTCCGAGGGCGTGTTCTCCTTCGCCGAGGAACACCACGTCGGCATGCTCATCAGCAAGCCGCTCGGACAAGGGCTCCTCACCGGAACCCACCGCACGAATGCCCCGCGCGCCTTCGGAGAAGGAGACCACCGACTCCGCAAACGCTGGTTCCAACCCGACGCAATCGAGATCATCAACGCCGGACTCGACTCCGTAAGCGCCATTGTCGGCCCGCACACCGAAGACCTGATCCGCATCGCACTCTGGGGATGCCTGGACCGCTCGCCCCACGCTGTCGCACTTGTCGGTTTCACCACCCCAGACCAAGTCGCGATGAACCTTGGCTCACTCAGCCCGCGACCTGATGCCGCCGAGATCGCCGAAGCGCGAGAGATCATGGCCGGAATCCAGGCACGTCTCGACGCCGCCGGAGAAACCATCCTGATGACCTGACACCAGGGGAGTTCTATGCACCTGCTGTCCACCGACCGTCCCCCAGCCCCCACGGCACTTCTCACCGAGCTGCGCCGCAGCCGCCCGGCTGGCGGAGCGCCGTATCTGAGAGTTCTCGACTGGCGCGTGGGTTGCAGTGGGGGACGGCGCTGCTTATGTTAGCTGTATGAAGCAATCAACACCGCCTGGATCGGAGGCGGTGGCCACGACGCCGATACCGGCCGCGGCGGGCCGAGCGCAGCGGCGGCAGGCGGGCCTGTTGTCGATCGGGGTGTTCTTCAGCCTGATGGTGCTTGGTTTGGCCCAGACGCTGCCACAGACGCTGACCAGCGGACTCCTCGCCCATGGCGTGCCCGCCGGTGATGCGGCCCGGTTGGCTGCCCTGCCCGGTCGCGGTCTTTTCCCGGCGTTGATCTCGGGGCCGTTTTCCAACGGGTTGACCGTCGCCTTCGCCATCGCCGCCTGCCTCATCGCCGCCGTCGCCTCCTGGCTGCGCGGTGATACCTACGTGCACACCGGCCATCCTGCGGGCCAGGTCGTGGCCGGGAGCCAGGAGCTCACACCACCAGTAGCCGTAACCGGGCTGACGATTCGGTGACAACGACCGACAGGCAGCCGGCTGCGAGCCCTCCCGTCGCTCGGCCCGCTGGTGGGGTGCCCACCGAAGAGGGCGCCCAGGCGCGCTGGGGGCTGCCGCTGGTGGTGCTGATCGTCGGGATGTTCATGTCGATCCTGGATACCAGCATCGTCAATGTGGCCATCCCGACCCTTCAGACCGAGTTCGGGGTGACCACCGACGACGTGCAGTGGGTGGTCACGGCGTACACGCTGGCACTGGGCGTGGTGGTGCCGGCCAGTGCATGGCTGGGGGATCGCTTCGGGTTGAACCGGCTGTACATCCTGTCGCTGCTGACGTTCGCCGCTGGGTCAGCGCTGTGCGGGCTGGCCTGGGATCTGAACAGCCTGGTGATCTTCCGGATCGTGCAGGCGATCCCGGGCGGGATCCTGCCGGTGGTCTCGTTGTCGATGCTGTACCGGATAGTGCCGCGGGAGAAGATCGGCGCCGCGATGGGTTTGTACGGGCTGGGGATCGTGGTGGCCCCGGCGATCGGACCGACCCTGGGCGGGTATCTGGTCGAGTACGTGGACTGGCGGTTGATCTTCTTCATCAACGTGCCGGTAGGAATCCTGGGCGCGGTGGCCGCGGCACTGGTGTTGCCGGGGTTCCCCGGGCGAGCCGGGCGCCAGTTCGACGTGCTGGGTTTTGTCACCATTGCGGGTGGGTTGTTCGCGCTGCTGCTGGCGCTGTCAGAGGGCGAGTCCTGGGGGTGGGGCTCTTACCGGGTCCTGGGTCTGATCACCGTCAGTGTGCTGAGCCTGGCGTTGTTCGTGGTGATCGAGCTGGAGGTCGCCGACCCGTTGCTGGATGTGCGGGTGTTCCGTTATTGGCCGTTCACCAACTCGTTGCTGTTGATCTCAGTGTTGATGGTCGGGCTGTTCGGGGTGTTGTTTTACATTCCGCTGTTCCTGCAGGAGGTGCAGGGACTGGGGGCATTCGATGCCGGTCTCACCCTGCTGCCCCAGGCGCTGGTGATGGCGGTGTTGATGCCCATCGCGGGGCGGGTCTATGACCGCATCGGGCCCCGCTGGCCGGCGACCATCGGCGTGACGATCGTGGCCGCTGCCACCTATCTGATGCATAACCTGACCATCGACACGTCCCGCGAGCAGGTCATATGGTGGCTCATGATGCGTGCCGTGGGCTTGGGGCTGGCCATCATGCCGATCATGACGGGGGGGATCGCGATTGTCCCTGCGGCCCAGGTCGGCGCCGCGAGCGCGTTCAACAACGTCGCGCAACGGACCTCGGCCGCGCTCGGGTTAGCCGTGCTCACCGCGATCTTTACCACCCAGCGGGCCCAGCAGATGGCCGGGCGCGCCGCGTTGTTGCCTGCCAACACCGTCACCCCACACCTCGGCCCGACCGCCCCGGACTGGGCTGGCATGTACGCCACCTACCAGCAGACCCAACTGCAGGTCTTCGTCAGCGGGCTGGATGACCTGTTCCTGGTCGCGGCCGGGCTCAGCGCCCTGGGAGCGCTGGGGGCGCTGCTGCTGCGATCCGGACCCGCTCCCGCGACTCCAGCCGGCTTCGACCAGCCGCAGCAGGTAACCACGCCGCCGGCATCCGCCAACGGCGGCCCGGTTAAGGATGGCGCTGCCGGGCGTGACCTCATGCCGTCCGCCAGCGACGATCTGGCGTCTCCCGGCAGGAGGAATGGCCGTGGCCGCTAAGGCTGGCAAATTGACGACAGCTGCTACGCCGTTTCCGGAAGCGGCTGAAGGACCCGATGCGGCGCTGGAAACTTTCCCCGATGGATGTGGAGTCGGTCACTCGGTGGGAGGACTACTCGCGTGCCAAAGACGAGATGTTCGTGCACACCGATGTTGCTGAGGCTCCATGGTATGTCGTGGAGAGCGATGACAAGCGGCGGGCGCGCGTCAACATGATCGCCCACCTGTTGTCCACCATCGAGTACCACAAAGTGCAGCGGCGGCCGGTGCAGCTACCTCCCCGACCACCGTCGCGTGGCTACCAACGGCCACCGCGGGAGGCGCAGACCTACGTCCCCGACCTCACCCCGCCGGGGTGAGCACGGCGGAGCCGCGGTGGTCGCCTGCCAGAATCGACGAACCCATCTCCGGTCGTCAGTGCGGGGTCAGATGCAGCCTTACGGTCGTGCCTGCCGAGTCGCTGCGCAATTCGACGAGATCGCACAACTGCCGGGCCAACCACAGCCCCCGTCCGCCCGCACGCCCGGTGGGAGGGGGAAGGTGCCCGGCCAAGGGGTCGCGCAATCCTCCGCCGACGTCGCTGACTTCGCACGACATCGTGTGCGGGCCGGTCCAGACCTGCAGCACACCCGATCCGCCGCCATGCTCGATCGCGTTCGTCGCGACCTCGTCGACGGCCTGCACGAACTGCTCGACGGACTGCGCGGTCGCTCCTGCCCAGGCAGCGTAGGAGGCTATGAACGCGCGCAAGCTAGCCAGCTGACCCAGCCGGTTGAACGCCAGCCCCACGGCCCAGGAGGGCGGCGCGGGCAAGGGTGACTTGTCGCATTCGGCGCTGAACACCGCCGGGTCGGTATAGCTAGGGCTCGGCCGGGCGCCTCCGTGGATCACCAGCACGGGATGAGTCCGGCCCACCTGGGCCACGACCTCGGAATCCACCTCGCGAGTGTCATAGGTGCACACCAACGAGGCGTTGGCCTTGGCGAGCGCGACGTTGATAAGCGATTCGTGTCGAGCCCGCTCCCTGCTCTCCTGGCCGGAGCTGGCCCACAACGGCTCGCCGATCATCCGCAGTCGCTTCCCGTCAGCGATCGCCGCCCGCACAGCGCTGTGCACCGCAGCCAGCGTTCGCGCCGGATGCCGATACCACTGCCTGCTATCGCCGAACACCACCCGCCGGGCATCCGCCCCCAGCGCCATCCGCAGCCAGCCGGCATTACGGATTGTGGTCACGATCCGGATGGGTTCGTCGCGGTCTAAGCCATCCTTAATGAACGGGACAGCGCCCGCCAGAAGCTCCTCCTTCGACCCGTACAGCAACGCCAGGTGGGTCAATGCTTGGCCATGCTGGTCGGTGTCGCCAGTGCCCAACACGCCGTCCTTCCTACCGCCGAAAATGCCCGACTGTCGAGTCCAGAACCCCGACGACGGCAGCCGTCCGGGCTCAGCTCCGGGATGGCCCAGGGTCAGGCGGGACGTGGTGGGACGTGGTGGGTCGCCAAGGGGGCGCGGTCCACCCCGCCCCGCCGACGCCGGAAACGTAGCAGATCAGGAGCGGGGGTTCAGGTCGTTCAGTGCGTCCCGGGCCCACCTGGGCCCTGCACCTCGCGCGCCGTGACGGTCGATTCGCACGAGCGATAGCCCCGGATCACCGCGGCACGCAGCAGCGACGCTGCAGGCAACCGATCAGCAGCGCCGGCCCGGCCGCGTCTGTCCGACCTGCCAGGTATCGTGCGGAGCGTGTATGTGAATGTGGGCAGCAACTTCCCCGCCGACATCCTGGGTCTGCAGGTCACCGAGCACGGGTCCGACGCTCGGGTGGTCACCGTAGTAGGCGAGATCGACGCGCTGACCGCGCCGGAACTGGCCACCTTTCTGACCCGATTCCGCGAGTAAGCAGATGAGTTGATCTCTGTCTCGGATTGGTGATCGTTTCGGGGGCGTTTCGGGTTGGTGGCAGCCCGATGGCCCGTGTGTCGCCTCGGGTTGG
>DATDHI010000426.1:0-11717 GCA_036521655.1 Pseudonocardiaceae bacterium | reverse complement strand
TCCTCGTCGGAGCGGACCTGACCATCCCGGACCACCCCGAGATCTCGGTCGTCGGAGATCTGATGAACCACGACGGGCTGCCCGGGGTCGCCGAGGTCGCCATGCAGTCGGGCTTCTACGCGGGCCGCCGCATCCGTCACCAGATCACCGGCGGCAAGCAGGTGAAGGCGTTCCGATATCGCGACTTCGGCTCGGCCGCGTACCTGTCCCGGGGCAACGCTGTCATCTCAGTCGGGCCACTGCGGTTGTCCGGATTCCTGGGCTGGCTGGCCTGGTTGTTCATTCACATCGCCTTCCTCACCGGGTTCCGCAACCGGTTCGGTGCGATATTGACCTGGTTCGCCACATTCGCCAGGGACATCCGGCGGGAACGAGCCTTCACCACCCGGCAGATCGACACGCGCGAACCGTACGACCCGCCCCAGCGGTGAGGCCGCTGGACCCGAGGCTGCTGCGGCACGCATCGGCGGCCCGTGGGTTCGTCGTGCTGGCGGCCGTGACCGGGGTGGCGACCGCGGCACTGCTGATCATCCAGGCGGGGCTGCTGGCGGACATCATCGCCCGGGCGTTCCTCGGCGGAGCGGGGCTGACCGAGCTGGCGGTCCCGCTAAGCCTGCTGCTGGGTGCCGTGGCCGGCCGAGCCGCCCTGAGCTGGGCCGCTGAGGCCGCCGCGCACCGGGCCTCGGCGTCGGTCATCGGGCAACTGCGGTCGGCGCTGCTGGACCACGTGCTGCGACTCGGCCCGCGCCATCCGGAGCTTCCCTCGACGGGCCGGCTGGCGACGCTGGCCGGCCGTGGCGTGGACGGACTCGAGGGCTACCTCAGCCGCTACCTCCCGCAACTGATCGTCGCCGCGGTAGTGCCGCTCGTGGTGGGGGTGCGGATCCTCACCGCTGACTGGGTCTCGGCGCTGATCGTCGGCCTGACCGTCCCGCTGATCCCGCTGTTCATGGTGCTCATCGGCCTGCACACGCAACGCCAGGTGTCGCGGCAATGGCGCACGCTCGCCGTCCTCGGGCACCACTTCCTGGACCTGGTGGCCGGGTTGGAGGTGCTGACCGCGTTCGGGCGGGCCCGGCCGCAGAGCCGGCGGATCGCCGAGATGTCGCAGCGCTACCGCGCTGAGACCATGCGCAGCCTGCGGGTCGCGTTCCTCTCCGCACTCGCGCTGGAGGTGCTGGCCACCTTGTCCGTGGCGCTGGTCGCGGTGTCAGTCGGGCTGCGCCTGGTGGACGGCCGGCTGAACCTGGCCACCGGCCTGCTGGTGATCATGCTGGCACCCGAGGTGTACCTGCCGCTGCGCGCCCTCGGCGCCCGCTTCCACGACAGCGCGGAGGGTGCCGCCGCCGCCGAGGAGCTCTTCGCGGTGCTCGAACTGACGCCACTGGCTCGGGGCACCTCCCGGCCGGCGCCCTTCGGCGCGGTGCAGCTGCGCGGCGTGGGCGTGGACGGACGGTCGGGTCCGGTACTCGACGCGGTGACGATCGAGGTGGCTCCGGGCGAGGTGCTCGGGCTGACCGGACCCAGTGGAGCCGGCAAGTCCACGCTGCTCGATCTGCTGCTCGGCTGGCGCCGACCCGACCGGGGCGAGGTGCTCGTCGGCGGCGTCAACCTCGCCGAGGTGGACAGCAGCGCCTGGCTGCGCCGGATTGCTTGGGTGCCGCAGCACCCGGTGCTGTTGTGCGGAAGCATCGCCGACAACCTGCGCATCGCCGCCCCGGACGCCTCCGGCGCGCAGCTCGCCGCCGCGGCCGCGGCCGCGGCGCTGGACCTCCCGCTGCACACCGAGGTGCACGAACGGGGTCACGGGCTGTCCACCGGGCAGCAACGCCGGGTCGCGCTGGCCCGGGCGATGCTCGCCGACCGGCCAGTGCTGCTGCTCGACGAACCCACCGAGGGCGTTGATGCCGCCACCGAGGCCGCCATTCTCGCCGCCCTTCCGGCGGCCCTGGCCGGGCGCACCGCGGTGGTGGTCAGCCACCGGCCTGCCGTGCTGGGCCTGTGCGATCGCGTCGTCTCACTACCCGGACACCCACCGCACGAGCACCACCCAACGGCGATCCCGGCCAGCACGTCCACCCCCTACCCGGCGTGTCGCCCTCTGGTGCACACCCTGTACGCCCGTGGTGCACACCCTGCTCAGGCCCGCGGCGGTGCGCTGCGGTGGCTGGCCGGCGCCGTCGGCCCGCACCGCGGCCGCCTCGTCGCCGCCGTACTCGCGGGCAGCGGCGCCCTGGGCTGCGCGGTGGCCCTGGCAGCCACCTCAGCGTGGCTCATCTCGGCCGCGGCCCTGCACCCACCGGTGCTCACGCTCATGGTCGCGATCGTGGCGGTGCGAACATTCGGCCTGGCCAAGGGCGTCCTGCGCTACCTTGAGCGGCTGGCGTCGCATGACGTCGCGCTGCGGATGGTCGCGGGCCTGCGGGTTCGGCTCTGGCAGGCGCTGGTGCGGTCCGGGGCGGCGGCCACCGGCCGCATGCGCAGGGGGGATCTGCTGGCCAGGCTGGTCGGCGACATCGACGCTCAACAGGACGTCCTGGTCCGCGCCCTCGTGCCGCTGGCCTGCGCCACGGTCGTCGGGCTGGCGGCGGTGCTGGCGTTGGGCTTGCTGCTGTCCAGCGCGGGGCTGGCGCTAGCGGCGGGCCTGCTCGGCGCCGGGGTCCTCGCGCCGGCCCTCACCGTGGTGGTCGGCCGGAGGTCAGGCCGCCGGACGGCGTCGGCGCGGGGTGCGCTCGCCGGTGCCACCGTCGAGCTGATCGACGGCTGTGCCGACCTGCTCGCCTTCGGTGCCGCAGGGCAACGCCGGGCCACGATCGCCGGTCTGGACCGCCGGCTGACCGCGTTGCAGCGGCGGGCTGCCACCGCAACGGGTCTGGGCAGCGCGGTCGCCGTGCTGTCCGTGGGGTTGGCCACCCTGGTCTGTACTGCACTCGGGGTGGTCGCGGTGCGCGCGGGGGTCGTGCCGGGCACCGTGCTGGCCGTGCTGGCCCTCACCCCGCTGGCCACCGCGGAACTGGTGGCAACGCTGCCCGACGCGGCGAACCGGCTGGCCACCGCGCTACCGGCTACCCGGAGGCTGAGCAACCTGGAACGCGGATCCCCCGCGGTGTCCGAGCCCGCTGACCCGCTGCCCGCACCAGCCGCTCGCACCCTCGCTGCGCAGAACCTCGCGGTCCGCTGGCCGGACGCCGACTGGGACGCGGCGAGCGGCGTCGACCTCACGGTGCCGGCACTCGCCCGGGTGGTCCTGACCGGGCCATCGGGCTGCGGAAAGAGCACCGTACTGGCCGCCCTCATGCGCACGGTGGACGCGCGAGCGGGACGGGTGCTGGTGGACGGCGTGGATGCCAGGCAGATCCTCGGCGAGGACCTGCGCCGCCGGATCGCCTGGTGCGGCCCCGCCACGCACCTGTTCGACAGCACCCTGCGGCAGAACCTGCTGCTTGCCCGCCCGGGGGCGGGCGACGATCAGCTCCTGGCGGCGCTGCGCCGGGCGGGGCTGGGTGGCTGGGTGGCCGGGCTGCCCGAGGGGCTGGAGACACCGGTCGGCCGGCATGGGGGGCGGGTCTCCGGCGGGGAACGCCAGCGGATCGGGGTGGCCCGGGCGCTGCTCGCGGACCGGCCGATACTGCTGCTGGACGAGCCGACGGCACACCTGGACGCCGGCACCGCCGCCGCGCTGTGTGCCGACCTGCTGGACTTCACCACCGGCCGCACGACACTCATCGTCACCCACCGGCCCGACGAGCTGCCTGGCTTGCCGCGCGTGGCGCTGCCCGATCCCGCGGTCCTGGTCCCCGGCGGTCATCCGCGTGGGGTGATGGCCCCGGAACTCAGATGATGAATGGTGTCGCTACCGACAGAGGCCGGGATGGTGCGCAATCCCTGAGAGTGGGCGAGCCGGAAAGAATGCACGAGAACCGCGGACGGGCCCGATGACCGCGGCCGCCGGGGTTCCGGAGCAACCGGCCGCGGCGCCGCTGCCAACGGACCCGGCAACTCTGCTGCGGTCCCGCAACTATCTCGGGCTGCTCCTGTTCGCGGCCATCCTCGGCGTGCCGATCTCCGCGGCGGCCTACTTCTTCCTGCAACTCGTCGCGCTGCTCCAGCGATGGGTGTTCACGGATCTCCCCGCGACGCTCGGTTTCGCTGGCGAACCACTCTGGTGGCCGGTACCTCCGCTCGTGCTGGCCGGCGTCCTGGTCGGGCTGACGATCCGCTACCTACCCGGCCGGGGCGGGGAGTCACCCGCGGAGGGGTTCAAGGCGGGCGGCGGCCCGGCGGCGGCCCGCAAGCTGCCAGGCATCGCGCTCGCGGCGCTGGCCAGCCTCAGCCTCGGCGTGGTCCTCGGCCCCGAGGGACCGCTGATCGCGCTGGGCGCCGGCCTCGCCGCCGCGGTGTTCCGGCTGCTCAGGCGCGACGCACCAGCACAGGCAGTCGGCGTCGTCGGCGCGACCGGCAGCTTCGCGGCGATCAGCACCCTGCTGGGGTCACCACTGCTGGGTGCGTTCCTGCTGATGGAAGCGTCCGGCCTGGGCGGCCCGACACTGGGCCTGGTCCTGGTGCCGGGTCTGCTGGCCGCCGGCGTGGGAACGGTGATCTTCATTGGGTTGGATTCCCTGACCGGCCTGGGCGCGGTGTCGCTGGCGTTGCCCGGCCTGCCTCCATTCCTACGGCCGGACATCGCCCAATTCGGCTGGGCACTAGTGATCGGCGTGCTGGCCGCGGTGTTCGGGACGGGCATCCGGCGGCTCGCCCTGGCGCTGAAACCGCACGTGGAGGATCGCCTGCTGCTGGTCACTCCGGTCGCCGGCCTGGTCATCGGTGCCCTCGCCGTCGGGTACACGGCGGTGACCGCCGAGAAATCGTCGGACGTGCTGTTCTCCGGCCAGGATCAGCTCGGCCCGTTGCTGGTCGGCAGCGCCGGCTACTCGGTCGGGGCGCTGCTGCTGCTGCTCGCATGCAAGGGGCTGGCCTACGGCGTGGCTCTGGGCGGCTTTCGCGGCGGACCCGTGTTCCCCTCCATGTACCTCGGTGCGGCGGGCGGGATCCTGCTGTCCCACCTGCCGGGCCTGCCGATGGTTCCCGCCGCGGCGATGGGCATCGGCGCAATGTGCGTGACCATGCTGCGGCTCCCCTTCACCTCAGTCCTGCTGGCCACCCTGCTGCTGCAGGCCGATGGTCTCGCCGTCACCCCGCTGGTCATCGTGGCCGTGGTGGTCGCCCACGTCACGACCGCCCGGCTGACCCCTGTCCCCTCCACAGCCTCCTCCGCCGGGCGCCCCTCCACCGGGCCCCCCTCCACAGCGCCCACGGCCACGGCGCCCCCGTCCACCCCGCAGAGCGCGCTTCCCGATCGCGGTCCACGGTGACCGGCCAACCTGCGCCACGGCCGTCGCCGAGCCGGCGGGTAGCCGCGGCCACCGCCCTGCTCGCCCTCGCCGCCGCCATGGTCACCGCGGCCACAGGCGTCCTCTACAACCCGCTGCTGGCTCTGCTGGTGCTGCTCGCGCTGATGATCGCGGTGGTCGCGGGGTGGACGGCGCTGGTGCACCGCGGCGCGCTGCGGGTCCTCGCGGCGGCCGTTGGCGTCGCGGCGCTGCTGGGCACGGTGTGGTTACTCAACGTCAGCTCGTTGGTGCGGATCGGGATCGTGGCCGTGCTGGTGCTGGCCTCGATTGCCGCCGCGAGGGCGGCGCTGGGGCACGACCTCGCCCGGGCGCCGTCCGCCAGCCGGTCCGCAGGTCCGGCGCGTCACGGAGTGCTGCTCATGAACCCATGGTCGGGGGGTGGGAAGGCCGGCCGGTTCAACCTGGAAGAGGAGGCCAGGCGCCGCGGCGTGACGCCGACCGTGCTGCGCCGGGGCGACGACCTGCGAGCGCTCGCCGAGGCAGCCGTCGCCGGGGGCGCCGACGTCATCGGGATGGCCGGCGGCGACGGATCGCAGGCCCTGGTGGCCGACGTGGCCCGCCAGCACGACGTGGCCTTCGTGTGCGTGCCCGCGGGCACCCGCAACCACTTCGCGCTCGACCTCGGACTCGACCGGGCCGACGTCGTAGGGGCGCTGGACGCCTACGGCGACGCAGTCGAACGGCGCATCGACCTCGCCCTGATCGGCGACCGGGTCTTCGTCAACAACGCCTCGCTCGGCGTCTACGCGACAGTCGTGCAGTCCGACGCCTACCGCAACGCCAAGCTCGCCACCACCGCGCAGATGCTGCCCGACCTGCTCGGACCCCAAGCAGCCCGGTTCGACCTGCGCTTCGATCGCCCCGACGGCCAGCCCCAGACCTCGGCCGACCTGGTCCTGGTGTCCAACAACACCTACCACCTCGACAGCATGACCGGCTTCGGCACCCGCGCCCGGATCGACGAGGGCGTACTCGGCGTCGTCACCGTGACCGTCGATCGAGCCGCAGACCTGCCCGCACTGATCTCGGCCGAGGCCACGGGAGCCATCCACCGGTTCCACGGCTACCAGGAATGGACCACACCCGACTTCATGATCGGCTCCGCCGAGCCGTTGATCGACGTCGGGGTTGATGGGGAGGCGCTCCGGCTGCCTCCGCCCTTGCAGTTCCGCTCGCTGCCGGGCGCGCTGCGCGTCCGCACGCCCTTGAACGCACCCGGCGTGTCGCCCGCCGCCGCTGCGCCCGCTGGCCTGTGGCGGGCCGTGACGGCCCTGCTGCGGGTCCTAGCCGGCCGACCGGCTGATGTCCGCGTGCAGGTCAGCTCTTGACTGCCCGGGCCGCAGCCTTGGGATGCCCCGCAGCAGGCTTCGTCGGCGACGCGGCCTGATCAGCAGTCGACCATTTGAGCTCCAGTTCCAGCTCGACCTCGTCTCCGTCGACCTCTACCTCGATCTCGCACTGGACGTGCTCCGGGACACGGAGTCTGAGGGTGCTGTTGCCCAACGCCACCTCCACCTGACCACCGTCGGCGAGCGCGGTGGCCAGCGCTGAGAGGTAGCGAGCGGCCTCCTGCCGGGTCAGTGACTCTGTGCGCTCGATTTCGAGATCCGACACGGCCGAACTCCGTTCCTCGGGGAACCAGTGTGCAGTCTCAGCGCACCGGCGTCGCACGGGCGCCACCCGGAGCGGGTGAGCGTCGGGGACCGGCCAGGTTGTCAGCCGGGGCAGGGATGGACGGAGACCACCGTGAGACCCAGCGTGTGCAGCTGCACGATGATCCCCTGCAGGTGCGCCTCGTCGACGACGACGCCGTCGATAACGGTCTGCGGGGGCGACTCGGTGATCCGCATGTCGTGGAAGGCGGCCCGGTCCGCCTCGGACATCCGGCCATCCACACGGAACTCGTACCGCATCGTCGCCATGAGCCCTCATCTCCGTAGATGGCCGCCGGGACCAGGCGCGACAGCACCGTCGGCCCTGCACCGTCCACCCGACGGGGGACCTCGGGCATCCCCCGGACGGGGTGACCATCCCGACCCGGGGCGCCGACGAGGAAGCTGTCACCCGCCGCTTAGGCGGTGTCAGCGCGTGGTGTCGATCCGCGCGAGCTTGCGCCCGACCTTCAGGTAGATGTCGCCAATCTGACCGTCAAGCTTGTCCTTGATCACGGTAGCGAGGGGTTCGCGCACCTCATCGGCGGTGACGGTGACCTGGTTCTGGCCGCCCTCGGACTCGACGACGAGGCGCAGGCCGTTCTGCTGGGCGACGCGGCGGACATCGCCGTGGCTCTTGGCGAAGCCGAGTGTTTTGACCACCTCGGTCACCGGCCGGCTCAGGTCTGTGACGGTGAGCAGGCCCTCGACGTCACCGAACGTGCGCGTGGAGAAGCGGGCGACGAACTCCTCGCGTGCCTTCATCGCGACGTCGACGCCGTGGATGGCAGCGGTGATCTCACCGGCAAGGATCTTCTTCAGATCCATCGGATGCAGGGACCCGGCCGCCAGCCGCTCGCTGATCACGGCGAGTTCGGAGTCGCGCCACTCGCTCAACGCCCGGAAGTAAGGCTCCAGCACGCGGTCGGGCACGGACATGATCTTGCCGAAGACCTCTCCAGCAGGCGCGGTCAAGGGCACGTAGTTACCCCGGGACTTGGACATCTTCGCCCCAGTGCCGTCGGTGCCCTCGATGAGCGGGGTCGCGACCACCAGCTCCGGGACCTGCCCGCAGATGTCCATGACCTTCCGGCACATCTGCATGTTGAGGAACTGGTCGATGCCCCCGACTTCCAGGTCGCAGTTGACCTCCACCGAGTCCAGGGCCATGACGACCGAGTACATCAGTTCGGCCACCGACAGCCCCTGACCGGCTTCCAGTCGCTTGCGGAAGTCCTCACGTTGCAGCGGTATCGAGACCGGGATCTGGGCAGTGATCTCGATAATCCGGGGCAGTGTGATATCGCGCAGCCAGTCGCCGTTATGGCGGAAGTGGGCGCGGTTGAAGTCGAAGAACGGGGTGACCTGCTCGCGGTAGGTGGTCAGGTTCCGGGCAATGTCCTCGTCAGTCAGCGCAGGGCGCTCGTCGGAGCGGCCCGAGGGATCACCGATCTTCGCGGTCACGTCGCCGACGATGAACACGACCTGGTGACCCATGCGCTGGAACCGGCTCAAGATAAGCATCGGCACCACGTGGCCGAGGTGAACTTCGTGACCGGTGGGGTCGATACCGAACTTGGCGATGAACGGCCGGTCCTTCTTCCCGGCCTCGCTGATCCGTTCGGCCAGCGCACCGGCTGAGGGTTGAAGCTCCTGAGAGCGTTCCGCGATCAGCGTCGCCTGCTCAGCCGGGGCCAGGTCCGACAGGTCCATGCTGCGGCGCTGCGTGGCGAGCTGCAGCAGCTCGCGCACGGTGGCGTCGGTCGCGAGGTCAGCGCCCACCAGCAGGGCGGTAGCGCGGTCAACGGACTGCCTCAGTCGGGTCATCAAGCTCTCCGGGACGACGGATGTCAGGGCCATCCTAACCGCAGTAGGATTGGGGGTGCCACGTACTGCCCTGTTGTCGCCGAGTTCGACATCAGGGCTGTCTTTCTGGCTTCGGACAACTCTGGTGTCGAACTCGGCGACGACAGAGGAGGCGGGAATCTCTCGGGTTGTCATAGCCTGGCGAGAGCCCGGTCTCTTTGTCCCAGATTGCCAAGGTTATGAATTGCTCGCCGATGTCGGCGTGGCGGTGGTGGAAATTTCCGATCTGGCAGAAGAGGCTAAGGCGCCTAACACTCATCTCTCGCTGGGGTCCACGTAAGTGGCGTACCAGCGCACCGCCTGCGCGTCAGTCAACGCAGCCACCTGATCAACGACCACTCGCAGCCTCCCGCTGTCGGTGCGGGCCTCGTGCCACGCCGGGCGCAATGCCGGGTCCAGCGGCTGCGGCGACCGCTGCACCAGCGCGGTGCACAGCTGCGCGATCAGCTCCCGCTGCTGGGCTTGCACAGCCAGCCGGCGAGGGTCACTCATCACGAACCGCAGCGCCAGGGCCTTCAGCAGCGCCACCTCCGCCGCTACCCGGCCAGGTATCACCAGGCTGGCGTGGTAGCGACCGCACGGGCCGGGACCGTAGTGGGCCAGTGTCGCGGACACCACCGCGGAGGCGAATCGCCCCACCAGCTCGCTGGTGAGCTCCTTCAACGCAACCTGGGCGGGCAGCGAGCCGTCATAGTGGCTCAGCGCGTCGAACACCGGTAGCGCACGCAGTCCCACTGCCGCAGCCTCCAGCTCAGCGCTGCGCTGCGCGCTGAAGTGCGCCGCGGCCAGCTCGGAGAGCAGCGCACGTTCGGCCGGGTCGGCGAGGGTACCCAGCGAGATGCGACCGGCCAGGATCCCGTCTTCGACGTCGTGCACCGAATACGCGACGTCGTCCGCCCAGTCCATCACCTGGGCTTCGAGGCAACGGACACCCTCAAGCGCGCCCTCCCGCACCCAGCCGAACACCCTCGCCTCCTCGGCGTAGAAGCCGAACTTGGCCGTCCCGTCGCGGCGCGGCCACGGATACTTGACGGTGGCATCCAGCGACGCTCTGGTGAGGTTGAGCCCGTGCGAGCGACCGGTGCCCGGGTCGAGCAGCTTGGGCTCCAGCCGGGTGAGAATCCGCAACGTCTGCGCGTTGCCCTCGAACCCGCCACAGGCCGCCGCGACCTCGTCCAGGGCCCGCTCCCCGTTGTGCCCGAAGGGTGGGTGGCCGATGTCGTGAGCCAGCCCCGCGGTCTCCACCACGTCCGGATCGCAGCCCAGCTCGGCGGCGATGCCGCGGCCGATCTGGGCCACCTCCAGCGAGTGGGTCAGCCGGGTCCTGGGCACGTCCCCCTCGCCCGGGCCGACCACCTGGGTCTTGCCCGCCAACCGGCGCAGCGCCGCGGAGTGCAGCACCCGGGCGCGGTCCCGGGCGAAGGGGCTGCGGCGCTCCGGTCCCGATCCAGGCAGTGCGGCCCGCTTGGCCGGTTCGGGCAGCAGCCGGGCACGCTCGTGCTCGCCGTAGTGGTAGTGGCGACCCACCAGGATCACCCCAGATCAGTGCCGAGCGACCCGGCCGGGGCATGGGTGAAACGGTAGTGCAGCAACGCAGCGCTCTCCCTGGCGATGTAGCGGGCCTGGACGGTCCGGGTCGCCACGATCGGGCCACTCCGGGTCGGCGACGTCCAGGCAGCAAGCCCGAGATCGTCGGACATGGTCCGGGCCCGCAACGAGTGCCAGGGATCGCTCACGATCACCACAGTGTGCCAGCCCGCGGTCTCCGCCCGGCTGGCCACCGCGCGCAGGCTCTCCAGGGTGTCGCTGCCCTCCCCGACCGGCACGACCGCACTGCTAGGCACCCCGTAGGAGCTCAGGTAGTTCCGGCCGGCCTCGGCTTCGGTGTAGGTGTCGCCGGCCCGCCGGCCACCGACCGTCACGATCACTGGCGCGACCCCGTCGCGCCACAGCCGCGCGGCGTGGTCCAGCCGGGCGCTCAGCACGGCTGAGGGTGTCCCGTCGTATTGCGCCGCACCCAGCACGACCACGACGTCAGCGGTGGCCCGATCATCCACCCGGGCCACCTGCCACACCCGGAACAGCGTGCCACCAACGACCAGGGCGCCCACCAGCACCGCGCCGAGGACCAACCGGATCAGTGCGGTGGACAGCAGTGAGCCGGCGGTCCGGTCAGCCACCGATGCGACCCCCCGCACCCGCCAACCGGCCGCCGGAACGCCGGCGCCGCACGGCCAGGACCTCGCCGACGATCGACACCGCCGTCTCGGCCGGCGTCGCTGCCCCCAGATCCAGGCCCACCGGCCCGTGCAGCCGGGCGAATTCCTCCTCGGTGAGCCCGGCGGCCTGCAGCCGGGTACGCCGGGCGGCCTGGGTGTGCCGCGATCCCAGCGCGCCACAGAAGCCGCGTCCCGACCGCATCAGCTCCGCCAGCACGGCGTCGAAGGCCGGCCCGTGGTCCAGCAGCACCAGCACATCAGCAGCGGTGAAGTCTTTCGCCGCCGCGAGTGCGGGCTCCAGCGCGCTCTCGGTGCGCACCGCCCAGCCCAGCAGCCCGCACTGAGCCGCCAGCGCCGCACCGATCGCCCCGCGACCCACCACCAGCATGGTGGTCACCGGCACCCACACGTCGAGCAGCACCGCGGTGTCCCCCGCGTCGAGCTGCTCGGTGGCCGTCGCACCGATCCGGGCCAGCTGACGCAACCTGGTGAGCACCGCATCGTCAGCCTCCGCGCTGCCCACCGTGCCGACCACGTCCGCCAGCGCGGGTCCCGCCGCCACCAGTACG
>DATDHI010000425.1:0-3045 GCA_036521655.1 Pseudonocardiaceae bacterium | reverse complement strand
GCCGCGCAGCGGGTGGTGGAGGTCACCGATGAGCTGGTGGATCTGTTCGACAAGCTGCTGGGTGACATCAACGCCAAGGCCCGGAAGCGGTGGGGTGACTATCAGCAGTCGGTCGCCGCCGCCGCGAATGACAAGGTGTTGTTGCTGGCCGAGATCGCTCGGGTGCTGTTAGACCCCGACCTTGAGGACGACAATCGGTTGGCGGCGTTGTTCGCGGCGGTGCCCAAGGGCCGGTTGGCGGCGGCGTTGGCCGACTGCGAGCGGATCGCCCGCCCGGCCGACAACTCCCACATCGACCTGCTGGGCGACCATTACTCCAAGCTGCGGCAGTGCGTGCCCCGGTTGCTGGAGGTGCTCACCTTCCACTCCCACCGCGACGCCCACGAGCTCCTGGCCGGCATCGAGGTGCTCCGGGAGCTCAACCGGACCGGGCGGCGCAAGGTGCCCCGGGACGCGCCGTTGACCTTCGTTCCCAAAGCGTGGATGCCCTTCGTCGCCTCCGGGCCCGACACGGTGTCCCGCCGGTTTTGGGAGCTGGCCCTGTTGTGGCGGCTGCGCGATGGCCTGCGCTCAGGCGACGTGTGGGTCCAGGGCTCCCGGCGCTACGCCGATCCCGAGACCTACCTGCTGGGCCGGGAGCGCTGGGCCGAGATGCGCAGTGACTACTGCACCGCTGTGGGTCGCCCGGGCTCGGGGGCGGAGCGCATCGCCCAGCTCGGCCGGGAACTCGACGAGGAGCTGGCATCGTTTGCGGGCATGCTGGCCCGTGGCGAGGGTCCGGTACGCCTCGACGGTGATCACCTGGTGGTTGGTCGGGACACCGGTGATGACCTGCCGGCCTCGGTGAAAGAGTTCAAGGCCCTGGTCGGGGAGGTGTTCCCGCAGGTTGAGCTGGCCGAGGTGGTGATCGCCATCGACTCGGCATGCGGGTTTTCGAAGCACCTGTTCCACGCTGGTGGGGCCAAGAACCGCTCGCCGGCGATGCTGATCCACCTCTACGCCGCCATCCTGGCTCAGGCCACCAACCTCGGGCCGGTGGCGATGGCCCGCGCCTCGGGCCTGTCCTATGACCAGGTCGCCCACGCCACCGCCTGGTACCTGCGCGAGGAAACACTCACCCCGGCTATCGACGAAGTGGTCAACTACCACCACCGGCTGCCGGCGGCCCGGCTGTGGGGCGACGGGACGTTCGCTTCCTCCGATGGCCAACGCTTCCCCGTCCAGGTCAAGGCCGCCAACGCCGGGGCGCTGCCCCGCTACTTCGGGTTCGGTCGGGGCCTGTCGGTGCTCACCTCGGTGACTGACCATTACGCCACCTTCGGGACCAAGGTGATCCCGACCCGGGTCCGGGAGGGCCTGCATGC
Source organism: Pseudonocardiaceae bacterium (assembly GCA_036521655.1). Classification (GTDB taxonomy): domain Bacteria; phylum Actinomycetota; class Actinomycetes; order Mycobacteriales; family Pseudonocardiaceae. The sequence continues at coordinate 1,681 of DATDHI010000425.1, read as the reverse complement.
TCTGGACGAGATCTTCGCCCTGCGCGACCGAGACAGCGAGTTGACCATCGCCGAGCACACCACCGACACCGCCGGGTTCACCGACCTGCTCTTCGGCGCCTACGACGTGGTCGGTCTACTGTTTTGTCCCCGCATCCGCGACCTCGCCGACCAGCGCCTGTGGCTGCCCCACGACAGCATCCCACCGAAGCTGGTGGCGCCGTTGGTGGCCAACCGGGTCACGGTGGAACCGATCCTGGCCTGTTGGGACGACCTGCTGCGCCTGGGCGCCTCGATCCACGAGGGTGAGGTGCTGCCCTCGCTGATGCTCACCAAGCTGCAGGCGTTCCCCCGGCAAAACGCCCTGGCCCGGGCGCTGCAGGACTACGGCCGCCTGGTCAAGACCCTGTTCATCGTGCGCTACTTACAACGCCCGGAGATGCGCAAGCGGGTCGGTCGTCAGCTGAACAAGGGTGAAAACCTCAACGGCCTGCGGGAGACGGTGTATTTCGCCCACCTTGGCCAGGTCCGCCACCGCCAGCTGATCGACCAGACCGCCCAGGCCCTGTGCGTCACCCTGGTAGTGAACTGCATCGCCGCTTACAACGCCGGGCTGCTCAGCCCCGCCGTGCAGCGCCTGCGCGCGGCTGGTTTCCCGATCGACGACGCCGACGTCTCCCACACCGGGCCGACGATGTCCGAACACATCTTGGTTCACGGCCGCTACCACTACGACCTCGACCGGCCACCCAAACAACTCAGACCGGCGCCGATGCCTCCGCGCGACTGGACCCAACGCCTCCACGCAGCCCCAGGCCCGGAACTGGAGCAATGAGCATGATCTGCAGACAATGCCCACCGCCGGTAGCCGTGACGCGGTGAGGGCCGCGCTGGCCGGCTCGGCATCCGGTGAGCTCGGTGGCCGTGTTTCCGGCCTGGTTTTCCGGACGGTGTATCCGCAGGTCGCCGACCCCGTTAACGATCTACCGGATAACAGTTGTTTCCCGGTAGACTGCCCGGTGTGGACACGCCCGGCCCGGGCAGACGGATCGGTTATGCCCGCACCTCGACGACCGGCCAGGACACCGCGCTGCAACGCGACGCCCTCCAGAAAGATGGGTGCGAGCGCATCTTCGTCGAAGCGGTCTCCGGTGCCAGCGCCGACCGGCCCGTCCTGGAGCAGTGCCTAGCCGAACTGACCGCGGGCGATGCCCTGGTGGTCTGGCGGCTGGACCGACTGGGCCGATCCGCCCAGCACCTGCTCGGCATCCTGGAACAGCTACGCGATCGGGGCGTCGCCTTCCGCTCACTCACCGAGGGCATGGACACCTCGACATACATGGGCCGCTTCGTGTTCACCGTCCTGGGCGCGGTCGCTGAGATGGAACGGGAGATCATTCGAGAACGGGTCAACGCCGGTCTGGCCGCGGCCCGCCAACGGGGCCGCGTCGGCGGCCGGCCCCCGGTGGTCACCCCCGAACGACTGCGCCTGGCCCGGCGGCTACGCACCGACGGGGAGAGCGTGCCAGCAATCGCCCGCCAACTCGGCATCGGACGCACCGCACTATATGAAGCACTCAAGCGATCCCAAGCCAAGACCTAAGCCCCGATCACGCGCCCCACCAGCATCCATGAGCTGCATCGACGCGGCACTTCGGCACTCCAAACAGATCGGCCGTCAGATGCCGCTCCCCGAAACGTT
>DATDHI010000424.1:0-1522 GCA_036521655.1 Pseudonocardiaceae bacterium | reverse complement strand
TGCCGCTGCACTAGTGGACTCGCGGCGCTCATCGCTGCTCGTGGTGGACCAGGCCGCCCACCCGCTGGGCCGGATCCTGGCCGACGACGTGCTCGACGCCCTCACCCCCGAGACCGGGCGTCTGCACTTCCCGAGGTTGCTGCGATGACCCTGTGGGTGCCAGAAACGCTGCACACGTCATGCGACCTGCTGATATTCATGGATAAGGCCACCAAGTCGGTCTCGCCGTCGGACGGTGTCCGTCTCGGTTGTTCTGCGCTGGGGGAGTGGCCGGAGGGGTGCGCCTTGGCCGAGCGCACGGTGTGGCCGGTGAGTGTCGTAGTGACGCTCGAATTCGCGGAGCACGGCCGTGGCGTGCCGCTGGTTGATGATCAGGATGCGGTCGAGTAGCTCCCGTCGGAGGGTGCCGACGAAGCGTTCGGCGATCGCGTTGGCCTGTGGTGCCCGCACCGGTGTCTTGATGATGCTGACGTCGATGGCGTTGAACACCGCGTCGAAGCTGGCGGTGAATTTGGCGTCGCGGTCTCGGATCAGGAAGCGGAAGCGGCGGCCGGTGTCGTCGAGATTCATTGCGAGGTTGCGGGCCAGCTGGGTCAGCCAGGCCCCGGTCGGGTGCGCGGTGACGCCGAGGATGTGCACACGTCGGGTGGCGTGCTCGATGACGAAGAACGCGTAGAGCCGGTGCAGGGTGATGGTGTCGAGGTGGAGCAAGTCGCAGGCCAGGATTGCCTGCGCCTGGTTCCGTAGGAACTCAGTCCACGAGGGTCCGGTTCGGTGGGGTGAGGGATCGACGCCTGCTGTCTTCAGGATTGTCCATACCGTGCAGGCGCCGATCCGGTAGCCGAGGCCGGTGAGTTCGCCGTGGATGCGTCGGTAGGCCCCAGGTGGGGTTCTCGGTGGCCAAGCGGATGACCAGGGCGCGCAGGCCGGCTGGTATGGCGGGTCGACCGGTTCGGGTGGGGTTGGTGGTCCAGCGGCGGGCTCCGAGTCGGTGGTGCCAGCGCAGGATGGTGGAGGGTGTGACGAGTAGGCCGACGCGTCGGCGAGTGGGTAGCAGGCGGGTCAGGGCTGCGACCAGTGCGCGGTCGGCCCAGCTCGTTCGTGGCCGAGGGGTGCGTCGTTTGAGCACGGCGAGTTGGTGACGCAGGACCAGGATCTCGATCTCCTTGGTCGTGTCGGATCGGGTGCGCAGCACCATCCAGCTCAGGAGCTTGGAGAACATCAGGTAGATCAACCGCAGTGCCACCGGCGGATCATGCCAGTCGCCAGCTGGCGGCGAAGCAGCAGCTCAACGGCCGTACGCATGGTTTCGGGCACCCACAGGTTCGAACTCGGCGGGGGCGCAAAGGCCGATGCAGTTCTGCCCCACGACGTTCGCCACCTACGCCCAGCCGGTGCCATCCGGCGGGGTTGCCCCGGCCCTCGCCGTATGATCCGGTCGACGCGGTGCACGCCGCTGCCCGCTACCTGTGCGCTTCCGGCGCACGCGACAACCTGGACCTGCCATCGTCGTCGGTCACTC
>DATDHI010000423.1:0-3533 GCA_036521655.1 Pseudonocardiaceae bacterium | reverse complement strand
CATCTGATCGGTGAGCTGCTGCACGAGATCCGCGAGTTCGGCACGCGGCATCGACGAGGTGTCGCGACCCTCCAGCACACCCGCGCTACCCCGGGCCCGCCCGGGCTCACCGGCGGCGCGCTTGCCACGGGAGGCGTTGCGACCGGATCCGCCGACCGCCACGGTCTCCGACGTGTCGCCGGCCTCGGCGTAGACCCGCTCGAGAATGTCGTTGATCTTCTTGCGCAGCGGCTGCGGGTCCACCCCGCGTTCGGCGTTGAAGGCGACTTGTTTGGCCCGTCGCCGGTTCGTTTCATCGATGGCCCGGCGCATCGAGTCGGTGACCTTGTCGGCGTACATGTGCACCTCACCGGACACGTTGCGGGCGGCCCGGCCGATGGTCTGGATCAGCGAGGTCCCGCTGCGCAGGAACCCCTCCTTGTCGGCATCCAGGATCGCCACCAATGACACCTCGGGCAGGTCCAGACCTTCGCGGAGCAGGTTGATCCCGACCAGCACGTCGAACTCGCCAAGCCGCAGCTGCCGCAGCAGCTCCACCCGCCGCAGCGTGTCCACCTCGGAGTGCAGGTACCGCACCCGGATGCCGAGCTCGAGCAGGTAGTCGGTGAGGTCCTCGGCCATCTTCTTGGTCAGCGTGGTGACCAGCACCCGTTCGTTGCGCTCAGCGCGGATGCGCACCTCGTGCACCAGGTCATCGATCTGGCCCCTGGTGGGCTTGACCACGACCTCCGGGTCCACCAGGCCGGTCGGGCGGATGACCTGTTCGACGAACTCCCCCCCGGCCTGGCCCATCTCGTAGGGCCCGGGGGTCGCCGACAGGTACACCGTCTGCCCGATCCGGTCCTGGAACTCCTCCCAGGTCAGTGGCCGGTTGTCCAGTGCGGAGGGCAGCCGGAAGCCGTGCTCCACCAGGGTGCGTTTGCGGGAGGCGTCGCCCTCGTACATCCCGCCGATCTGCGGCACGGTGACATGTGACTCGTCGATGACCAGCAGGAAGTCCTCGGGGAAGTAGTCCAGCAGGGTGGCCGGTGCGGAGCCTCCCGCGCGCCCGTCGATATGCCGCGAGTAGTTCTCGATGCCGTTGCAGAACCCGACCTGACGCATCATCTCCACGTCGTACTGGGTGCGCATCCGCAACCGCTGAGCCTCCAGCAGCTTGCCCTGCTTCTCCAGCGCAGCCAGCCGCTCTTCCAGCTCGGACTCGATGCGCACGATGGCGCGCTCCATCCGTTCCGGCCCCGCGACGTAGTGCGTGGCCGGGAAGATCCGCAGTTCGGGCACCTCCCGCACCACCTCGCCGGTGAGCGGGTGCAGGTAGTAGAGCGACTCGACCTCGTCGCCGAAGAAGTCGATGCGGACCGCGAGTTCCTCGTAGGCCGGGATGACCTCGACGGTGTCGCCGCGCACCCGGAATGTCCCACGGGCGAAGGCGAGGTCGTTGCGGGTGTACTGGATGTCGACCAGAGCCCGAAGCAGTGCGTCGCGCCCAACCTCACCGCCGACCGGTACATGAATCGACTGGTCCAGGTACTCCTGCGGGGTGCCGAGCCCGTAGATGCAGGACACCGACGCAACGACAATGACGTCGCGTCGGGTGAGCAGTGACATGGTGGCGGAGTGCCGCAACCGCTCCACGTCGTCGTTGATCGAGGAGTCCTTCTCGATGTAGGTGTCGGTCTGCGGGACGTACGCCTCGGGCTGGTAGTAGTCGTAGTAGGAGACGAAGTACTCCACTGCGTTGTTCGGGAAGTAGTCCCGCAGCTCGTGGGCGAGCTGCGCGGCGAGGGTCTTGTTCGGCGCCATCACCAGCGTCGGGCGCTGCAGCCGCTCGACGAGCCAGGCGGTGGTGGCCGATTTGCCCGTTCCAGTGGCGCCGAGCAGCACGACGTCACGCTCACCGTCGGTGATCCGGCGCTCCAGCTCGTCGATGGCGGCCGGCTGATCGCCGGCGGGAGCGTAGTCGCTCACCATCTGGAACCGGCCGGGCGCTCGCGAGGTCTTCCCCAGCGGGCGGAACTCGGAGCGTGCGAGCGCAGTGGCGGTGGTATCAGTCACGACGTCGAGGGTAGGCCGAGACCCTGACAGTTTCCGCGCCCGGACCGTTCCCGCGACGACGAAACCGGGTACGCGCCGCTCGGATGACCGATCCTGCCCGTGGCGAATGCGTAGGATCGGTCTGTATGTCGGCCCCGCACCAGACGAGTGCTGAGACCGCGCCGCGGATACACCCTCCCAAGGTCGAGCTGTTCGATCTGGACGCGATGACCAACACGGACCCCAAGGGCTGCGTTCGCACCGTCCACACGTTCCGGGTCGAGCCGTTCGGTCTCTACATCGCCCGTGACGTAGTCGACCACCCGTCGATCCGCGCGATCGAGTCCTGGCTACTGCCCGAGCTCGGGCTGCGGATCACTGACTGGTATTACCGGCCAGGCCACGAGCGCGATGAGCACTTCTACCTCGACGTGGTGCGCATCGACGTGGGCACCAGGCTCTGGCGCACCGAGGACCACTACCTGGATCTCGTGGTGCGCACCGGCCTCGGCGTCGACGTACTCGACACCGATGAGTTGCTCGACGCGGTCGTCGCCGGGCTGCTCGATCGGTCCGCCGCACAAGCGGCGCTGGCCACCACCTACCGGACGGTGGACGGCCTGGCCAGGCATGATTACCGGTTGGACCGCTGGCTGTCCACAGTGGGGGCGTGGCCAACCTGGAGTCGACGCCATCCAACTGCACAGCGTGACCAACATGTAAACGACAGTTGAACAGCTGCTCACCACCCGGTTCGGGCAGCGCAGCAGGGTCAGCGGTCACGCAGCAGCACGGCATCCCGCCAGGCTGGGGAGTCGGCGGGTCGGATGTGGCAGCTGACGGCACGGGCTGGATCGGCGTTGGTCGTCATCACCTTGTCCCAGGGGGTGCCGTCTGTGGCGGTGTCCCGCCAACGACCCCTACGCCTGACCAGTCCCGCACCGATCAGGTCGTCGGCCAGCGCCTGCGCCGCCTCGATGTCGGCCACCACCACCTGCACGTCCAACACATCCTTGGCGTGCAGGCCGGGCACCGCCGTCGAGCCGATGTGGTCGATCCGTTGCGCCCGCCCGCCTGCCACCGCGGCGATCCGGGCGATCACTCGCTGCGCCTGCTCCGGCCAGCTGGTGTCGGGCGCCACGACGACGGGGGCAGCGGGGCGCGGCGCTGGGCGATGATTCCGCAGATTGTCTTCGAATGGCACCAGCCGCTGGGCCCACAACCGGTCAACGGCGGCGGCCAGATCCTCCCGATTACCGCTGTTGTCAAGCCACACGTCGGCAACCGCGCGGCGCTGCTGGTCTGTGGCCTGGGCGGCGATCCGCGCCGAGGCATCGGACTCCGACATACCCCGCTGCTCGACCAGCCGCCGGACCCGCACCTCGGGGTCCGTGTGCACCACGGCGACCAGGGGGAACCCGGCAGCCAGTCCCGCCTCGACGAGCAATGGGACGTCGTGCACCACGACGGCGTCGGCCGGCGCGGACGCCAGCAGCTCA
>DATDHI010000422.1:0-8776 GCA_036521655.1 Pseudonocardiaceae bacterium | reverse complement strand
GTGCCGGGTTGCGATCGTCGCCCAGGATCTGTTGCTTGAGGCCCGCCTCTCCACTGAACTTCTCAGCGAGCTGCGCGACGAACAGGGCGTAGTAACCGTCCGGGTCGTCGTCCGGGTTGCTGCGAGCGACCTTGACGCCGGGCCGCTTGAGCGGCTCGTACCAGGGCTGCTCGCCCCGTTGGGCCTTGTCGAACTCCGCGCGGTACTGGCTGTTCGGGCTGTATAACACCACGAATGCGTTACGCGCGAAGGCCCCGAACCAGCGCACCTTGTTGCCATTGGCATCGCCGGTCAGCAGCTGGTTGACGTTGGCATCGGCGCTAACGAACAGGTCTGCTGGCAGCGAGCCGCCCCTGATGCTCCGTGCGATAGCCAGCGAATTGCCCCCGACACTCTTGACCGTGATCCCACGCGGCGCCAGCGCTGGGGTCAACCCCGTCCTCACCAGGTCAGTGAGCACCCCGGCGTGTCCGATCACGACGTCGCCGGTCGCTGTTACGTTGAGGTCGGCGACCGCGATACCAGCGACCGACCTGACGCCAGCGTTGGCGCTCAGGAACAGACCGCCTGTTATCAGCATCGCGATGGACAGAAACGCACTGACCAGGATCTTCACCTGCATGCGGGCGCGGCTGGACAACATTCGCGGTCTCATGTGCACGACCTCTTATTCATCACGAGCGTGTGAGTTCCATGTTAAGCACGCTCGAATCATTCGGACGGCCCAGCGTTTAGCTCGCCGTTCTCTTCTCGTCGTCGAATGTTTGCCTCGCCGAAGTAGTTCTTGTCCCCGATGATGATCTGACCGGGTCGTGGTGCGCTCAAGGTCGGGTCGGTGTGCAGGATGTCGAGCAGAACCGTGCGTTCGTCGGCCTTGGCTCCCGTCAGTGCGAAGCCCACGGGCAGGCCGTGCAGGGTGGCGAGCATGTGCAGGCGCAGTCCCCAGAAGTAGCGCGAGTGGCTGGCGCAGTAGCCGTACTCGGCCCAGCCGGCCAGGTCGCTGCGGCGCACGGCCTCCCGGGAGCGGGCGCATTCCACCGGGGTGGAGTCGAGGACCCAGACGTCATCGGTCCACAGGCTGGTGTCGCGGGCGAGCATCCCGATCAGCCAGCTGATCGTGGTGGCGAGATTGCGCAGCCGCTTGTTGTACCCCGGCTGCTGCGGACGATACGGGAACAAATGGTGCAGGTGAGCGGTGGCGAATCGGAGCCAGCGGGACTCGCTGGTGAACCCCAGCAGGGCCTGCATCACCGCCAGCGTCACCAGCTCCGCATCGCAGATCCGCGGGCTGAATCCGATCGCCGGGCGCCACGGCGCGCGCTGCGGCGCCATCCCCAACAGGTCATCAATCGTGACGTAGAGTGCGGTCGCGAGGGTGTCCAGATCGGCGTCCACGAGAGCCTCCGGGTTCGACGTTGGGTTGAGAACGTCGAACTTGGACACCCTTCGCGTATCAACCGATCGCGACACGCCAGACCTCCACCCCCTTGGAATAGATCATCTAGGTGACCGCACCCTGACCCGCGTGTCGCGTCCTGGTGCCCGGTGGTGGGCGGATCCGGTGATCCGACACGCGGGGCAGGGGCGCACGACACACCGGGCAGGGGAGCACGACACGCGGGGGTGGGTGGGGGCGGGGTGCCGGCCGGTAGCGTGTGGCTCCGTGGTGCGCACAGCTGTGGCCGCAATGGCGCTGGCCGTGCTGGCAGCAATGATGCTGTCCGGGTGCGGCGGTGCGGCGGCGCCTGCCCAGCAGCGCCTGGCCAATCCCGATCCCGTGCTGGCTACCGCGTTAGCTGGTGAGCAGCCGCGGGCCGCAGCTGATCCGCACGTGCTGGCCCGGCAGATCACTGTCGCCGAGGACGCCGTGCGGGACCCGGCGAACCCACCCGAGCGGGTCGCCGCGGGCGCCCGGACGGCGCAGGTCGCCTACCTCGCCCTGGTCGATCGGCCGGACTGGGACGCCGCCGTGCTGGCGGATGTCCCGGCACCGTTGCAGGAGACCGTGCGGAGCATCGCAGCGGCCGAACGCGAGCTCCGGGCCATGGCCCCGGTGCCGGCGACGACCGTCCCGGCCTGGCGGATCGTCGAGCCGCCCGCCGCGTCGCAGTTGCAGGAGTACTACTCGCAGGCGCAACAGCGCTTCGGGGTGCCGTGGTCGGTGCTCGCCGCGGTCCATCTGGTGGAGACCCGGATGGGCCGGGTCATCGGGCTGTCAACCGCTGGCGCGCAGGGACCGATGCAGTTCCTCCCGGGTACCTGGGCGCGCTATGGGCTTGGTGGCGACGTGTGGAACACCCGGGACGCGATCCTCGGTGCGGCCAACTACCTGGCCGCCAACGGGGCTGCTCGCGGCACCGACGCCGAGCTCGATAACGCGCTGTACCGCTATAACAACGACTTCCGCTACGTCCGGGCCGTGCGGCACCTCGCCGCGTTGATGCAGGCCGATGAACGCGCCTTCGTGGGCTTCCATGCCTGGCAGGTGTACTACCGCACCCGACTCGGCGACATCCTGCTGCCGGTCGGGTACGAGTCCGTTCAGACCATGCCGGTGGAGCAGTGGCTGGCCAGGCGACCGCGGTGACCATCGGAGACGTCCTTCAGCAGATGATCTCCGTCCAGCCCGCCCCGCCCGCCATGCTGGTACTGGCCACCGGACTGGTGGCAGCGGTGCTGGTCAGCTGGCGCGCCAGCTGGCGGGTGCTGCGCGGCGTGGTGACAATCGCGCACGAGGGCGGCCACGCCACGGCTGCCGCCCTCACCGGCCGCAGGCTGCTCGGGGTCCGGCTGCACTCTGACACCTCGGGGCTCACTGTTTCCACTGGCCGCTCGACTGGGCCCGGCATGGTGTTCACCATGGTTGCGGGCTACCTCGCCCCCTCGGCGCTGGGGCTGGGCGGCGTGGCGCTGCTCCGGACCGGGCACGTCACGGCGCTGCTGTGGGCCGCCGTCGTGCTGCTGGTCGCGATGCTGCTGCTGATCCGCAATGCCTACGGTGTGCTGTCGGTCGTCGCCACCGGGACGATGCTGGTAGCGCTGTCGTGGTTCGCCGCACCTACCACTCAGGGTGCATTCGGCTACCTCCTCGTCTGGTTCCTCCTGGTCGCGGCCCCGCGGCCAGTGCTGGAGATCAACTCGATGCGTCGCCGCGGCTGGGGTACTGACTCCGATCCAGATCAGCTGGCCCGGCTCACCCGGCTGCCCGCCGGGCTGTGGATTGCACTGTTCGGAGCGCTGACGCTGGCGGCAGCCGTGTTCGGAGCGTTGTGGTTGCTGCCCTGGCAGCAATTGCCCATCGCCTGATCGCCCGTAGGTGCACTCGGATGGCGGGTATGACCGAACCTGCATGTGCTTAGCGTGAGTGGTGCGGGGGACAGTTGCTAGGAGGAGTAATGGCCCGGAAAGTGATGGACTGCCGCGAGATGCCCAGCGAGTCCAACTGCACGCTGACGATCACCGGCGAGGAGGACGAGGTGGTGGTGGCCGCTGCGCAGCACGCCGCGTCCGTGCATGGTCACACCGACAACGCGGAGCTGCGCCGTGACGTCCGCGCTCACCTGCGCGATCCGGTGGACATGACCACGAACGGGGGAGCCTTCGTCCAGATCATCGAGTTCCGCACCCGCCGCATCGACGAGGTGGAGGCGACGATGGACCAGTGGAACGCCGCCATCGGCAACAACCGGACGGCCCGGTGGGCGGTCGTCACCGCCGACCGGGGTTCGCCGCAGACGTTCGTTCAGGTCGTCGAGTTCCCCAACTACGACCAGGCGATGGCCAACTCAAGCCACCCGGTGACCGCCGAGTTCGCGGACAAGCTGCGCAAGCTCTGCGAGGGCGACCCGACGTTCCGTAACCTCGACGTGCGCCGGGTGCTGGTGTAACAGCTCGTGAGTGGGTAGCAGGACGCCTCGCGGCACGCACCCGACTGGCTCCGGGTCGTGCGGCTGCCCACCCCAGGGAGCAGCAAGGCGCACGAGGAGATCGGTTACGCCGTCGTCGACGGGGTCCCGCGGGCCCAACGCCCGCCGTTGCCAGGGAACTAAGGGGCCCCGGCGTCACGAGGGGCAGTTGTGGCGCCGGGGCCGTAGACCCGATCCATCCGGGCGCGGTCGGAAGGATCGGGTGCTTTGATGGACGCAGGGTGGGTCGCACGGGATTCCCCCGGACACGGCGAATCCCACCAGGTGGGTGAGATCAGTCCGGTGACGTAGAGGGTTGCTCGGCAAGCCACCGCGGCGTGCCGCCGGCGCCGGTACCCAGCCGGGACTGCGTGGTTGCGAGGTCCGCTGTGGCCCGCTGATCATCCAGCGTGACCGACGAGGCACCCTTGGTGCTCGCGCCGCATCCGGTGCTGCCGACCACACACGTGGTTGCCAGTGGGCTCGCAGGAGCGGGAGGCGCCGAGCCGTGGCCGAGTACTGACGGCCCAGCGAACCGGTACGTAGCCGGATGAGAAGTGGTGGCTGCGGGGTTATCGGGCCGGGCCACGGCGGCGGGCGGCGTGGCAGCGGGTGCCGTGGGAGTGGGCGGCGTGGCAGCCACCGCCCGGACGGCGGGTGTGGCTGCGCGCTGGTGGCCTACCACCCTCGACGGGGTGGCTGCGGTCCGCTGAGCCGGGCTCAAGACCAGGTGTGTCGGGGGCGCAAGCGGCAGGGGGGCGCCGGACAGCAGACCCTGGACGGCCGACCTGGCCGTCGGTACCGCAGCCAGCAGGCCGTTGGATGCTGAATCGGGCGGCTCGTCCTGGGCCAGCCCGATCCCCGCTCCCAGCAGCCACCCCGCGACGACCAGCGCGCCGAGCACGGCGATCCGCAGGAGCACGCGGGTCAGCCCCGGGGGCGCACTCCGAACGCCACCCGCGCCGCAGATGCCGGGCACCAGACCAAGCTACATGCTGTGACCACTCGGGGTAGCCGACTGTCACGAAAAGTAGCCGATCCGGGCCGATGTGAGGCGGGCAATCGCCTCGTCGAGCACCTCGTCGCGCTTGCAGAACGCGAAGCGAACAACGTGGGCCCACCGTGCCGGGTCATCGGCGAAGACCTGCACCGGCACCGCCACCACACCGGCTCGTTCGGGCAGCTCACGGCAGAACTGGATGCCATCGGAGTACCCGAGCGGGGCGACGTCCGCGCAGATGAAATAGGTGCCCTCGCAACGGTGCACGCCGAAGCCCGCCGCGCGCAGCCCCGCAGCCAGCCGATGCTGCTTGTCCTGCAACGCGGCGCGGTGGGTGGCTACCCAGGCGCTCTCGCCGCGCAACGCATGGGCAACCGCGGGCTGGAACGGGGCCCCGCCGACGAAGGTGAGGAACTGCTTGGCCGCCCGCACCGCGGCCACCAGCTGCGCCGACCCGCACACCCAACCGATCTTCCAGCCGGTGACGCTGAAGGTCTTGCCCGCGCTGGACACCGACAGGGTGCGCTGCGCCATCCCGGGCAGTGTCGCGATCGGCACGTGCTGGGCACCGTCGAACACTAGATGCTCGTACACCTCGTCGGTGATCACCAGCAGATCGTGCTCGACGGCCAGCGCCGCGAGTGCTTCTAGCTCCACGCGGCGCAATACCGTGCCCGTGGGGTTGTGCGGGCTGTTGAGCATCAGCACCCGGGTAGCCGGGGTGATCGCCGCGGCCAGCGCGTCGAGGTCCAGCGCGAACCCCTCACCGTCGGACACCAGCGGCACCGACCGCCGGGTCGCGCCGGCCAGCGCCACGGCGGCGGCATAGGAGTCGTAGTAGGGCTCGATGAGCAGCACCTCATCGCCGTGCTGCACCAGGGCGAGCAGGGCGGCACTGATCGCTTCGGTAGCGCCGACGGTGACCAGCACCTCGCTGTCCGGGTCGTGCACCAGGCCGTAGTGCGCCGCCCGCTGCTCGGCGATCGCGCGGCGGAGCTCGGGGATGCCGGGTCCGGGCGGGTACTGGTTGCATCCGCTGGCGATGGCCGAGCGGGCGACCTCGAGCATGGCGGCCGGGCCGTCGGTGTCCGGAAAGCCCTGGCCGAGGTTCATCGCGCCGGTGCGCACCGCCAGCTCGGTCATCTCAGCGAAGATCGTCGAGGTGAACGGCGTGAGCCGGGGGACAAGTCCGTGGGTTGGCACGGCAGCCATCCTGCCGGGCAGTGGACAATCGGAGGTGTGGAGCTGACCATCAACGAGCAGGCCAAGCAGCGGGAGCTGCGCCGGATGAAGGCGGTCGCGCTGGGGTTCCTGCTCGGTGCCGCGGTGGTGTACGTGGTGGCGCTGCATTACGAAAGCGCCGGGGGGTGGATCGGGTACGTGCGGGCGATGGCCGAGGCCGGCATGGTTGGGGCGCTGGCCGACTGGTTCGCCGTGACCGCGCTGTTCCGGCACCCGCTCGGGCTGCCCATCCCGCACACCGCGATCATCCCGCGCAAGAAGGACGCGATCGGGGAGAACCTGGGCGACTTCGTGGGCGCCAACTTCCTGGCCGAGGGCGTGGTGCTGGACAAGTTGCGCCGGGTGGGGATCGGCGGCCGGTTCGGGCGCTGGCTGGCGCAACGCCGCAACGCCGAGCGCGTCACCGCCGAGCTGGCCACCATGGTGCGCGCCGCGGTCACCGTGCTGCGCGACGAGGACATCCAAGCGGTGCTGGAGAACGCCGTGGTCAGGCGGATTGTCGAGCGGCCGTGGGGGCCACCGCTGGGCCGGTTGCTCGGTCAGCTGCTCACCGACGGGGCACACCGCAAACTCGTCGATCTGGTTGCTGAGCGTGCCTACGAGTGGGTGCGCGACAACCACGGCGCGGTGCTGCGGGTGGTCAGCAAGCGCTTGCCGGATTGGTCGCCGAGGTTCGTCGACGAGCTGGTCGCCGACAAGCTGTACGGGGAGGTACTGGCCTTCGCCTGGGCCGTGCACAGCGATCCCGAGCACCCCATGCGCAAGGCGGTGGACACCTTCCTGATCGACTTCGCCCACGACCTGCGCACGGACCCGGCGACGATGGAGCGCGCCGAGGCGATCAAGCTGCAGATGCTGGCGCACCCCGACGTCGCGACCCTCTTCGGGTCGGCCTGGGGGACCGCGAAGAAGATGCTCCTCGAGGCTGCCGACGACCCGTCCTCCGAGCTGCGGCGCCGGGTCCTCGACGGGCTGGTCGCCCTGGGCGGGCGGCTGGCCGGGGACGCCGAGCTGCGGGCCAAGGTGGACCACTGGCTGGAGGGCGTGGCGAGTTACGTGGTGTCCCACTACCGCGGGGAGATCCTCACGCTGATCACCGACACGGTGCAGCGCTGGGACGCCGAGGAGACGTCCCGGAAGGTGGAGCTGCAGATCGGTCGGGATCTCCAGTTCATCCGGATCAATGGCACCGTGGTGGGTGCGCTGGCCGGACTGGCCATCCACACCATCTCCCAACTCCTGCTCTGAACTCGACGTGTCTCAGCTCACCTCGGCTCTGCAAGCCGAGTGCTTGCAAGAGCTAGCGAAGGTGGCGTATTGTCGGTTTTGTTACCAAGGGGGGTAGCGGAGTGAACCGGGTCGAGACGGTGCAGGAATTGGGGCGGGGTATCGGCGAGTACATCCGCCAGCAACGCAACAGTGCGCAGATGTCGCTACGCCAGCTCGCCAAGATCGCTGGCGTGTCCAACCCGTATCTGAGCCAGGTGGAGCGGGGGCTGCGCAAGCCCAGCGCCCGGATCCTGCAGCAGATTGCTGATGGGCTCCGGATCTCCGCAGAGGTGCTGTACGTGCAAGCAGGGATCCTCGATCAGCGCGTCGGGGGCCCGGTCGTCGACGCCGTTGTCGCCGACCCAGATCTCTCCGAGCGGCACAAGCAGGTGCTGATCGACATCTATGACTCGTTCCGGCGGGAGAACCGGGAACCGCCCGCCCCGGTGATGTCCCTTGTGGACAGCGCCAGTGCGGAGGTTCCGGCGGCCGTCGCACCCCAGTCATGAAACCCTAAGTCGGGGAAGGAGTGCGGGATATGCCCACACTGCCCACCACCACGGACGTCCGTCATGCGCGCAAGCAGGCCGAGGCGGGCGCCACAGCGACATTCGACACAGTCAAGAATCCCCTGTTCGCGGCGATCGGCGCCGTGGATGAAGCGACCCATGTGGTCACTCACGCTATGGCCAAGGCCCGCAGCGAGGCCGCTGGTCGCGCCGAGGAGGCGCGGGGTCGGCTGCAGCAGACAATGAACGACCTGCGGACCCGGGTGTCCGACCTGCCGGCGGAGCTTGGCGAGCTGCGCAGCCACCTGGAGCCACCGGCGCTGCGTGAGCTTGCCCGGAGTTACCGTGAGGCGGCCCAGGAGGCCTATGCCGCGCGCGTCGAGCGCGGCGGGGAGGTCTTCGACCAGTTGCGCACCCGGCCGCGGGTGCAGTGGGCGTTCGACTCGGTCGAGTCCGGTGTCGACACTGCCCAGCAGCGGCTGGAGGCCGTGATCAGCGAACTCAACTCGGTTGTCGCGGACCTGCTGACCCGTCTAGCACGGACCAGCCGTTCGGTCGGGGAGAAGGTTGCCCGGGACACCGACAAGGTCTCCACAGCGACCGCGCAGCAGGTGCGGGAGACCGGTCGTCAGGCCTCCCAGCGCGTACAGGCGACCGCCGATGAGGTCTCCGATGCTGTCACCGAAGCCGGCGATGAGGTCGCTCACGCAGCCCGCAGCGCGAGCCGAAAGGCCGCCAACCGCGCAGCCCCGCCACGCAGGGTAGCCACCCGGGGACCGGGTACGTCGCAGTCCTGACGCGGCTGCCTACACCTAACGGCACCAGAACGGCCGGCTCGGAGTCGGACTCTC
>DATDHI010000421.1:0-3736 GCA_036521655.1 Pseudonocardiaceae bacterium | reverse complement strand
CATGCCGTCCCTCTTGGAGGTTGCGCATTCCTTTGATGCCGCGCCGGTAGGGTTCACTGTCGATGATCGACAGAATGTGGAGGGTCTTGAAGATGCGGCCGTAGGTGGCGACCGCCTCGCCCAAGGCGGTGGGGTGCCCGTCCCGTTGCAGTGCCCTGACCACTTCGTACGCGCTGACCTGACTGGTGTAGATCGAGGCGATCAGCCGCAGGATCTCGTCCCAGTGCCGCCGCACCTTGTCCAGGTCGAGCTTTCCCCGGGCGAAGGTGTTGAGGCTTCCGTAGTCGGCTCCATAATCTGCCCGCCATCCTTTCTGGTCGGGCAGATCAGCCAACGCCGGGCGATAGTCCACGCCCAGCAGCTGCGCGATCCCGAACACCAGGTCCGAGTAAGATCCAGTATCGGTGATGAGCACCTCGGGCAACTCCGCCGCGCCGGAGTTGAAGAACAGATCGATCGCGTGGAGACAGTCGCGATCGGTTCCCGCCACAATTTTATGGGCGGTCCCGAAAGCCTGATCATTTATTGCGTTGAGCCAGGTCATGCCGCGTTTGGGTCCAAAGAACTTCCGGTTGGGTTTGGCGAACAGCGACGGGACGGGGACGACGAACCGCATCCCGTCGATCGCGGCGACCAGCCCACCGCCCAGCGCCTGCGCGAAACCGATCCCGGCCTGCTTGGTGATCAGGTGCGGGTTGGCGGCAGTGTAGTTGGCGGCGCGCAGGTAGGTGCGCCCCGCATGGCCCAGGCGGCGGCGTTCCAGCGCCGCCACGCCCTCCTCGGCGACCGGTCCATACCCGATGTTCAGAGCCTGGCTGGTCAGGCAGGCCGCCACGGTGACGTCCAGACCAGCCATCCGGCTCGCCCCACCCGAGGGGGCGGTCAGGGACTCCAAGAACTCCGGCACCCACCCCATCACCTCCAGGATCGCCTCGCCGATGTCCACCCGCGGCAGCATCGCGGCGACCCGCTTGCGCAGATCGATCAGCGACGGCGGTTCGGCGATCGCCTTGTCACTGCTCACATGGATCTTCCCAGCCTCATCCACCCGCACGTCGGTGTTGACGGCCAGCCGGGAACCGACATACCGCAGGGCCTCATCCAACGTGGCGACATGGCAGCACAGCAGCGCGCCCGGGTTCTCGGGCAGGCCCAGCGAGGTCAGCACATCGGCCTTGACCGCTTCCCACGCGGCACCGTCGAGCAACCGCGCCTGCGGGTTGCGCCACCGAGTCGAGCCCTCGGCGTAGATCTCCCGCCGTTTCAGATAGCGATGAAACCGCTCCAGCACGCAGAAGGTGTACGCGCCGCGGTCCACGCCCCCATCAGCGCGGGCGGGGTGGCCGAACACCAGGTGGCGCCACGGCCCGGTCACCACCTGCGGGTGGATGCGCGGGTTCTTGATGCTCCATTTGGCCTCACAGGCCAACTGCTCACCCAGGGCGGTCATCGCGGCCAGCACCGGGGCGCCCTCGGCGGTGGCACCGAAGCTGATCGTGGTGGTGAGCATCTTGACAAACCCCACCACGGTGGCGGTCTTGTTGACCAGTTCCGCCCGCCAGTCACCCTCGGGCACCGCCTCGGGTGGCGGCAGCATCCCGGTCACGGTGGCCACCGCCGCCCGCACCACCACCCGGGGGATCCGCATCTCGATCGCCTCCCACACCTCCGAGACACGCACCTCCCGCTCCTCGCCCCAGTCCCGGGCATCCAGCAGCGCCTGGGCCACCACCGCCAGGATCGCCGAGGCCTTGACCAGCTTCGGATGCCTCTTGATGGTCTGCTTGTCGGCCTCGGTCCGGGCCTTGCCGATCAGCTCGGTCGTCATCAGCAGATCCAGCAACTCCAAGGCGTCGTCGGTCGCAGTGGCCTCCAACTGCGTCACCGTCGCCACCAGCGTCGCCATCCTCCGCTGATCGCCGTGGCGCTTGAGCTGGGCCACGTCGGCGCCCATGCCGTAACGGGCCAGCTCAGCCAGCCGCCGCGGCGTCACCGTCGCATCCAACTCCACCCGCGACAGACCCGAACCGATGATCTCCGCAACCCGGTGCAGCGCCTTGACCATCTGCGGGCCCGAGGCCCGCACCGGCCCCGTCCGCCACCGCTCCAACTCCGACACCCGACCGCACGGGCCCACCACCAGCAAGGCGTCCAGCTCCCGGCGCTGCTGATCGGTCAGCGCCACGGACAGCGTTTCCCACAGCCGCCGCGTCGCCGCGTCGCGCTCCCGCGCCACCAGCCGCGCCAACCGCGACACTCCCGGCAGCAGCACATCGCGCTCCCGCAGCCAACGCAGCGCATCAGCGAAGATCGCTTTCGGTCCGTCCCCCGTCACCCACGCCCGCCGGCCGACGAACACCGCCAGCTGCGCCTCGACCCGCGCGAAGTCTGTCAGTCTCAACGCCTCGCGGATCTTCCCCGCATGCTTACGGTGAGTCTGGGGCCGCACCGCATACCGCTTGACACACGACGGATCGGCGATCCGCAGCTGGCCGGCCAGAAAATCGATGGCCTCGGTCGGCACCCCCTCCAGCGGATCCGCCAGGAACCTCCCGATATAACGCACCGTGGCCAGTTGAACACTGAACCCGAGCAGATTGTGATCTCCCCGCAATCCAGCCACCAGCTCCAGGTCGCGGTCATCCAGAAAAAAGAACCGCTCCAGATCGGCCCGCGACACCGAGTCACCATAACGACCGAACGCCGCCGCTTCTTGATCACTGAGAAACTCCACCGGCACGGCCCACACCGTAGCGTGTCCGATACTGCCAAGTTCCGGACACTGAGATCCCGGTCACCGAACGCGCCGCCACCAGGCAATCCCTGCCCTCAATCACGATCATAATCGGGCTGGGATCGAACCGGAACGCACGCTAACGACCCGCCAGACCCCGCCCGGAGCACCCACTCCGACCTGCCCGAACCGGCTTAGCGTGCGTTCCGGTTCCGTTGCAGGTCCAGCCCCGCTTCCTACGGAGATTGCCCGGCGGTTGGCGGGGGAGTTGCCGGGGTTTTTGGCTGATCAGCCGAGGGAAGGGATGCGTTATGAGGTGGTGATGGTTTCTGAGACGTTGCAGCGTGGTGGGGATAGTCGTGGGGATCGGTTGGTGGATCTGGCTGCTCAGCGGCGGGAGGAGGAGGGGTGGGATTTCGCGGTTTGCCTGACTGATCTGCCGGTGCACAAGAATGGCCGTCCGGTGGTGGCTGAGCTGAGCCGGAAGGCGGCCGCGGCGGTGCTTGTTGTTCCGGCGTTGCAGGTGGTTAACCCGGCTGAGCAGGCTCGGGACATTGTTGTGGGGCTGATTCTCGAGTGGGTTGCTGAGGAGGGGAGCGGTCAGCCGCTGGATCGGCTTGAAAAACGGGTGCCCAGCCTGTATCAGGCGGAACCCGATGATGATGACATTGATGTGCAGTTGGCCAGTTCGGCGGGACAGTGGCGGATGTTGGCCGGGATGGTGCGGGTCAACCGGCCGTGGCGCCTGGTGCTGGGGTTGCGCAACGCGCTGGCCGCGGCCGTGGCTACCGCGGCTTTCGGGTTGGTGTCTAGCCCGGTGTGGCAGGTCAGCGCGGAGATGAGCACGGTGCGGTTGTGGGTGGCCAATGTGGTGTCGTTGGTCGCGATCATCGGCTGGTTGGTTGCGAACCACCAACTGTGGCAGCGCCCCAAGGTTCCCGACCCGCGGGAACGTCGGCGAATCCGGCTCTACAACGCCGCGACCCTGTTGACCCTTGCGAT
>DATDHI010000420.1:0-12755 GCA_036521655.1 Pseudonocardiaceae bacterium | reverse complement strand
TTCGCAAGCGCCTAGTCCGGTGACCCGTTTGCGGAGGTTATCGAATTCAGCGGCCAAGGCTGGGGCAGCGCGGTGCAGCTCGGTCAGGTCGCTGCGGGCATCGATCGCCTCACCTAGCAGCAGTCCCCGGGTTTGCTCCAGTAATTCCACGCCCGCCCGGGGCTACCGGCAGCGACCGGGAGGAGCTTGGTCACCGGTAGCCGGACGCGGGTGATCACCGCCAAGTTCTCCACCGTAAGTGTGTGTCACCCGGCTGGACTCGTCTGGACCAGCCGATTGGGCCACACTTACCAGAGCCATCCACCGGCGATCATCGAACCGCTACCTGACCCATACCTTGGGACCAGCCGCCATACCCACTCATCATCCCGCTCGACGACGGCCGGGAAGACACCCAGATCTGGGAACATCCCCCACCCGAACCCGATCCTGACCCGCCGGTCGAAGCCGACGCCCACGCGGACATCCCACCGTTCTAGCGCCGTCAGCAGCAGGGCGTCGGCCCGGTTCGGCGACTCGGGGTCGCCGGCACGGGCGCACCGCTGAGCCGCTCACCGCGACGCCTGCCTGCCCGGCGACGGAGACGCCTCAACACGGCTGAGCCGCGCTGGTCAGAGCGTATGTGGCGGCGGTGATCAGCGTATGTGGATGTGAACGGTGACGTTCATGCCGGGGACCAGGTCGAGGCCTTTGCGGTCCGCGATCGAGATCTTGACCGGGATCACCTGGGTAACCTTCTGGAAGTTGCCCGAGGTATTGCCCTGCGGGAACAGCGAGAACTGCCCCGCGGCGCCGCCTTGGATCTCGCGGACGTAGCCGGTCAGCTGGGCGTTGGAGAAGGCATCGACGGTCATGTCGACCGGCTGGCCGACGCGGACCTGCTTGATGTCAGTCTCATCCACGCGGGCGGTGACGTAGATCTTGGCGAAGTCGTAGGCGACGCCGAGCTGGGTGCCAGCAGTGACGAACCCACCCGACACGCCGTCGTCCACGGCAACCGTTCCGTCGGACGGGGAACGGATACTCATGAGGGGTTGGGCGAACCCGCCTGGGATCTTGATGCGGCCGACGATCTCGTCCTTGTACAACACGGTGCCCAGGGTGGCGCGCCAATCCTGGAGGGTCCCGCTGGTGGGGGCGTTGAGCAGGATCTTGTCGCCATCGATCTGGGCGTTGTCGGTGGTGACGTAGTTACGGGCGTTGAGGAAGTAGCTGACCCCGAATGCGCCTGCGGCGACCAGTGCGAGGACCAGGATGACGATCAGTCCGATGCGGGTGGACCGTTTGAGCTTGCGCCGTCCCGGGGCGGTAGTCGCAGTGCCGTCAGAGGTGGCCTCGGCGGGCTGTTGGTCGGGCGTCGCGGGCGGTGCCGACACTGGACCTTCCATGCTCATACCCCTGTCCCTCTGGTGGTGCTCGCCCAAGCGAGCCCTACACCATAGACACGAACCGTACCCTATTTTGCGGGGTTCGGCTGTGTGGGCTGGGCTACGAACAGAGCTGGCGCTATGCCCGGATCAGGGGGCCTGGATCAAGGGAATGACCACCTCGTCGACGATCTCGATGAGCACCCGGTCGGGGATCGGCGAGCCGTACATCAGGAAGTGCTGACGCAGCAGGTCGGGGGCGACGGTGGCGATGCGGGGGGTCAGTGCGGTGGCGCGGACCTCGCCACGGACTGCGCCGCGCCGCAGCGCTTCGAGCAGGAGGCTGCCGCCGGGCTCGATGAAGCGGGTCCGGACTATTTCCATGAGATCCGGATCCCGGAAGGTCTCGGCCATCAGGCCGCGGGCCGCCTCACCGGACGCGCCGTTGAGTAGACCGGCGACCCGTCGCAGGCACGTGAGGATGTCGTCGCGCACGTTGCCGGTGTCGGGTAGCTCGCCGCAGCCCGGAACGCTGTGGTGGACCGCGTCGGCCACCAGCTCCGCCCGGCTGGACCAGCGCCGATACAGGGATCCCTTGCTGGCGCGGGCCCGCTGTGCCACGCGTTCCATCTTCAGCTCGGCATACCCGACTGCCGTCAGCTCGTCGAGAGTGGCTTCAAAGATCGCCGTGTAGAGGGCGTCGCCACGGCGTCGGGGCCCTTTGCGGTGGTCGTCCACCACATCCGGCTGCACGCAGGGCACCGCCCCCATGGCCGGGTCAGCGCTAACCACGTCCACACCTCTCGTCCCCTGCGTAACCATCAAGAGTCCCCTACGGAGAGCTGGGAGCCTAGAGGACCGGGCAACGGAGCCACCAATCGGACTAGCGATGCGGAGCCACCGAATGGACTGCGCGGCAGTCTGCACCTCCGGTGGTTGGCGTGGCACAGTGGAATCCATGACCCGCCCGGCGGTGCAGGGGTCAGGGATCGACCGCAACGGGCGGTCGGAGCCGAGTCCGCACGGGGCCTCCGACCGGCCGGGCGGGGGTGTGCCTTCCCCGGGTGAGAACGGCGCGCAGCCGCGACCGGCGGGCGGGTGGGGACTGCCGCTGGTCGTGCTGGTCACCGGCATGTTCATGACGATCATGGACATCAGCATCGTCAATGTGGCCATCCCCACCATCCAGAACGAGTTCGGGGTGACCACCGACGATGTGCAGTGGGTGGTCACGGCCTACACGCTAGCGCTGGGCGTGGTGGTGCCGGTCACCGCATGGCTGGGAGATCGCTTCGGGCTGAGCCGGGTGTACACCCTGGCGCTGGTGTCATTCGCCGCCGGGTCGGCGCTGTGCGGGCTGGCCTGGGATCTGAACAGCCTGGTGGCTTTCCGGGTGGTGCAGGCGATCCCGGGCGGGATCCTGCCGGTGATCACACTGTCGATCCTGTACCGGATCGTGCCGCGGGAGCGGCTTGGCGCCGCGATGGGCCTGTATGGCGTGGGGGTCGTGTTCGCTCCGGCGATCGGACCGACCCTGGGCGGGTATCTGGTCGAGTACGTGAACTGGCGGCTGATCTTCTTCATCAACGTGCCCATCGGGATCCTGGGCGCCGTAGCCGCGGTACTGGTCCTGCCGAGATTCCCGCGCCAGCTCGGGCAGCGGTTCGACGTGCTGGGCTTCGTCACCGTGGCGAGTGGGCTGTTCGCGCTACTGCTGGCGCTGTCGGAGGGCGAGTCCTGGGGGTGGGGCTCCTACCGGATCCTTGGCCTGCTCACCTACAGCGTGCTGAGCCTGGCGTTGTTCGTGGTGATCGAGCTGCAGGTCGCAGACCCGTTACTGGATATCCGGATATTCCGTTACCGGGCGTTCACCCAGTCGTTGCTGCTGCTCGCACTGCTGTCGGTGGTGCTGTTCGGAGCGCTGTTCTACGTCACGCTGTTCCTGCAGGAGGGCCTAGGGCTGGGGGCACTCGACGCCGGACTCACCGTGCTGCCCCAGGCGCTGGTGATGGGTTTCTTGATGCCGATCGCCGGGCGGATCTATGATCGCATCGGGCCCCGCTGGCCGGCGGCCGTCGGCTTGACGATCGTGGCCGCCAGCACCTACCTGTTGCACACCATCACCCTCGACACCTCCCGCGCGCAGGTCACCTGGTTGCTGGTGCTGCTGGGCGCCGGCCTGGGTCTGGCCATGATGCCGATCATGACCGGGGGTATCGCAGTCATCCCGCTGGCACAGGTCAATGACGCCAGCGCGTTCAACAACGTCGTGCGGCAGGTCGCGGCGTCGCTCGGGTTGGCGATGCTCACCGCGATCCTGACCACCCAGCAGGCCCAGCAGATGGGCGGGCGTAGCTCGTTGCTGCCCGCGGGCATCCCCACCCCACACCTGGGCCCGGGCGTCCCGGACTGGATGGGCGTGTACGCCACCTACCGGCTGACCCAGCTGCAGGTCTTCGTCGGGGCGATCGCGGATCTGTTCCTGATCGCTTCCGCGCTGAGCGCGCTGGGCGCACTGGGCGCACTGCTGCTGCGGTCCGGGCCGGCCCCTGCGCCACCGGCTGGCTTCGCCCCGTCTCAGCCGGCAGCCGCACCGCCAGCAGCCATCGACGGCGGGCCTACTGTCTACACCGACGCCACCGCCGCTCACAGCGGCGGCAAGGTCCGACCCGCCGAAGACCTGGTCGACGCGGAAATCAAGGCCCGTTAGCTGGATCACCCAGCTAGCCGGAGGGGGCCCGGCTAGAGTACGCGACGTTTCGATGGCACAGTGGAGAGATGACTCGTCCAACGGCAGCCCCAGAGGTGATCGCCGGAGCGGGCCCGCCGGACCTGAGCCCCAATGGGGCCGCCGCCAGGCCGACAGCTGGTGCGGTCACGACAGGCTGGGGTCTGCCGTTGGCCGTACTGATCGCCGGGATGTTCATGTCGGTCCTGGACATCAGCATCGTCAATGTGGCCATCCCCACCATTCAGAATGATTTCGGAGCGACCACTGACGACGTGCAGTGGGTGGTCACCGGATACACGTTGGCGCTGGGTGTGGTGGTGCCAGTCACCGCGTGGCTGGGGGATCGCTTCGGGCTGAGGCGGGTGTACAACCTGGCGCTGCTGGCGTTCGCCGCCGGGTCGGCGCTGTGCGGGCTGGCCTGGGACTTGAACAGCCTGGTGATCTTCCGGATCGTGCAGGCGATCCCGGGTGGCATTCTTCCGGTGATCACGATGTCGATCTTGTTCCGGATCGTGCCGCGGGAGAAGATCGGTGCCGCGATGGGCCTGTATGGCCTGGGGATCGTGTTCGCCCCGGCAGTCGGCCCAACATTGGGCGGCTACCTGGTCGAGTACGTGGACTGGCGGCTGATCTTCTACATCAACGTGCCGGTGGGGATCCTGGGTGCAGTGGCCGCGGCGCTGGTGTTGCCACCATTCCCGAGGATCGCCGGGCGGCGGTTCGATGTGCTGGGTTTCGTCGCGATCGCGGGCGGGTTGTTCGCGATACTGCTGGCGCTGTCCGAAGGTGAATCCTGGGGGTGGTATTCCTACCGGGTCCTGGGGTTGATCACCTACAGCGTCCTGAGCCTGGCGTTGTTCGTAGTGATCGAGCTCGAAGTGTCCGACCCGTTGCTGGATATCCGGATATTCCGTTACTGGGCGTACACGCACTCGCTGGCGTTGATCGCCGTGCTGATGGTCGTGATGTTCGGTGTGCTGTTCTACATCCCGTTGTTCCTACAGCAGGCCCAAGGGTTGGGAGCGTTCAACGCCGGGCTCATCCTGCTACCCCAGGCGTTGGTGATGGGGTTCTTGATGCCGATCGCCGGGCGGGTCTATGACCGCATCGGGCCCCGCTGGCCGGCGACCATCGGCTTGACGATCGTCGCTGTTAGCACCTACCTGCTGCACTCGATCACCCTCGACACGTCCCGCGAGCACATCATGTGGATATTGGTACTGCAGGGTGCCGGTCTGGGGATGGCCATGATGCCGATCTTCACCGGGGGTATCGCGGTCGTCCCGATCTCCCAGGTCAACGCAGCCAGCGCGTTCAACAACGTGGTGCAGCGGGTGTCGGGTGCGCTCGGGTTGGCCGTGCTCACCGCGATCCTGACCACCCAGCAGGCCCAGCAGATGGGCGGGCGTAACGCGCTGCTGCCCGCACACACCCCCACTCCGCACCTCGGCCCGGGCGTCCCCGACTGGTTGGGCACCTACGCCACTTACCGGCTGACGCAGCTGCAAGTGTTTGTCGGGGCGATCGGCGACCTGTTCCTGATCACCTGTGCGCTCAGCGCACTCGGCGCGCTGGGGGCGCTATTCCTGCGGTCGGGCCCCATCCCCGCCCCCGCTGGCCCGCCCCCGCCGGCCGGGGACACCTCAGCGCCGGCATCTGCCGACGGCAGCCCCGGTGCGGACGGCGCAGTGCAGGACGACCTGGTGCCCGTTGCCGCTGCCGCTGCCGCTGGCAACGGCAGGGGCAACGGCAACCCCGCGCAACACGCCGACGAGAGGACGCCAAGCTCAACACGAGGCCGCTAACGGGGGCGGGCGACCGCTACCCACGGAGCCCGATCCCAGCGTCGAAGTGGGGCACCTGCGCGCAGTGCTGGGCACCGACTCACCATGCCCGCCGCTCTCGCCCCCGCCACCCGACCCCAACCCCCCGCTCCAGGGCCGGTCGGCCGTCACACCGTCCAGGACGGCACCGACACGCCGGCACTGGACAGCGTCCCCGGTGGAGGCATCCCCTGCGTCACCTAGGTTCGGGCCGGTCGGGAGGCTAGAGCCGTTCAGGGGCGTCAATACCGAGCAGATCAAGGCCCGTGGCCAGGATGCGCGACGTCAGGGCACACAGCACCAGACGGGACTGGCGCACCTCACCGTCGGCTTTCAGCACTGGGCAGCGCTCGTAGAAGCTGGTGAACGCGGTGGCCAGGCCAAACAGGTAGGCGGCAAGGCGGTGAAACTGCATGCTCTGCTCGACCTCGGCAACCACGCCAGGGAACTCCAGCACCGCGAGCGCCAAGGCGCGCTCAGCGGGCGCAGAAATCACGATCCGGTCGATCGCAGCCGGCTGCTCGATGCCGGCCCGGCGGAAGATCGATCGGATGCGGGCGTGCGCGTACTGCAAGTATGGGCCGGTATTGCCGTCGAACGACAGCATCCGGTCGTAGTCCAGAATGTAGTCCTTGCCCCGGTCAGTGGACAGATCGGCATATTTGATGGCACCGATCCCCACCGCGCGGGCCACGGCGGCCTGCGTCGCCGCATCGAGGTCTGGATTCTTGTCGGCCACCACTGCGGTCGCACGAGTGACGGCCTCCTCGACCAGGTCGATCAGCCTGACCGACTCGCCGGCCCGGCTGCGCAGCATCTTGCCGTCCTTGCCCAGCACGGCGCCGAACCCGATGTGCTCGGCCCGGGCCGGAGCGACAAGCCAGCCGGCCTCGCGCGCCGTCTCGAACACCATCTCCAGGTGCTGATGTTGCGGCGCGCCGACGACATACAGCATGCGCGTTGCGCCGAGAGTGCACAGGCGGTATCGGATAGCAGCCAGATCGGTGGAGGCATATCCATATCCGCCGTCACTCTTGCGCACGATGAGCGGCAGCGGCTCGCCGTCCCGGCCAGTGAAGCGGTCCGGGAACACGCACAGGGCACTATCGCTCTCCTTGGCGAGCCCGGTGCTTTCCAGTTCGGCCACGACCGAGGCGAGCTGGTCGTTGTACCCACTCTCGCCCGCGAAGTCCTCTTGGATGAGCCGGACACCGAGCCGGTCGTAGACCGTCATGAAATATTTCTGCGACTCGCCGATCAGCAGCCGCCACAGGTGCAGGGTTTCCGCGTCACCGTTCTGCAGCAGCACGACGCGCTGGCGAGCGCGCTGCACGAACTCCTCGCTGGTGTCGAACTTGACGCGCGCGGCCCGGTAGAAGCCATTCAGGTCGCCGATGGACAGTTCGTGCGCGGCCTCGTCTTCGCCAAGGTCCACCAGGTGCTCGATCAGCATGCCGAACGGCGTGCCCCAGTCGCCGATGTGGTTCTGGCGAACGATCCGGTGACCGAGCCATCCCAGCAGCCGAACCGCGCCGTCACCGATGATCGTGGAACGCAGGTGACCGGCGTGCATCTCCTTCGCGACGTTCGGCCCCGAGTAGTCGACGACCACCGTCTCCGGGTCGGGCGGGATCACGCCGAGCATGTCCGAACCCGTCACCTCGACGACGAACTGGGCCAACACGTCGTCTCGGAGAGTCAGGTTGATGAACCCCGGGCCGGAGATCGCGACCGAGGAACACAGGTCGTCCAGAACTGCCTGCTCCACCACCTGGGTGGCGAGGTCCCGGGGGTTGGACTCCATCCGACGCGCTGCCGCGAGCGCGCCATCGGCCTGGAAGTCGGCATGTTGTGAGCGCCGGACCGACGGGTCCGCCCCGGTACCCACCACCAGCTCGAACGCCCGGCCGAGCCGTTCGCGCAGCAGTGCCTCTACATTCGCCACCCACAAAGCCTAAGGCCACCCGATTGCGCTACTCGCGCCGGCGTCGTGACAGAACGCCTGAGAATCAGGTTGCTGAGAAGCGGCGACGCCGCACCTTCGGGGGCTCGTCCCCGTGGCCCTCAACCAGTTCATGGGTGGCTCCAGGGGGGAGTTCTTCTCCCTCGGGAACGATCTCGCCGCGCTCCTGTAGGTCGCGAAGGAAGCGGCGCTGGGCCGCTTCCTTCTGGGCCGCTTCCTCCGCGGTCTCGGCGGTTGCTCCGGCGGCGCCCGAGCCGGGAGGGCTCGCGCCCGCCGGAGACTCACAACCTTCTGCTGGTGGCATGTCCAGCGTTCTACTCCTCGGCGGCCAGTTCGAACAAGCGGTTAGTCGAACAAGCGCCGGATCAGCCGCTGGGCGCCGTTCTGCTCGGTGATCTCGTGTGTCTTCACCGTCTGCTCGTCGACGAGTGCCACTGCGGTACGCATCGCTGTCGCTACCTGGACACGACCTTGGCGGAACAGGTCTTCGACGAACGAGGTCGCGACTCGCTCGCCATTGCCCGGCTCGAGCGATCCGATGTCTGGAGCGGCACCCGCCACCCGGAAGCGGGCAGGCTGGCCGGGGACCTGAACGGTGAAGCTACCGGTGATCCCGTACTGCTCCCCGCTGATCCGGATCTCCGGCAGCGCGGGCTGGACCCCCGGTGTGGCGGCCGCGGCCATCGCGTCCCGGTGCGGCGCGATCTCCTCCGAGGTCAGCGACGTCGCGGCAACCGGTGACAGGACGCCGTGACGCACGAAGGCGGACCGCAAGGCCGGGCCGTACCGGCCGTTGAACAGCGCGTCGTCCGCAGCGATCATGTGGGCAGCCACCTGGCTGTAGTACCCGGGAACCACCGGCGCCTCGAGAATCGCATGCACCAGCAGCTGGCCGGCGTCCGCACTCGCCTGGTCCAGCCCGGCCGAGTCGGACGTCTGCTGAGCCTGGAAGATACCGGCCAGAATGCGCAGGAAAGCGCCGGTGAACACCCGTGAGAATGAATGCGGTTCGGAGGACAGTTGGCTGGCTGGGGCATTCGAGCGGAGGGTCACCGGGTCGTGATAGAAGAAGTCGTTGGCGGCGTTGCGAAGGCAGTCCGGGTCAACGGCTTGCGGAGCCCTCTGCCGGATCGCCCAGCCGAGCTGCTCGGCCAGCCTCGACAGGCTGGATGATTGGCTCAGACCGCCCCCCGTTTCCATCAGCACCTTGTTCCGGAACGAGTCGAGTTGCAGCGCCGACAGTAATGCGCTCATGTCGCCGAAGGACTCGTGGAACGCGGCCACCTCTGCGCTGGCCGTATCCCAGAGCTGGGGGCGGATAGCGTCGAGCACCGCATGGCCCAGCTCGTGACAGACAACATCCGCGCTCTCGCCGGAAAAGACGGTCACGCCGGCAGCAGTCCCGTGGAAGAAGCTCAGGCCATGGCGGTCGTAGAAGGCGTTGAAATCTCGCCCCTCATCCAGGCCGGCCAGTAATACCGGTCCCACGGTCGAGTGCCAGGACGTCGTGTTAGGGACCACTGCTCCCCAGAGGTCCGCCCCCCGCCGGAGTGCCTCGGCGGCAGTCCAATAACGGAACTCTGCACTGCCTACTGCGTCGGAACCGGCTGCGGGAACCGCTCCGCGGATGCCGACGGACAGTGGTTTGCGGTCCATCTCCGGTAGCGGTCGCGGGATTGGAGTCCGATTGTTCGGCGGTGCCCCCGGGTCGTCCTCCCACGCCCGGATGGTCTTGCCAGCATCGTTGCTCGCCATGTCGCCTCCTTGGCCAGGTACGCTCAGTTGCTCGGTAAACTCAGTCAGTTGATTACTGTCGTCGGCATTAATACCCACCGCTTGGGGGTAGCCGACAGAGAACATGAATGCGGTCTTCCACGCTGTCGGGAAAGAACGTATTCATCCATTCCACTCCTTGCGCGTCGCAAGGGCTCACATAATGAGGATCTTGCCAGTTAGCCCCAGCGTCAAGACGCCGAATGGGTATGAATGCTGCAATGTGTCCGTTCAGGCTCGCTCCATGTCCTCAGGTCGTCACGTAGGGCTACTCAGGGGTTCAATGCCGGCTAGGCAATCACGCGGAGGCGGGCTCGCCGGATGCTTGCTCGACCTCAAGCAGTGACTCACTACGCCGCTCCTCCTCGATAGCCGCAGTTCCGCCGCGGGCGCCGAAGAGCCGTTTCGCTACGATCAGGTAGATCACCGCGGCAACGTTGATCACCAGCGCGCCGATTCTGATAGGCGTTACCCGTTCGGTCAGCTCATAGATCTCCAGGGGCAAGAAAACCGATGTCGCCACGACTGTCAGATACTCCGCCCAACGGCGCCCGAGCCACAACCCCACCCCCTCAGTCAGCTGGATGGCAGCATAGGCCAGGACTGCGAGACTGACCCACCCCAGCGTGGATTTCTGGATCTCGAAGACGTGCCGAATGGTGGCGACTACCGGGGACTGGTCGAGATCGTAACCGAACGCATCCGCCAGCGGCTTCGCCAGTGGCAGGTCGTTCTCGAACAGGCGCCGCAGCGAGCCCTCCGTGTTGCTGAACCGCCAGATCGTGTAGGCGACTCCGAGCAGCAGAAGTCCCCGGATTCCGCGTTCAACGGCGAGGATCCGCAGTATGAACACGTCCCGCAGGGCACGTCCCCGCAGCACCAGAGGTGCCTCCGCCGCGGGGCCCGAGCCGTGCGGAGGTCCCAGCACGAAATCGCCGCAGCGCAGGCAACGCCACGCCGCACCCACGGGCGTGTGCGCCTGCAGCCGGCCGCCCAGGGACTTCTCGGCCGGAGCGTAGGTCAGGTGACCGCGGCGCGCGCAGGTCCGGAGGTTCCAATCCACACGCTGCACCTTAGGTGCGGCATGATCGGGTCAAGCTTCGGGAGCACCCACTATCTTCGGGGACACAGTGTCACCGGCGGCCTGCCGCTCGGCCGACGAAGTACCCCATAAGACCGCCTGCGAGCAGGCCGATCCCGAAGACGACGGCGAGGAAGGCTCCGATGGCCCGGCGCAGGGTCTGGAGGAAGCCTGCAGCGATGAGGTGGTCGGCGGTGGCCAGCAACTGATGGGCGAGCACGCCGTAGAGCATGGCATACTGCGCGTCACCACCGTAGCTGCCTCAGGTCATTTGTTCCCAGGGAACTTTCAGCCAGCACGCACTTCGCCCGACCTACTCTGGGAGTTGGGGTCCGGACGGGCTGCCTGAGGTCAAGCGCATTGGTGGCACCGGTGACAATGTCCAGTTTCGCCCGAACGGTGTGGATGTCCAGCGCGCTGCTGCTGTTCACCGCTGGTTGCGGCACCGTTGCTGGCCAGAATTCCTCCACGGCTGATCAGCGCCAGCAGAGCCTGCCGCCCGGCTGCACCCACACGATCACCCGGGCCGACGAGGTGCCAGCCACCCTGTCCGCCGCGTCCCGGGGAGACCTGTTGTGCTTTTCGGGCAGCGACTTCACCGCCACCGACGTGACGATGGCGACCTCGGGGACCGCGGACGCGCCGATCAGACTCGCCTCTGATGGAGGCACGGTCCACTCGATCCACGTCAACGCCGACAACGTCGTCGTCGAGGGCTTCACCGTCGCCGGCGGTGACGGGATACTGCTGGAGGGAGCCGGCCTCACGGCCCGGAACAACACCGTCCACGACACCCAGCAGGGCGGGATCGGCTGCGATTCCTGTACCGACTCGACCATCGAGTCCAACACGGTGACGCATGTGTCCACGGTCGGCATCGAGATCACCGGGCAGCGGATCACGGTGAAGAACAACACGGTGAGCGGGACCGTAGCAGTCAACGACGGTGACGCCGACGGGATGCGGTTCTTCGGTAACGGTCACCGGATCACCGGCAACACCATCCGGGACATCTCCGCCCGGGGCTACTCCGCTCCCCCGCATCCCGACTGCTTCCAGACCTTCGACCACAATCCCTCCACGTTCGACGTCGTCATCTCGGGCAACACCTGCCGCAACGTCGACGCACAATGCCTGATCGCCACCGACGATCAGCCCGGCGACAGCGGCGCCCCCGCAGGATCGGTGTCGATCAGCTTTGTGGGCAACATCTGCGCGTCCAACGGCGCGCAGGCGGTGAACCTGCGCCACTGGACCAACGTCGAGTTGCGTCAGAACCAGATCTCCGGCCCGCACCTGGTTCGCGGAATCTTGATCGAGGGCGGCTCGACCGGCGCGACGGTGATCGGCAACACCACAGCCGGCGGCGTCCCCACCGTCGAGGTCGACGACGCGTCCCGCCCAGGCTTCCGCAACAGCCCCGCCTGATCCCGCGTGCGCCCCCCACCGCATTCAGCGGGCTCAACGGGGTTATTGGGCGGTCCTTTACCCCGCTGAGCCTGCTGAATGCGGTGGGGCCCGCTTAGCGGTGGATCTCGGGGGGGAGGGTGTCGGTGATGAGGATGCGGTCTACTGCGGGGTGGCGGACGCGGAGCACGATCAGGGCGTAGTGACCGGCAGCTGCTGGTGGGCTGGCCCCGGCGATCGCCCCCGGCGGGTAGTCACCGCGGTAGACGACCAGGCAGGTCTGGGGCGCTCGTGCCCGGGCCGGGGGGCGGGCCGGCGTTGACGTTGCGTGCGGGGGTGCGGGTGGGGGCGACGTGGCACCCACTTTTCGGGTGAGGGCGTCAGCGTCCGCCTTGTTGATCCGGCGGACCACAGTCAGCGTGCCCTGGCCGTGGACGATGTCGCGAGCCAGCGGCAGCACGGCGGCACAGCCGGAGACGTCGCCGGTCACCGACGCCCCGCTGCGCGGCCCCGAACAAGCCGTCACCGAGCAAGCCGCGAGGGCGAGGGCGACCCCGGCGGCCGCAGCGGCGGCGCGGCGTCCCGGATAAGTGGTCATGATGTCGGCTCA
>DATDHI010000419.1:0-2018 GCA_036521655.1 Pseudonocardiaceae bacterium | reverse complement strand
GAGCGGCGGGGTCAACAACAGAAAGATCGAGTGACGTGCGCCGATCGGGTCCAACACTTCGATGAGCAGCCGGGAGGATTGCCACTGCTCCCAAGTGGACTTTCGCACTTCTTGAGCGGCTGACCGCGGCGATCTTGTAGTCACCTGGCGACGCGCCGCGTCAAATGATCTAGATGCTGGTGTCGTCTCGGGATGATCTATCTGCACGTGTTTAACGTGCAGGTAGGAGGATGACGGCGATGGCGTCGAAGCGCTCGACCGGCGGGTTGCCGCGGATGATCCGCGGCAGCGTGCTCACGCAACGGCGACGCTGCGGCAAGCGTGGCTGTCGGTGCGCCGATGGGGTGGATCTGCACGAAGCGACGGTGCTCAGCTACTCCGAGTCCGGGCGCAGCCGGACGGTGATGCTCGCCGCCGGCGAAGTGGCTGCGGTCCGCGCCGCGACCGAGCGCTACCGTGCCGCGCGGGCCCGGGTGCGCGGCGACGGGGAAGCGGGGTTGCAGGCCTGGCTCTCCGCCCGCGCCACGCGACGGGGCCGGTGAACGGCTGGGGCGCGTTGCTCGCAACCACCCGCGTGGTGTTCACCGCGCCGAGCTTCGCGATCTTCACCGACCTGCTGTCCGGGTGGGTGCTCGCCCCGGGACGGCGCACCATCACCGCCATGATCGCCGTGGCCGATCCGGGCGGGCGGCGAGCGCACGACGCGTACCACCGCTTCGTGCGTGACGGGGCCTGGTCGATGCCCGCACTATGGCGGGTGCTGGCCACCCACGCGGTACGCGCCTTCGCACCCGAGGGTGTGGTGGAACTGCTCTGCGATGACACGCTGCACCACAAGTCCGGCCGACACGTCGACGGGGCCGGGACCTTCCGCGACGCGGTGCGCTCCACGGTCAAGACCGTGGTCTACGCCCTCGGGCTGAACCTGGTCGTGATCTGCCTACGCGTGCAGCCCGGCTGGGGCGGGACCCCGATCGCGATCCCGGTCAACGTGCGGCTGCACCGCAAGAACGACACCACAACCACCGTCGCGCACGCCGCCGCGATGCTGGCCGAGATCGCCGCCTGGCTACCCGGCCGGCGGCTGCACCTGACCTGCGACGGCGCCTACGCATGCCTGGCCGGCACCCGGCCCGGCGGGGCGCACATCACCTCCCGGATGCGCCGCGATGCCGCACTGTTCGAGCCGGCGCCGCCACACACCGGACGACGTGGCCGGCCCCGCACCCGAGGCCAGCGGCTGCCGACCCCACCCGAGATCGCCAACCAGGCCGACCAGCACGACTGGCAGCGCGCCCACGTCGACATACGCGGAAGAATCGCCGAACGGCTCGTGCTCGTCCGCGACGTGCTCTGGTACACCGTCAACAAGCGCGACCTGGTGCGGCTGGTCATCGTCCGCGATCCCGACGGCATTGAGAAGGACGACTACTTCTTCACCACCGACCCGACCGCCACCGGCGCCGAAACAGCCACCCGCTACGCCGGCCGGTGGCCCATCGAGGTGTGCTTCCGCGACACCAAACAAGACCTCGGCGGGCAAGATCCACAGTCCTGGAAGCGCCGCGGACCCGAACGCGCCGCCGCCCTCTCGCTCTGGCTGCACGCCGCCATCTGGTGCTGGTACCTGAGCACCCACCCCGGCGGGCACACCTGGACCAGCAGGCCCTGGTACCCGCACAAGCGCACTGCCAGCTTCCTCGACGCCCTCGCCGCACTCCGCCGCACCCTGTGGTCCAACCGAATTACCGCCATGTCATCGCCGAGCCAGGACAACGCGAAAATCACCCAAGCGCTACTCGACGCCCTCGCCTACGCGGCATGACAGCGCAGACGACTGCGAAAGTCCACAGATCAACACCATCCGACCAGATCGACGGATCCCGCGCGCCTGGAAGGCCAGGTCCCGATCATGTTCCGTGACGCGGAGCTGGCCGTCATCAGCCAGAGCGGACAGCACCAGATAACGGCCTATTATCTGGTACGTCGCGCTAGGCTTGGTCAGGAGTTGTGCGGCT
>DATDHI010000418.1:0-4110 GCA_036521655.1 Pseudonocardiaceae bacterium | reverse complement strand
CTGAGCCCGCTGAATGCGGGAGGGACAGGACGGTCAGGCGAGGGCGAGGGCGACGGTGGCGGTGGCTTTGCCGAGCACGGTCTGGCCGGCGGAGCGGGCGGTGATGGCGATGAGGGCAGTGCCGTCATCGCTGCGCCGCTTCACTGTGCCGGATAGTTCTACCAGGGCTCCGTCGGCGTCGTCGGGTACCACGACTGGGCGGGTGAAGCGCACGGCGCACTCCACCACGGCGCCCGGGTCACCGGCCCACGCTGTCACCAACCGGGTGGCAAGTGCCATCGTGAGCATGCCGTGCGCGATGACGTCGGGTAACCCGACCTCGTGAGCGACGCGCTCATTCCAGTGGATCGGGTTGAAGTCCCCCGAGGCTCCGGCATAGCGAACCAGCCCGGCCCGGGTGACGCGGACCTGCAGCGCGGGCAGCTCCTCGCCCTCGGCCACCTCGGTGCGGCGGCGCCGGTTCACCGGTCGGCACCCCGGACGACCAGCAGGGACCGCGCTGTGGTCACCGGGTCACCGGCGACGTCGGTGATCTCACAGCGCACCGTGAGCATGTCGTTGCCCCCCCTGCTGCTGATGCCGTCCACATGCAAGGTCGCGGCCAACTCGTCGCCGGCCCGGATCGGCCGGTGGTGCGTGAACGACTGGTCGCCATGCACCAGCCGGCTGTAGTCCAGACCAAGCTCCGGGTCGCAGACCAATGCGTCCTGGGCCCGCATGGACAGGATGATCGCGAACGTGGGTGGGGCGATCACATCGGGGTGTCCGGCGGCCCGGGCGGCACCGGGATCCCGGTAGACCGCGTCGTCATCCCCGACAGCTTCAGCGAACTCCCGGATTTTTTCCCGTCCCACCTGGTATCTGCCCACTGCGGGGTAGGACCGTCCGACGAACGAGGGGTCGAGGGCCACCAGCGCAGGCTACCCAGGCGCCGCGCCTGGGTAGATCAGCGGGTCTCGCGGTGCGCCCGGTGCTTGTTGCAGTTCGGGCAGTACTTGCGGATGGTGAGCCGGTCCGGGTCGTTGCGCCGGTTCTTCTTGGTGATGTAGTTGCGGTGTTTGCACTCCTCGCACGCCAGCGTGATCTTGGGACGGACGTCAGTGGCGGCCACGGGTGCCTCTCTTTCACGAAGCTGTCGTCATCTACTGCCATGGTAGCGGTGGCCGGACTCGAACCGGCGACACAGCGATTATGAGCCGCTTGCTCTACCGCCTGAGCTACACCGCCTTGGGAGAGGCAACCTCCCCGACGAACCGGCCAGAGCCGTTCGTTGAGCCCCAATACGGAATCGAACCGTAGACCTTCTCCTTACCATGGAGACGCTCTGCCGTCTGAGCTATTGGGGCGCTGTCGGAGCTTGACTAGGGCGCTCAAGCGCCGCCAACTGTACACACCACCGGCGCAATCCGTGAAACTCACCGGACCAGGGTGAGCACCGTCTCGTTGCGCGCGCCGCGGGCGCGGGCGGTCCGGGCGTGCAACCAGGCATCGAACCGGTCCGCACCGAGCGGCCGGGAGATCAGGTAGCCCTGCGCGACGTCGCAGCCCATCTCCACCAGCTGATCCCGGGTGGCATCCTGCTCGACGCCCTCGGCGACGACGGTAAGCCCCAGCGAGTGGCCGAGATCCACGATGGCGCGGACCACCGCGAGGTCGCTGAGGTCGCTCGCCAGCCCGAGCACGAAACTCTTGTCGATCTTTACTTCGTCCACCGGAAGGCGCCGCAGGTACGCCAATGACGAGTACCCGGTACCGAAGTCATCCACCGCGATGCGCACGCCCAGACCGTGCAGCTCGCGCAGTACCGGCAGCGCCCGCTCCGGGTCGCTCATCACCGCCGACTCGGTAAGCTCGAATCCCAGCAGCGCTGGGGACACATCGTGGCGCGCCAGGACCTCGGTCACCCTCTGCGGGAAGCCGGTATCGGCCAGGTTTCGCACCGACAGGTTGACTGCCACCGACAGCGACAGCCCGCGGTCCAGCCAGCTACGGCACTGCCGCAGCGCGCGGTCGAGCACGAAGTCGGTGAGCAGGTCGATCAGACCGGTGGCCTCGACGACCGTGACGAACTCCGCCGGCTCCAGCATCCCGAATTCCGGATGGTGCCAGCGCACCAGCGCCTCCACCCCGATCACCTGGCGGGTGGGCAGCGCCAGCTGGGGCTGGAAATGAACGTCGACCTGCCCGGAGTCGAGCGCCTGCCGGAACTGGGTGACGAGCTGGAAACGGCGCAGGAGTACCTGGCCCATGCTCGGTGCGTAGCTGCGCACCCGGTCGCCGCCGGAGCGGGCCGCGTGCAGGGCCACGTCGGCACGCTGCAGCAGGGTGTCCGGGTCCCGGGTGGGTTCGATCCCGGTGAGCGCTACGCCGACCACCGGGCTGCACTCCACCGCCAGCCGGTCCACCGGGTAAGGCTGGCTCAGCGTCGCGCGCACCTGCTCGGCCATCTGCAGCGCCTGGTCGGTGCCGACGTCGACCAGCAGCGCCGCAAAGGTGTCCCCCTCGAGCCGGGCAGTGACCACACGGTCGGGCAGGGTGCGGCGCAGCCGCTCGCCCGCGACCAGGACGATGCGGTCGCCCCAGGCGTGGCCCAGCGCGTCGTTCACCGACGACTGCAGGTCGAGGTCGATCACGATCACCGCGCAGGGTGTCGAGTCGCGGCGCAGCACTTCGGTGGCCGCCTCCCGGAAACCGAGCCGATTGCGCAGGTCGGTGAGGTTGTCGTGGTAGGCGTCGTGCCGTAGCTGGGCGAGCAGGCTGCGGTTGTCCAGCGCGGTGGCGAGATGGCTGGCCAGCGTGTCGACCAGCTGCATGTCGGCTTCCCCAAAGCCGCCCACCCGGCTTTGCCGGTCATGCACCTCAAGGAAGCCGAGAAACTGATGGGCTCCCCGTAGCGGCGCCACCAGCACCTCTGAGGCGTCCCGAGCAGCCAGCGCGGTGGTGATGACCGGGCTGGAATCGCTGTGCGACAGCCGCAGCAGCCGCCCGGTCCCGGCGGGCAACAGGACAGTGATGTCGCCCTTCGCCAGCGGCCGGGGCAGCGGGCGCCCGGCGACCACGGTGTGCAGCTCACCCTGAACCAGGATCTGGTGCAGCACGACGCGGGTGGCGTTGAGCTGCTCGCGGGCCGCTTCCATGGCATTGCTCCAGCCACCCTCGCCCAGTTCTAGCCAGTCGTCGTCCCCGCCCCGGCCGGCCACCGCCACCCGCAGGCTGAGGTCATTGAGCACACCGAGGTCACGCTGGTCGCGGAGCAATCCGTAATAGGCGCGGTACACCGCCGCCACCGTCACTGCCAGCAGGCCGACCAGCAGCCATCCCCAGCGCACCGTCATCACCAGTTCCGCTGCGACCAGCCCGAGCGCGGCATTGAGCAGACCAGTGACGTAGAGGTGCGCGATCGGACGCGCACTCTCGCCGGGACGCCTTCGATCCAGCAGCACGAAGAACGCCCAGGTGAGGCACGACGTGATGGCGTGGGCGACGACGAACCCGGCGAGCAGCGCCGCCCACGGCGGTAGCCACGGCCAGGTCGGCTCGAGTACCAGGCGGGCCAGCAGGTCGGTGATCGCGACGGTGAGGGTCGCGTATGAGCAGTTGAACAGGAGCTTGGACCAGTGATCGCGGCGGACCAGCCGGGCGATCACGACGACGCCGAGGTAAGCCGCTAGCACAACCGGGCCAGGCAGGAACAGCAAGCCGACGACCAGGGGGATCTCAGTGAGGGTGATCCTGGCGGTGTCGCGGCGGACGTCGACCTCGATCGCCACCAGCCGGGCGATACCGAATCCCACCGCCAGTGCGAGGCACTCGAGGAGAGTCCGGAGATCTAGCTGGAGGGGAGCAGTTCTCACCACCGCTGCCCCCGCCGTTGCGCTGGCTAACGCCAACGCGGCGACGAAGGCACCCGACGCTAGCGCCCTCCCGCGCGACAGCGAGACACCGGTCGGAGCCGAATTCGCAGGCACCCCACGATCCACTGGGCCTCAGCCGACCTCCACCCCGCGGCAACCGACCTCGACTCCGCGGGGTGCAAGATGACAAGCGGCTGCAAGTGTGCAGATAGTGATCATCGCCAGCTCCAGGTACAAAGGCTGTATGGTTTCGGAC
>DATDHI010000417.1:0-3521 GCA_036521655.1 Pseudonocardiaceae bacterium | reverse complement strand
AGGTCTCTCGTCACAGAAGATCATGGACACCCTCCTCCCATGTCATCAGCGTTCGACACGCCGATGACATTCACGGAATCGATCATCTAGTGCGCCTGGTCGAATGCTTGCTGGATCGAGACCGGGATCCGGCCCCGGTCGTTGATGCTGTGGCCCTGCTGCCGGGCCCACTCGCGCACAGCCTGGGTCTGCTCACG
Organism: Pseudonocardiaceae bacterium; assembly: GCA_036521655.1. Taxonomy (GTDB): domain Bacteria; phylum Actinomycetota; class Actinomycetes; order Mycobacteriales; family Pseudonocardiaceae. Next base: position 3,324 of record DATDHI010000417.1, on the reverse strand, counting down.
GGACCGACCACTGTCGCTGGTGCTTGTCTTGTGGGCACGGCGGCCAGGACCGGTGGCCTTGACCTTCCGGGCGCTCTCAACGAATCCACCGATGGCCTCGTTGAACTCCTTAATGTTCTGGCTCGATAAATCAATTTCGTAGTTGGTTCCGTCGACAGCGAAGGTGAACGTCCGCTCCGCCTCCGAGCCGTCGATGTCGTCAATGAACTCTCGGATTACCTTCTGCGCCATGGAGGCAGTCTCCTCACGATCAACACTTCTGGGGGTGGCGAAGATAGTAGACCATAGACCGATCGGACACCTAATCGGGGTCTATCGTCTCGCTAAACTCCCGCAGCCCGGCGTTGGCAGCCACCACGATTTTCTCACTCCTCAGCGCGTTGCCGGGCGCGGCCTACCGCCCGGCCTAAACTCTCCGCGAGCCGCCTCGTGTGGGGCGTCGTGACGTCGGACTCGGCGGCGTCAGCTTCAATGCCCTCCGCGAGAGCACGTAGCCGGTCAGCAGGATCCGTCACCTCATAGCCTGCTGTATTTGTCCGCGACGCTGCGCAGCTCGGCCCAGGAACCATCGTCCCAGACGAGTATTCGCTTCACAGCCAGCCTCTGCGAAGCATTACGTAGTGTTCGACGTCTCGCGTTCCGGTCAGTATTGCGGTCGCGTCGACGAACCTCGCATTCGCCCTGTGTGGCGTCCTGGTGTCCCGACCCTCTGAAGCCTGGCAGCTGCTACCGGCTCGGATCGAGCACCCGCATCCGCATAACCACTAGTCTAGTAGCAACAAAACCATAACGGATATCCAGATGTAGCGGGAGGGGGGACGGCTCACTCGCGGCGCCCGCTGCGATTTTCGGAACGACGGTGGTGACTCCTAGAAGGGCACACGCATTAAAGCAACAGTACCTGCCCTGGCCATCGCCCAGCAATTTGCCCTATCCGCATGCCCCCATCGATCAAGCCTGGATCGAGACGCTGACCTCTCCCAGCACGCCTGGGGCGCCCACGTCACACCAACTGACGACCGGGGCTGCCTACCCCTGTTCATCACAGGCCGTAGGTCACTCGTGACCAGGTTCAAAGTCCCAGTGCCGTGGCCCACCAGGCTCACGGATCGTGCCGGGACTTATCGGTAGGCGACGAACTGCGAAGGTTCGGCCAAGCCCTATTCGGCCCTGTTCGCAGAGGTCAACCTGGATGTGTGAGACAGACGGGGTCGTTGGCGTAGGTTCCCGTTTGGATGCGGACCCCTACATTGTGACCGCGTGTGGTGCGGGTGGGTGGGGTGAGCTGCGGGAAAGGAGTAGCGGGTGGCGGTGACCGCGGCAGTGAAGGATGAGCTGGCCCGGTTCTCGGTGGCCAAGACCTGCTGCCGGCGCGCCGAGGTCTGTTCGCTGCTGCGCTTCGCCCACGGTGTGCGCATCCTGGACGGACGGGTCGTGGTCCAGGTCGAGCTCGACACCGGCGCCGCCACCCGCCGGCTGCATAACCAGATCAGCGAGCTGTTCGGACACGCCCTGGACATCCAGCCCATCCCGGTCGACGCTGCCCGCCCAGGCAGCCGTTACCTGGTGCAAGTCGTTCGCGACGGGGAGAGCCTGGCCCGCCAGACCGGGCTGCTTGACCGCCTGGAGCGTCCGGTCCGCGGGCTGCCACCCCACGTCGTGTCCGGTGGCGTGTGCGACGCCGAGGCCGCCTGGCGCGGTGCCTTCCTCGCCCACGGGTCACTCACCGACCCCGGCCCAGCACCCGCCCTGGAGATCACCAGCCCGGGCCCGGAAGCTGCGCTGGCCCTCATCGGCGCCGCCCGCCGCCTCGGCGTCACCGCCAAGACCAGTCAGATCCGCAGCGTCGATCAGGTCGTGGTGCGCGACGAAGACACCATCGTCGCGTTGCTCACCCGACTCGGCGCGCCCCGCTCGGCGCTGGCCTGGCAACAACACCGACTGCGCCGCCCCGTGCGAACCACAGTCAACCAGCCCGCCACGTTCGCCGATGCCAACCAGCGCCGCATCGCGCAGGCCGCCGCCGAGATGGTGGCCCAGGTGCAACGGGCACTGGAAATGCTCGGCGAGAACATCCCAGAGCACCTCCTGGTCGCGGGGCGGCTGCGGGTGCAACACCACCAGGCCTCCCTGGCAGAGCTCGGCCAACTCGCCGACCCCCCAATGACCAAGGACGCGATCGCCGGCCGGATCCGACGCCTGCTGGTCCTGGGCAACAACCACGCCCACCACCAGGCCCCCGACACCACCGCCCCCAACATGCTCGATTCGACAGCTGACGTATCGGCCACCGCGCCGACCAAGCCCTAACCTCGGGCTTTCCCGCAACCAGCAGAGCCTTCCGGCGTGTCGTGGCCGCCCAGACCGCCCCTGCCCTACCCTTACTCGAACACACGTTCGATGACGAGAGGGGCGGGATGAACCCGACCGCACAGACCACCGCGCTACACCCTGGACCCGGGCTGCCCCGGGCAATTGTGGCCCACCAGGGCGAAACAACAGCGCCACGGCTACACCCCGGCCGTGCTCCACGCTCTGACGCACATCCAGCAGCCACGACCCACCCCACAAGTCCAGCGCATGCTGCGGGACTGCTTCACACCGCTAGGTGTGCGCCCGACTGCTGCGACACCACACCAGCTCGCCGTGGACATCACCGTCGGGCGTCCCGTCGAACTGCCCAGAGCCTCGGCCGTGCCACAGTTGAAGATGTCGTGCTGCGACACCGGCTGGGTAGGGATCAATCGCGCACACTGTTGTCCCCGCACCGAGGGATGCGGGCACGGCTTCAACGACGCGCAGCTGTGGGACGCCCACCGCCCCGCGAGGGTGCGCGGGTGATACGTGCCGTTATCCGACCATCCGGCGCGATCGTCCGGGCCGATCTTGTCGGTGAGTCGCGGCAGACTGGCGGGCATGACCGGGTGTCGTGGCATGAGGTCTCCCGGATGACTACGGCCTGGATCTTGACGCGATTGAGTGGGAGCTGACCGCTCCTAGCGGGGCTGGTGGCACGGACCCGAGCGTGGGGCCGACCAGACGTGGGCGTTCACCGTCTGGTCGGCCCGCATATCGCGCCTCCGTGGCGTTTAGCGACTCCGCGCCGGTGAGCACGGCAACCCGACGTGCTCCGCCTGGCCCGGCAGCGTGGGCGGCCACCGGCGGGGCCATCCCCACCGTCGCGCACGCGATCAGGACCCCCACCACAGCCGCCGCCCGAGCCCAGCGACTGATCATCAACCCTGCCCTCCCGCCCGGCAAACCCACCGGGCACCAGGTCCACCACCATTGCGTCACCACACCCCCAAGCCACCCCACCCCAAT
>DATDHI010000416.1:0-3673 GCA_036521655.1 Pseudonocardiaceae bacterium | reverse complement strand
GGGAGAGCCCGCCACAATGTCCCCGGCCTGACGGCCGGAGCTAATATAGCGGACCCCGGCGGCTTGCTCCAGCCCGTGCAACGCGACATTCAGTAACAAGGGGCTGATGACTCCTCCAACGCAATGGGCAACTTCTGCTTTGAGGTGTCGCTGAGGTATCGCCGGTTGGAGCGTCTGCCGCGTGTCACGGGCGGTGAGTGACATGTTGAGTAGTATATTAGCGTCATGGCTGGTGGTCGTGCTCGCGGCGAGGAATACGCCGCGCGGGTCAACGCGGCTGCCGCGCTGGTGGCTGCGGGCGTCGCGGTGGTTGATGCGACTGGTGAGCTGGCTGCCCGGTTCGGGTGCTCACAGCGCCAAGCGCGCCGGTATGTCGAGCGTGCCGCCGGCGGGCCGGTGGAGGTGCCAGCGCCGACGACGGTGTTCACCGTCAAGGTGCCGGTGGGTTTGGCGGCGCGAGTGCGGGAGCACGCCGCCGGGTCGGGGCGAACGATCTCCTCGGTGGTCGCCCAGGCATTGGAGGAGTTTTTGTCGCGGGGCAGTAAAGGGCATCCGCGCAGGTGAGTCGAGCGGTCGCGAGCGAGTTCGTCTTCGACCGTCACATGGCGGCGGAACTGTCGGTCGTCTACCGCATCCTGGTTCCCCAACGGCAGCTGCGCCTGGGCGCGGCCGCCGAGGAAGTGAGTCTGAGAGATGAGCAATGCGGCGATCTACGCCCGGGTGTCCTCGGCCCGGCAGAAGGAGCAGGAGACGATCGGCTCGCAGACCGCGGCGCTGCGTGCGCACGCCGAGCAGCTGGGGCTTGATGTCCCAGGGCAGTGGGTGTTCTGCGATGACGGCCACTCCGGGGCCATCCTCGTGCGACCGGCCCTGGAGAAGCTGCGGGATCTGGTGGCCCAGGTGCCGGTGGAGGTGGTGCTGGTCTATTCCCCGGACCGGCTCGCCCGTAAGTACGCCTACCAGGCGTTGCTGATCGAGGAGTTCGCCAAGGCTGGCACCAGCGTGATGTTCGTCAAGGGGCCCAGCTCGGACTCACCGGAGGATGCGCTGCTGGTGCAGTTCCAGGGCATGATCGCCGAGTATGAGCGGGCGCAGATCATCGAGCGGACCCGCCGCGGCAAGACCCACCGGGCCCGTCAGGGGACGGTGAACGTGCTGTCCGGGGCGCCGTTTGGCTATCGCTATGTTCGCAAGAACGAGCATGCCGACGCCCGCTACGAGGTGGTGGTGCACGAGGCGGCGATTGTCACCGAGCTGTTCCGCCGCTACGTCGAGGACGGCGCCACGATCGCTGACCTTGCCCGCTGGCTGACCGCCACCGCGGTACCCACCCGCACCGGCAAGTCCCGCTGGGACCGCTCGGTGATCTGGGGGATGCTGCGCAACCCCGCCTACGCCGGGCGCGCCTGCTTCGGTAAGACCATGCGCACCGGCGATCAACCCGGACTCAACCGCACCGCCCGCCTCGCCGGGCGGTGCACACCCAAGTCCTACTCGGTCACCGATCGGCCCCGCGAGGACTGGCTGGAGATCCCGGTGCCGGCCCTGGTGGCAGAAGACACCTGGACGCGTGTCCAGCGACGCCTGGCCGACAACAAGCGCTACGCCGCCCGCAACTGCAAGGTCCCGTCCCTGCTCCAAGGTCTGGCCGCCTGCGCCAGCTGCGGATACGCCTACTACCGCGGACACACGACCACCACCGCGGGCAACAAGATCTACTACTACCGGTGTCTCGGCTCGGACAATTACCGCTATGAACACGGCCGCGTCTGCGACAACAAGCCCGTCCGCACCGACTACCTCGATGCCCTCGTCTGGGACCACATCACCGACCTGCTCGCCAACCCGACGCTGATCCGCGCCGAGATCGACCGGCGCCTGGATCAGCTGCGCACCGCCGACCCCACCACCGCCCAGCGTCAACGCCTCGAGCAGGCACTGGCCAAGGCCAGCGCCTCCATCACCCGGTTGATCAAGGCCTACCAGGAAGAACTGATCTCGCTGGACGAGCTACGCGAACGCATGCCCGAACTCCGCTCCCGCGAGACCAGCCTGCGCAACCAACTCGACGCCCTGGCCTCTCAACTCGTCGACCGCGAGGTCTACCTCCAACTGGCCACCGGCCTCGAGGACTTCCTCGCCCAGCTCCGCAATAATGCCGCCACCACCACCGTCCCCGAGCAGCAGCGCGTGCTGCGCCTGCTCGTCAAAGACGTCCTCATCGGCCCCGAACGTATCCTCATCCGCCACTCCATCCCCGCCGGCGGCAGAACAACAAACCCCACCCCAAAGCCCACCAACGATGAAGCCGACGAGGAGCCCTCCCCAAGTTCTCCATTGCGTTGGAGGAGTCATCAGCCCCTTGTTACTGAATGTCGCGTTGCACGGGCTGGAGCAAGCCGCCGGGGTCCGCTATATTAGCTCCGGCCGTCAGGCCGGGGACATTGTGGCGGGCTCTCCCATGGTGATCAGATACGCTGACGATATGGTCGCGCTCTGTCATACCAGACAGCAAGCCGAGCAGATCAAGGCGAGGCTAGCCGAATGGCTAGCGCCCCGAGGGCTGGTCTTCAACGAAGACAAGACCCACATCGTCCATATTGGAGAATCTGGGTTCGACTTTCTCGGGTTCAGCGTGCGTCGCTACGACGGCACGTTGCTGATCAAACCTTCCACAGCGGCGATCCAGCGCATCCGGGAACGGCTCCGCACGGAGATGCGCACACGGCGCGGGTCCAACGCGGCGGCGATACTTGCCGTGCTCACCCCGATCATTCGGGGCTGGGCGGCTTATTACCGGGGCGTGGTGTCGTCCAAGACGTTCAAAGCCTTGGACAACTACCTGTGGGCCCTGACCTACAAGTGGGCCACCCGCAGCCACGCCACCAAGCCGAAGATGTGGGTCGTGACCCGATACTACGGCAAATATAACAAGTTCAGAAACGACCACTGGGTATTCGGTGACGTCGCCAGCGGCGCCTACCTGGTGAAGTTCTCCTGGACCGACATCGTCCGACACACCCTGGTCAAAGGCGGTGCGTCTCCCGACGATCCGGCTCTGACCGAGTACTGGGCCAAGCGGCGACAACGACTCAAACCTCCACTGGATGGCTACACGCTGCGCCTGCTCACCAAGCAGGACGGGCGTTGTCCCCTCTGCGGAGATGAGTTGCTCTCGCCCGAGCAACCACCACAATCCCCACAGGATTGGGAGCGCTGGTGGTTACATGTCACCCGCAGGGCGATAGTCGCCGACTATCTCACCCATCACGGGCGACCCGGCTCACCGGACGGTGACCACACCCGCCTGGTGCACACCAGCTGCCGACGCGAGCACCGCGCTCGCCGACGCGGCGGCACAGTCCTGCACTCCTGAATCGCCACCAGGGCTTGCTTGAGCTGCTTGCGGTGAAAGCCGCACGGGCAGTTGTATGTCGAGTCGCTGGTTATGTTGAGGACGCTGCCGGCGGGTCGCGATTCTCCTTGCGTGACACGGGTTCGCCGATGACCCGCTCAACATAATCAGAGTCCTTCGAGGAAGGCGAGGAGTGTGTCGGAGGGTCGGTATCTGCCGGGTTTGATCCCGAGCGGCGCGGTCCGGGCGATCGCTTCCTCCTTGAGCGCAGGGTCGGCGTGTTCATAAATATGGGTGGTCTGGACGCTTTCGTGACCG
>DATDHI010000415.1:0-2252 GCA_036521655.1 Pseudonocardiaceae bacterium | reverse complement strand
CGGTGCTGGTTGCCAAGCTCAGCTGCCCTGGTCAGCGTGTCGTCGGCGACACCAGCCGAGGGCAACGTCCCGCTGGCGCGCGGCCGCCAAAGCCAGACGAATGTCTTTGTGCATCAGGGACACGTCGAACCACGCTTCGTCGGGAAGGCCGTCGGATCGGGTCGTGATCGATTCGAGATTGGGCGTCGGTAGGGTCCGCGCGGGATCTCGGCACTTCATTGGTGGTGAGGCTGTCGGCGTGCCGGCGGCGGTTGTGGGTGCTGCGGGCGGGCTGAGCCGGTCGGGTTGGACCGTTCCGGCTCAGGCGGTGGCCACCACCGTCCAGCTTCCGGCGGTGGTGGAGGCGCATCCGAGCTTGCCGAGGCGGGCGAGGTTGACCGCGGCGGCGAGCAGGGCGAAGTCGGCGGCGACCTTGACCAGCCCGCGCATGCGGGCTCGGCGTCCACCGTGCTTGCGGCGCATCAGGTGACCGATCTTGCGTTCGACCTTCGGGCGGGTGGCGGTGTAGTCGGCCTGCCACGTCGGGTCGCTCTGGCGGGCCCGGGCGCGGGCCAGCTCGGCCTCATAGGCGCTGACGGTGACGGTGCGACCGGCCTTGGAGGTGGTGCACTGTGCCCGTAACGGGCAGCCGGCGCAGGCCGCGCCGAAGTGTGCGGTGCCCGCGCCGTCGTCGCCGCGGCGGATCGGCGTCGTGACCCCGTGGGGGCAGGTGACGGTGTCGTGATCCAGGTCGATGTCGAAACGATCCTTGGTGAACAGCCCACCCGGGCGCGGCGCGGGCGGCTGGGTCTTGCACCCAGACCCGAGTCCGTGCTCCTCCAAAGTGGACTGGAACTCGCCACTGCCATACGCGCAGTCCCCGAAGACCTTGCCCGCCCGCTCGGGCCCCGGCTGCTGGTCAGCCGGTTGCTCGGGGCCTGCCTGTTCGGGGCCCGGCTGGGCCGGCTGCTCGGGGTGGATCGGCTGCTCGGGGTGGGTCTCGGCGGGGATCAGGTCGGTGATCAGGTCGGCGGCCGCGCCACCGTCACCAGCGTTGCCCGGGGTGACCGTGGTCGCGGTGATGATCTCGGAGTCCGGGTCGATCCCAACATGGCCCTGGTAACCGTCGAACCCGCGCGCAGCCGTCTTGTGCCCGTGCCGGGACTGGGGGTCCACCGTGGAGATGACCCGATCCTTGGCCACCCGGCGCGCGATCCGAAACACCCCGTCGGTGGTGTCCTCGTCGAGATCCTGACCGACCACGGTGGCCAGCAACGCACCCGCCTGCGACACCTCCGCGGCGAGCTCACGGCCCTCCAACACCGCGAGCAGCGCCATCGCGTCCCGTGCCAGCGCATCTACCAGCGCCTCCCGCGCCGCCTTGTCGTCGTAGTCACACACCGGCTTGCCCGCGACCCGGTAGTCATCCTCGCGGCGCAGCACCGCCCGCAACACGGTCTCCAACTCGGTGTCGGCGACCGCGAGCAACCCACGGATCGCCGAGCGGATCAGCGTCACGGTGTCCATCGTGGCCACCGCGTCATAGAGCGGGGTCGAGTCCAGCACCCGACGCCGCCCAACCAGCCCAGCCCGTCGCGCCGCGTCCAACGAAGCCTCAAAGATCCGGTTCGGCCGCTTCGACCGTGCCAGCCGGGCCCGCATGTCCACCAACACCGTGTGCACGAATCCCGGATGGTCAAAAGCCAACCCACCAGCGGCGTACTTCCACCGCACGTCAAAGGCGAACCGGTCAACCGCCTCCCGATCCGAGCAGCCCTCAATGCGCTGCAACACCATCACCACCGCCACGATCATCGGCGGCACGCTGCGCCGACCCACATCGGTGAACAGATCAGCGAACATCTCATCCGGAAAAAGTGCGAAACACTCCCGGTGCAGCACCCCATAGATCGACTCCGGGGAGACCCGCCCCTCACAGAACCTCTCCGAGGCACACAACAGGTCAGCTTGCTTCGGCGTCCGCCCCAACGTCACATGATCATTATCGCGCACCGCAAACGCAGCCGGGTCAGCGACACGCGAAAAACACCAGCCTCCTAGGCCCAGACGGCGCACGCGCCGCGGGTCACCGGCGCAGCGTTCCAGCACGACGGCCAGCGAGGCACACCACGTCTTGGACCGAAACGGACTGGCCGCCGCGGTGAGCACGGCCGGCCAGACACACTCGAGCAAGTCCCGCAGCTGCTGCACGGCCGCGGTCGCCTCGGTGGTCAGCGCGGCCCGGCGGGCACCTAGATGACGAAGCCGCGCCC
>DATDHI010000414.1:0-1864 GCA_036521655.1 Pseudonocardiaceae bacterium | reverse complement strand
GTGCCCATGAGCCGAGCAGGGTGCTGAGATGGTATGCGAGTTGATCCACGTCGCCGGGCTGGTAGAGGTAACCGTCGATGCCGGGATGGACCAGATGTGGCAAAGCCATCGCGTCGGCGGCCACGATCGGCTTGCCGCTGGCCAGTGCCTCCAGGGTCGCCAGGCTCTGCAGTTCGGCAACCCCGGGCATGCAGAACACGTCCGCTTCCGCGTAGACCGCGGGTAGCTCCTCGTCAGGCACGAACCCCAGGAAGTGCACGTGCTCGGCGACTCCGCGCCTCTGACTGCGTTGCTGCAGCGCTGCGCGCTGGTTGCCGGTACCGACTAGCCACAGTTGGACGTCGGTGTGGGCGGTATGGCGCACCAGCGATAGCGCGTCGATGAGTTCGGGCAGGTGCTTCTCCTCATCCAGCCGGCCGACGAACAGCACGCTGAGGCGGTCGGGAATGTTCCGTAGCGCGGCGGGCCGGTCAGTGGTGATGCGCGGATGGAAGCGGGCGAGGTCGACGCCGCAGCTGATGGCCTCGACCTCACGCCCTATCCCCTTGTCGCGGATCAGCCGGGCCGCGATCGGAGTCGGCGTAGTGATGTGCGCGACCGTGCGGAACACCCGGGCGAAGTCGCGCCACGCCAACGCGCAGGCGCCCCGATGCAACCAAGCCGGGATGTGCGAGTAGCCGAGCAGATTCTCGGGCATGAAGTGGTTGGTGGCAACCAGTGGAGTACCCGTCTGGTGGGCGTGGTGAATCAGCGCCCGGCCGATCAGAAAATGACCCTGTGCATGGATGACATCCGGGCGCAGTGCCCCGACGATCCGCCGGATATGAATCCCACTCATCAATGGGACGGGAATACGAAAGTCCGGGTGCAGCAGAATAGGAAATGAAGGGATGCGGTGGACCGTCACACCATCCCGTTCACCGACCATCGGTTGATCGGGATGGGCCGGACAGACCACATGCACTTCGTGGTCGCGCCGCGCCAGTCCTGCCGCCAGCCGCTGTGCGAAATAGGACGCGCCATTGACGTCCGGATAGTAGGTGTCGGTGTCGATCAGCACGCGCTGCCGCGCGGTGCGCGCAGCGGAGGGTGCATGGTCAGTCGGCATTTCCGGGCTCCCTTTTCTGATGACGGACTGCGCCGCCAGTGCGTGAGCGGGCGATCTGTGGGCGGGAGAGCCAGCCAGGTAGGCGATCCCGCTGACGATCAGGACGCCGGCCACGGCCACGATCACCAGGCTGGTCATATCCGTCGGCAAGACTTCACCGAGCACCAGGATGCCGCCGGCCACTGCGGTCACCGGGTCGATCACCGTCGTGGTGGCCAGCACTACTGCGGTGCTGCCCGCCCGGTAGGCGTGCTGTGTCAGCACGAGCCCAGCCACCGCCAATGGCAGCACGCTCGCAGCGGCCACCGCGGTCACGTCGTGGTTGCCCAGCTGGGCCAGCAGAGCACGGATGAGAGTCGAGGTGGTGCCGAAGAGAATGCCTGCCGCCAGCGCCAGCTGAATAGCAGGGACCCGTCCCCGGCGCCGGCCGAGACCGGCGAGGAGAGCACTAGTAATCGACGTCAGCGTCACCAGGACGACCGCGTCGGTCACATCCAGGGACAGTGGCGGCTGCCTGGGAGCGACGAGCAACAGCCCTCCCAGGCCGACCACGGCCAGTGCGCCGGCGGCCAGCTCCCCGGCGCGAACCCGGTACCCCCGCAGCGCCGCGGCCAGCGGCAGGGCGAACAACACCGCACTCACGCCCAGTGGTTGGACCAGCACCAGCGGTCCCGATCGCAATGCGAGCAGGTGCAGGCCACCACCGAGCAGCATCGCGACCATGCCCGATACCCAGCGGGGCCGCCGAACAAGGTG
>DATDHI010000413.1:0-3915 GCA_036521655.1 Pseudonocardiaceae bacterium | reverse complement strand
ACCGACAGGCCCTTGAGGTCCAGACCGATCATCTGGTCGAAGGCAGCGAGCACGATCTGCAACAACTGCTTCCCGACACCGGCCTCGGCCCACTCGACCAGACGGCGGCGGATCGTCCGGTCCGAGCAGCCCGCGGTGGCGAGGCGTTCGTAACCGCTGCCGTGCACCAGCGCGGCGATCATGTGGTCGAACACGACCCGGTCCGGGATCCGGCGACGATGACAGCCCCAGGGATGGGTCGGGGAGAACTCGGGGCGCTCGGCCGACCCGATCAGGGTGCTGAACTCGACCCACAGGGGCTCGATCAGCGATGCTGGCAACAGAGGCACGGACTCTTGTCGGCAACGCTCGAAATCGGGGCCGATGCGACGCTCGGAAACGAGGCCACCGGTTCGTGGTTTTTAGTCTGTCGTGTCTTGGGTTCTGATGCTGGGCAGGGTGTCGATGCCGCGGTTGCGTAGCCGGTAGCTGGCGCCCTTGAGGGTGAGGACGTCGGCGTGGTGGACGACGCGGTCGATCATGGCGGCGGCGACGGCCTGGTCGCCGAAGACGCCACCCCAGCCGCTGAAGGGTAGGTTCGAGGTGAGGATCAGTGAGGCGTGTTCGTAGCGGCTGCTGACGAGCTGGAAGAACAGGTTCGCGGCGTCTTGCTCGAAGGGCAGGTAGCCGACCTCATCGACGATGATCAGCCCATAGCGGCGCAGGCGAGTGAGCTCGGCGGGCAGCCCACCACCGGCTCGGTGGGCGTCAGTGAGTCGGGTGACCCAGTCGGTCGCGGTCGCGAACAGCACTCGGTGGCCGTGGTGGGCTGCGGCGATGCCCAGCCCGGTGGCCAGGTGGGTCTTTCCGGTGCCGGGCGGGCCGAGCAGCACCACGTTGCGCGCTTCGGTCAGGAACCCGCCGGACGCCAATGCGGCGACCTGCTGACGCACGGCTGGCTGGGCGTCCCAGTCGAACTCCTCGATCGTCTTCTTCGCGGCGAACCCCGCGGCCCTGATCCGTAGCTGGGCACCGGATGCGTTGCGGGCTGCGACCTCACGATCGAGCACGGCGGCGAGGTACTCCTCATGGGTCCATCCGGCGTCACGGGCGTGGTCGGCCAGCCGGCCAGCTGCTTCGGTGATCCGGGGCGCCTTCAACGCCCCGGCCAGGTAGGTCAGCTGCTTGAGTGCCTCGGCGCCCTCGGTGCGCTTCTTCGTGGCCATCAGGCGACCGCACCATCAGTAACGGTGTCGGCCAACGGGTCGCTGAGCGCCTCGTTCAGGGTGCCGGTGAGTGTGTCGGGCAGCCCGAAGGCGCGGTCGTAGTCGGCTAGGTCCCGCAGCAACCCGTCATCCGGCTCCGGTGTGGGTCGTGGTTGCTGGTACTGCTCGCGCAGCACCTTCGCGGCCGCGACGTGGGCGGGATCGGTGATGGTCATGCCGCGTGCCCAGACCCGGTCATGGGCGGCGACCAGGCGTCCCTCGAGTCGGACTTCGACGCGGGACAGGTCCGCGGTCACGTCGACGAACCGGCCGATCAACGCAGGGTCGACGGAGTAGACCGAGGAATCGAGGCGGGCGTAGTAGTCGCGCCCCAACCGAACCCGGTTGACCCAGCCCACCACCGGCGCCACGGGCGGCAGGGCCAGCATCGCGGCCCGGTCGGCATCGAGCCGGTGGAGCGGACGGGTCTTGATCGTGCGCACGATCCGGTCGTTCGCCTTGACCAGCCAGTCGCCGAACTGGGTGTCGAAGTCGGCCGGTGAGATGAAGTCGCGGCCGGGCATGAAGGAGGTCTCGAAGAACCCGTTGCGTCGCTCCACCAGGCCCTTGGACTCAGGGTCGTAGGCCTTGAGCCGCTGCAGGGTGGCGGCCAGGGCGCCGGCGAACGCACCGACCCCTTCAGCGTGCCGTTTGCCGCGGCCGATACCGGACTCGTTGTCCCAGATCAGCCGCCGCGGAACCCGGCCCAGGCGCTGCAGCAGCTCCCACATGCCCAGCAGCAGGTCCGCAGTGTGCCTGGTCGGGATCATCCGGGCGAGGATGAACCGTGAGTACGCACACGTGATCACCAGCACCGGCAGCAGCGACGTCGACCCGTCCTCGAGCGGGATCTTCTGGGGCGGGAACCACAGGTCGCACTGCGCGGCATCGCCGGGCAGCCACGTCAGCCGGTCCGCCGGATCGACCGGCCGATGCTCCGGACGCAGACGCCGAACATTGTCGCGGAACCATGTGATCGACCCCGTCCACCCGACCCGCTCGGCGATCACCGTGGCCGGCATGTCCGGCGTGGCGATCAGGAGCTGACGGACCAACGGCTCGAACGGCGTGAACGCCGTCGCCACCGCGGCCCGCACATACCTCGGTGGCCGGTCCGAGGCCAACGCCCGCTCGACTGTCGACCTGCCGATCCCCAGATCACGCGCGACCTGACGCTGCGGAACACCGTCCGCGACCAGCCGCCGGATCAGAGCCCAATCCTCCACCGAGATCACCCATCCAATCTGACTGGGTGGCCTCGTTTTCAAGCGTCGCTATGGCCTCGTTTTCGAGCGTCGTCGACAACCCCGCTGAGGCGGTGGGCAAGTTCGGCAAGTCCGCAGGCCAGAGACTGCTGCTGCATACCGCATTGGCCGACCCCCAATACCACCCAGCAGGCCGATACCAGCTAGGTCCAGCCATTGCAGCCATTGCAGCCATTGCAGCCATTGCAGCCATTGCAGCCATTGCAGGCCGGAGACCCAGCCACGCCAGCCACGGTCGAAGATCAGCCCGGTTCGGGCGCACCCCCCCCGGGCTAACCCACCCGGCAGTGGACGCCGGGTGGTAGGCCTCCGAGTGCGGTGTGGCCGCGGTGGTGATTGTAGGTGTGGAGCCAGTCGGGGAAGGCGTCGCGGCGTTGGGTTTCGCTGGCGTAGGGGTGGGCGTAGGCCCATTCGTCGAGCAGGGTGCGGTTGAAGCGCTCCACTTTGCCGTTGGTTTGGGGTCGGTAGGGGCGGGTGCGTTTGTGGGTGATGCCCGCGGTGGTGAGGGTGTCGCGCCAGAGGAAGGATTTGTAGCAGGAGCCGTTATCGGTCAGGACTCGCTGCACGGTGATTCCACTGCTGGCGAAGAACGCGTGTGCTCTGCCCCAGAACGCGACGGCGGTTTGTTTGGTCTCGTGGGGCAGGATCTCGCCGTAGGCCAGTCGGGAGTGATCGTCAATGGCGTTGTGTAGGTAGCTGTAGCCGACATGGCTGTTGCCGTTGCGGTCTCGGTGTTTGTCGGGCGTGGCGGTGCGGTGACGTTGACCGGCTTGGCGGCTACGACCCGGTGGCCGCCGCCGTTGGGGATGTTGCCGAGCTTCTTGATGTCCACGTGCCAACTCGCCAGGCACGGCACGTTCGTAGCGGCGGATCACCCGACCGGTGGCCCGGTCCAGGTGGGCCAGCCGAGCTAGCCGGTAGCGGGTCAGCACTCGGTGCACCGTCGAGGGGTTCAACCCCAGCAGATAACCGATCCGGGCAGGTCCCCACCGGCGCAGCAGCCGCACCTTGATGATCCGCCGCTCGGTCCGCGTCGGGGTCCGGTACGGGCTGCGATGCGGCCGGCTGGACCGGTCGACCATCCCGGCCGGACCATGCTCACGGTAGCGATCGGCCCACCTCTTGGCCGTTGTCGCAGCGACCTGGAACCGCTCCGCCGCCCGACGCAGCGGCCACCGATCCTCTACGACACAACGAGCCAGACGCAGTCTGCCAGTTTCCGACAATGGGGCATTACGGTGAGACACGAGGACCTCCATGCGTTCGGTGCGTGATGTAGTGATCCACACCGAACCCGGAGGCCTCGCCTACTCCAAGATCATTCGACGTCGTGTCGCCCGTACCTAACCTCTGTGGTCAGTACACCTAGCGCCTTGCTCGGCAGCCTGCACCTGCAGCTGTGGACC
>DATDHI010000412.1:0-1618 GCA_036521655.1 Pseudonocardiaceae bacterium | reverse complement strand
GGCTGTGCTCAGCGACTCACTGACCAGCAAAAGAACCTGGATCCAACCAGCGCCCCGGGGCACGATACGGACCGCGGGCACCCCCATACCGGCTCTTCAACTTTGAGCGGGCAACGATCTTGATGCCGCTGTTGCTGCCCGGTGTGTCCGGGTGCAGTGGAACCGTATCCGACGGTGGCCATTGGCGGGGTTGCGGAACCCGCAGGCCGAGCGTTTGACCTGTTTGACGAGCCGGTTGATGCCTTCGGTGCGGGCGTTGGTGACGCCGGATTGGATGAATGCCTCGATCGCCGGCCACCAGGTCTCGATAGTGTTGGCCAGGGTGCTCAGCTCGTCGATATTGGCGGCGGCACACCAGTCATAGAAGACGTAGAGCCGCTCGCGGAGCTGGTCACGGTGCGGGGCGGTGCGGGCGAGTGCGAGCAGGTTGCGCAGTTCTTCCTTGGTGATCCAGGCGGTGAGAATCTGCGCGGAGGGATCGGAGTCGACCAGCGAGTTCCACATCGCGGCAAACGCCTTGGGCGAGAGTCGTTCTTTCGCCGTGAGCAGGCGGCGCCGATTGGCCCACGCCGGGTCGATCTTACGTCCACGGCGGCCCTGCTGCTCCCAGATCACCCGACGCCGTACCTTGGTCAGTGCCTCGTTGGCCAGCTTTACCAGATGAAAGTGATCAACGACGAGAACGGCGTTGGGCAGCAGCCCCGGGGTGGTGACGGCCTTGGCGTAGACCGCGGCCGGGTCGATCGCCACAAACCGAATCGCCTCCCGGAACTCAGGCGTGCGGGCCTGCAACCAGCCAATGACGCAGGCGCTGGTACGGCCCTCGACCTGGCCGAGCAAGCCCTGATCACCGGCGAGATCAACGAAGCCGGTGTCCCACGCGTCGGTCCGCACCCACCGGCCCGCCTCGACGCTAAACGTCCACCGGGGCCGTCCGCGGCGGGTCTCGTCGATGCCCAACACCCCGATCGGCTCCGGCTCACCCGCCGCTGCCTCGGCGGCCTCCCTCACGGCCGCGTGCGCGGTCGGCCAGGACACCCCCCATGAACCAGCGGCCTCGGCCACCGACCGGCACGCATCGCCTACCGCCGCCGCGATCGCCCGCCGCAGCCGCCCCGTGGTGCGCCACCCGGCAGGCACCTCCTCGATCGCCTCGGTGAATGACCCCCGCGCGCACGTCGACTCGACACAGCGCCACCGGCGCTTGTGCCAGACCAGCGAGATTCCCCTTTCCCCATACGGAATATCACGCGGGGCCGTCACCACGTACTCCTTCACCGACATCGACACCACACCGCAGCTCGGGCAGCCCGATGCCGACTCCGCAGCGGTCTCCACATGCACAACACGATGACCCAACTCATCCTGGTCGACGTGTCTGACCCGAACTCCGGGCAGTCCAAACAGAATCGTCGTAGCGTGGTCCAAGCCCGTGGCCTCTCTCGTCTGCTGCCTCAGCAACAGCAAGACTTCAAAAGGTCACGGGCACCTCACCTCAGGCACGCCGCACGCCGGTCAAAACCGGCCTTGCCCGGTCAAGATCGAAGAGCCGCTTTACCGGCACAAGCCCGGCACCCTCACCCGGCTGAGGTGTGTCCGTTTGGTGATCCCTGATCTC
>DATDHI010000411.1:0-5313 GCA_036521655.1 Pseudonocardiaceae bacterium | reverse complement strand
CCACCGAGCAGCGGGTCGACGAGCCGGTCGACGAGCTCGTCACCGGCCCGCTCGCGCAGCAGCATCCCGACCGCGGCGTCCTGCCCGGGCTCCCAGTGCAGCGGCACGGTGGGTTCCGCGGCCACTCGCTGCACCCCCTGCGCGGACAGCACACCGGCGACGTCGGCAGCCGAACCTGGCAGACCCAGCACGGTGCGGGTGGGCAACGCCACGGTGCGTCCACCGGTCCGTACCGTCGGGGCCGCGGCCGTGGGGTGGGTCAGCTGCGCGCCGAGCCCCAGCTCCTCGACCAGCCCGACCGCCTCCGGCCGGCGGACCAGGAATGCCTCCGCCCCTACGTCGAGCGCAACGCCACCGAGCTCCACAGTGCGCAGCGCACCTCCGAGCCGCCGCGAGCCCTCGATGAGCACGATCTCCGCGTCCGGGCCGAGCAGCGTGCGCAACCGGTACGCCGCGGTCAACCCGGAGATCCCGCCGCCGACCACGGCCACCCGGGTCACTGTGCGTGCACCAGCTCCACGATCTGGGTCAGCACGTCCGGGTCGGTTCCCGGCAGGACACCGTGCCCGAGGTTCAGCACGTGTGCGTCGGCCGCGCGCCCCTCCTCGATCACCCGGTGCACCTCGCGTTCGACGGTGGGCCACCCGGCCAGCAGCACGGCCGGGTCGAGGTTGCCCTGAAGCACAACCGGCCCGGGCGTCTGGGCGTCCCGCACTCGCCGGGCCGCCACGTCCAGGGGTACCCGCCAGTCCACCCCGACGATATCCGCGCCGGCCTGGGTCATCGCGCCGAGCAGCTCCCCGGTGCCCACCCCGAAGTGGATCCGCGGCAGGCCGGCGCCGGCCAGGCCCGCCAACACCCGAGCCGAGTGCGGGAGCACGAACTGACGGTATTCCCGTTGTGACAGCACCCCGGCCCAGGAGTCGAACAGCTGCACCGCGTCCACCCCCGCAGCTGCCTGCACCCGGAGGAAGGTGAGGGTGAGCGCGGCGAGCCGGTCCAGCAGCGCGTGCCAGACGTCGGGCTCGGAGTGCATGAGGGCCTTCGTGCGCTCGTGGTGGCGACTCGGGCCACCTTCGACCAGGTAGGAGGCAAGGGTGAACGGGGCACCGGCGAAACCGATCAGCGGGGTCTGGCCAAGCTCGCCGATCAGCAGCCGCACTGCGGCGGCTACCGGCCCGACAGCCTCGGGTTCCAGCACCGGCAACGCCGCGATGTCAGCGGCGCTGCGCATCGGGCGGTCCACCACAGGGCCGACGCCGGTCACGATGTCCAGTGCCACGCCGGCTGCATGCAGCGGCACCACGATGTCGCTGAACAGGATGGCCGCGTCCACCCCGTGCCGCCGAACGGGCTGCAGGGTGATCTCGCAGGCAAGCTCCGGAGTCATACAGGCCTGCAACATCGGCAGGCCGGCCCGCACCTTGCGGTATTCGGGCAGCGACCGCCCGGCCTGCCTCATGAACCACACGGGCGGGCGGTCCAGACGCTCACCCCGGGCTGCCGCCAGCAACGGCGCATCGGGGAGCAGCCGGCGGGCGGTCGCCGGTTCTGTCGTGGTAGTCATCTCGGTGACCATCGTCTCATGGACCGATGGTCACCCGGCGTGGCGGGCTGACTCCCCGGCCCGCCCGTGCCACGGTATCCCGTGGCAGCAGAACCCGTCCCGGCAGGAGGTATGCGTGTCGTGATGCCTCCCCTGGATACGTCGCGCCCAGACGCTCACCGGCGTTTCGGGGAGCCCCGTGATGACGGTGCTCCTACCGTTGCTGGCATGCCTGACCTGGCAGCTGCCCCGGAGCTATTCCGCCGGGCCGTCGCCGCGCTGAACGCTCCGCAACCACGGCGGGAGGTGCGCTTCGACCCTATCCCCGCTCCGAAGCGACTGGCGCCATGGGCCTACGCATGGAGTCTTGAGGTTTCCGGCGCCGGCCACGCATCAGCCAGTGGCCGGCTGGTGCTCTTGTACGACCCGGACGGCCCGGCTGCCTGGGAGGGCACCTTGCGGCTGGTCGGCTTCGTGCGGGCCGAGCTGGACGTCGAGTTCGCGGACGACCCACTGCTGCCCGCAGTGGGGTGGTCCTGGCTCACCGACGCGCTGGGCAGCTGCGGGGCGGAGCACCGCGCCCTCGGCGGCACGGTCACACAGACCTCCTCGGCCCGGTTCGGCGCTATCGCCGGACCGGATCGAACCGACGAAATCGAGCTACGCGCGTCCTGGAGCCCGGTGGGCGACAATCTCGGTGCGCATGCTCAGGCATTCTGCGAACTGATCGCGGCAGCCGCCGGGCTTCCCCCGGTCGGGGTTGCCACCCTGGACCCTCGCCTTGACTGACCCGCCACCGCGCCCCAGTGGCCTGCCGGTATTGCCCCCAAATGAGGGGAATCGTCCGGCTTGATCCTGGCGTTACACCCTTTTGGGCAGTCTCCCCCGATCGTGCGACCCTCGATCGCGGCTTTGCGCGCAGATCGATAAGAACGTTGGCCGGTTGCCCCCGTTAGGCCGCTCGGACGGCTAGTCTCCCCCGTACGACACCATCCCCGGTCGAGCGGCGGCGCGGTCGCCCGGTCAGGGTCCCGGTGGTGCGGTCGGGGGGCACGACCGACTCCAGGGAGGTAGCGACGTGGCTGCTGTCGGATATGGCTCGACCGTAAGGTCGGCGCCATCCGGAGCTATGCAGGCGTCATTGGTCCCGCATCCGCGGGAGGAGATGTTCACGGTACTGGTGGTCGATGATCACCCGTTACTGCGTGAAGCCATCGCGTCACGCCTTGTGACGATGGGCGCTGGCACAGTACACGAGGCTGCATCAGTGGCCGAGGCGAGGGCCCGTGCCCTGGCCTGCGGCCCGTGCGATCTCGCGATACTCGATCTGGCCCTGCCCGACGGCAGCGGGCTCGACCTGGTCGCCGAGCTGCGCGCCCAGGGCTGGCCCCGCATCGTCGTGCTGGCCTCCTCCGATGACCCGCACTCCGTCCGCGCGGCGTTTCAGATCGGGGCACAGGCGTATCTGCTCAAGTCCGCGTCAACCACGATCGTCACCGACGGTGTGCGCAGAGTGCTTGAGGGCGGGGTGTACGCAGACCCGACGGTGGCGCCGATACTGGCATCCGGCACCCGGGTGCCGGGGACCGACAACACCCCACGCGAACTGTCTGCGCGGGAAGTCGAGGTGCTCCAACTGGTTGCCGATGGCCAGTCCAACAAGGAGATCGGTGAGGCGCTCAGCCTGTCCGCGCTCACCGTGAAGAGCCACCTCTCGCGGATCGGGCGCAAGCTCGGCACCGGTGACCGGGCGCAGATGGTCGCCTTGGCGATGCGAGCCGGGGTCATCCGCTGACCGAGACCACCCCAGTTCCACTGCTGGCGCCCGCCGCCGGGGTTCCGCCGGTGATCGGCTCCATGTCGGCCCTCAAGGCTGCGGTCGCCGCGCTCAATGCCGGAACCGGCCCGGTGGCGATAGACACGGAGCGCGCCTCGGGATATCGCTACTGGCAGCGGGCCTATCTGGTCCAGATCCGGAGGCAGGGCTCAGGCACCGCGCTCATCGACCCGATCGGTCTGGATGACCTCTCCGGGCTGGCCACTGTGCTCAACCCACTTGAATGGGTGCTGCACGCCGCCTCTCAGGACCTGCCGTGCCTCGCCGAACTGGGGCTGGCGCCCGATGTGCTGTTCGATACCGAGCTCGCCGCCCGGCTGGCCGGGTTCGAGCGGGTTGGCCTGGCGGCACTGGTCGAGGACCTGCTCGGCTACCAGCTGCGGAAGGGGTACGGCGCCGTCGACTGGTCGCACCGGCCGCTGCCCACCGAGTGGCTAACCTACGCCGCACTGGATGTCGAGCTGCTGCTGCCGTTGCGGGCTGCGATCACCACCGAACTGGCGGCCCAGGGCAAGTCGGACTGGGCCACGGAGGAGTTCGAGGCGGTGCGCACCGCAGGACCGCCGTCACCGCGGGCCGACCCGTGGCGCCGAACCTCGGGGACCCACCGCATCAGCCGGTCCCGCCAACTGGCCGCGGTGCGAGAGCTGTGGCTGGCCCGCGAGCAGTTGGCCCTGCAGCGCGACATCGCCGCCGGTCGGGTGCTGCCCGATGCCGCGATCATCGACGCGGCCCTCGCCGACCCGCCGGACGAGGCCTCGTTGTTATCCCGCCCGGTGTTCGGAGGCCGTTCCCAGCGTCGGCACGTCAAGACCTGGCTGGCCGCGCTGCAGACCGCGAATGCGTTGCCGGTCGGCGAGTTACCACCGTTGCGCGGCCAAGGAGCTGGACCACCCCCGCTGAACCGCTGGCCGGACCGGGATCCGGCCGCGGCGGTCCGCTTCGCCGCGGCTCGCGCCGCACTGAACGAGATCGCCGAGCAACACCGGCTGCCGCTGCAGAACCTGCTGCAGCCCGACTTGGTCCGCAAACTGTGCTGGGGGCCCCCGGATCCGCCGGATGCCGCCGCGGTAGAACAGGAACTGATCATCGGTGGGGCTCGGCGGTGGCAGCGCGAACTCACAACGCACCCCCTCTCGCAGGCCCTCTCTGGGTAGCCCTTCAAGGACTACCAACCCCCGTCGCAGGTGCCGTCAACGACTACCAACCCTGCGGTCTCACCCCCGACACTTGCCTGCGTTCCTTCACGTTCGGGGACGGCCCAGGCTGCGTCGTGCGGTTCGTTCCCCGGTCGCGCTAGCGTGATCCCGAGGTATCCAGGAGGAAAACCGTCGCCATGACCGAGACCATCGGCGCCCAGCCCGGGCAGATCCCGTGCCGGGCGTTCGCCCAGGGATTCGCCGCGCTGCGGATCTTCATCGGGTTGGTGTGGTTGAGCAACGCGCTGGCCAAGGTCACCGGCGTCGGCGTCGTCGACTGGGGGTTCTTCTCGTTCAACCTGATCACCCGCGACGTTGCTCGGGGGCTTGCGACCGACGCCGCGTCCAAGACCCAGATCGCCCCGCTCGGCGCGTTCTACCGGGACGTAGTGCTGCCGAACTGGGGATCCTTCGGGACCCTGCTTACCGTTGCCGAGCTTGCCGTCGGGATCGGGTTGCTGCTCGGCATCGCCACCCGGCTCGCCGCAGTGGGCGGGCTGCTCCTGATCCTCCCCATCTGGATCATGCTCTGGCACACTACCGGCTACCTGTGGGAATACCCGCTGGACCTGTTCCCCCTGGTCCTGCTTGCGATTGTGCCCGCCGGCCGGGTCGCCGGGGTGGACCGCACACTTGCCGCCCGCTTCGGCAACCGCTGGCCGTTCTAAGTGGTCGCCGCCGGAAGTCCGTCGGGGGTTGACACTATGGCTGGGTGTGTGGGCCGGTTGGTT
>DATDHI010000410.1:0-2712 GCA_036521655.1 Pseudonocardiaceae bacterium | reverse complement strand
GGAAGGCTCGCCAAACTCGCGGGCCAGACGGCTCCAGCCACGCATCGCCTCGACCGAAAAGTCGAAATAGGTGCGCGGCAGCTTCTTGTTGGCGTTGAGCCATCCAAAGCTGGTGCGACTAGTACGGCAGCCGCACCTTGTGATGTTTGTGGCGTTGTCGCTGGTAGTGGCTCCGTTTCGCCCGTGTCTGGTGGATTCGCCGCCAGTGTGACCAGTGGCTGGTGTGGTGGCGTGGGTGGGCTGGGTGGGTCAGAGTGGCCCAGAGCCGCCGGATTTCGTTGCAGGACAGTGGGATCAGCTGTTCGTCTGTGCTGGTAGTGCCCCCTTTTGGTCGAGGGTTTGTTCGGTGCGGGCGGTGACGGCGAGGAACGCGGCGGCGAGCATGGACAGGGTGATGTGCCGGTACCAGGCGTCGTAGCGGCGGACTTGGTAGTGGTCCAGGCCGGTCTCGTTCTTGGCGAACTGGAAGGTTTCCTCCACGGCCCAGCGGGATCCAGCTACCCGGACCAGCTCGACGAGCGGGACGGGGGAGCTGCTGTGGCAGATGTAGTAGGCCAGTTCGCTGGGTTTGCTGATCGAGCGGCGGACCAGCAGCAAATGGTGATCAGCGCCGGGGTCGATGAGCAGCCAGTCGTAGAGGCGCTGCCCCTTGCTGCCCTCGCCACAGGATAGACGTTGCCAGCCCCGTTTCGGCGCGGATGCGGCGAGCTCATCGGCCCGCCGCGGGCCGGCCGGGGTGGCAAAGCGGGCGTCGCAGGACACCGCCATGACGTAGTTGAGATCCTGCGCATCGAGCCAGTCTCGCAGCCCAGGGTTGTCGCCGTAGGCTTCGTCGGCGGTGAACCACAACATGGCCGCCTGACCGTGCTGGGCGAGCAGCCGTTCCAGCATGCGCCGGGCCAGCTGGGGTTTGGTGGCAAACTCCACGTCCTGGCCGATCCCGGCCTCGGCGCACCGCTCGCGGTCCTCGGTCCAGGTTTTCGGCAGGTAGAGCTCCCGGTCGATCAGCGCCCGCCCGCGCGGTGAGGTGTAGGTCAAGAACACCCCCAGCTGGCAGTTCTCGATCCGCCCGGCGGTGCCCGAATACTGCCGTTGCACCCCGGCCGAGTGGACGCCCTTCTTCAGAAACCCGGTCTCATCCGCGACCACCACCCCGGCCGGGTCACCCAACTGATCCAGCACGTAGCCGCGCAGGTCATCCCGTACCGCATCGGCGTCCCAGCGATAGAAGTTCAGCAACCGCTGCATCCCATCCGGGCTCAGGTCCCCGGCCTGCTCAGCGATCGTCCAAGAGTTCTTCCGCTCCGCGCCCGAGAGCAGCCCAAGCAGGTACAGCCGTGCCCGGCGCCGTGAGTCCGCCTGCGCGAACCGCCCAGCCACCAGCCCGAACACATCCTCGAACCCGGCCCGCCACCGCACGAGCCGATCATCAACTACCCCCCAGGACGCGGCCACCGCGTCAGTTTCAAGATCTAGCACACCGCGAAGTTGATCACACGGTAGCCGTCTCCGTGATCACGACACGCCGGGCGAGATCACACTCTGCGGCTGCCGTATTAGGCAGCCCTCAGTGGCGGCGAGGCGATGCCGGAGGATTGCCGAACCCCAGCTTGGAAGACTGCGGCCGACGCATGGTCAGGGGCCTCGACCTGTGGTCGACCGCATCATGATGCCGCGTTGTTTAACCGTGGTTTACCGGGGCCGATAGCACGCCAACAGCACCGCACGTAGTTGATCGTGAGCTTGGGAACCTATCGAGCTCCCCGCCCGGCCTTGACCTGTGCTGGCGGGGTTCACGGGTCGCTTCGCGTCGGACTTAGTGCACCCCGAAGGGGCGTCACTTGGGCAGGCATGATATCAACCGCGGTGACCAAAACGAGGTCAAATGACTACAAGGAGTAACCATGGAGCACGGCACGATGCGTAAGCTGACCAGGGCGGCGACCTTGTCCCTTCTTATGCTCGCGACGACATCAGTCGTCGCAGGCTTGGATGTAATGGCAGCTAGCCCTGCTATGGCCGCATCGGATACTCCGGGCAGTGGCTCGACCCCGGGATCGGGCTCGCCCGCGCCGTCTGACCCGGTCACCGGCCTCCTCAGCGGCCTCACGGGTGGCAGCGGCACTCCGGCCCCCTGAGCGTTTTGGTGGCACCCGGCCGCTCGGCCGTGCCGGATCCAGTCGGCCGCGGTAGCGGTTGCCTCGGCCACACCCAGCGGGTCCAGATTCTCTACTGCGATGCGGTCGGCTGTGATCGGGCCCGCTGATCAACACCGCGGCGCCGGCATCCCGCACCGCCGCGAACGTGGTACGGATTGTCGCGGCGTCGGTCCCCAGCCGGGGCTCGGTGAGCAGCACCCGAGGTGGTCGTCGCGGCGGGGTGGGGGGTCTGAACGCACATCAGGTTACCTCCCTGCTCGTTGCTGGGCGCTTGTCGGGAGCACCTGGCGCGCTCTTACTCGAACCGCTTTGACCTGCTAGAACGACTCACTGAGGTAGTGCAACTGCTCGTAGAGAAGGGGGCAAGAGGTAAGAAGTAGTACCGGAAATGATCGTTTTGTGCTCTGCCGGCGGGTGCCCCTGTGCATGGGGGCACCCGCCATTTCTATCCGTCCTATGGAGTGCCTTGTCCGCTCACGACGTCTGTATGATCGCTTTTCCCCTGAGGATCTTCAAGTGATGATTGATCTTTACAGGTCCGGCGTCACAGCTA
>DATDHI010000409.1:0-17883 GCA_036521655.1 Pseudonocardiaceae bacterium | reverse complement strand
GGCCGCCGCGCCCTCCCGAGTGCCGAGGATGGTGCGAATCACGCCCTGCACATACGACTTGCCGGTCGTTCCGACGCTGTCTCTCAGCCGCTGCCACCCCTGGCTGGCCTGCTGCAACGGATCCGAGGCCGCCCCACCGTTGATGTTGTCGAAGATGATCTGATGGCTGGTGTCGTCGTAGTTGAAGTTCGTCCCCATCGCTGCGTCCCCCTCAACTCTTCGGCGGCAGATTCATCAGCACCGCCGCAGCCACCTGCTTACCCACCACACACGCCTGCCGCGGGTCATTGTTGAACTCTTGCGACTCGTAGGTGACCGAGAAGCTCTGCCGTTCCGCAGGCTTGACGTCAATGTCACAAATGGGAAGATCAGCGTTCGTCCTCGTGACAATGGCGGGATAGCCGGCAATCTCAGTGAGTTCGAAAAATGGATTGCTCCGGTCCTGGTTGTAGCCGACTTCCAACGTCGGGTTATTGGTGAACATATCGATATCGACCGTTCGAAGCGTCCGTCGGTCGCGCGTGGTGCTCGTCCACTTGCAGCGCAGGGTACCGAGAAGGCCGTCCAGTTGTTTCGGTGGGAGGTCGAGCCCGAATCGAGTGGCCTGTTGCGGGGTCAGCAACTCGCATGGCCGGCGCGCCATGGCAGTGAGATCGCGCGGGTTCTTCACCGGCGGGATCGGGCTCACCGCCTCCGTAGGGCTCGGTCGGACTGCCTCCGGCGCCGCACCCATGCCACTGCCGCAACCGGCTAACACGATCACCGAGCCGGCCGCGAGAATCATCAGTCGGGTCCTCATAATGGCAGTCCTGGGCTGGCCTGCTTTGGGAGGTTCAGCCCTTCGACCTGCAGGTAGGTCTTCAAGTCCTCCCGCAACTTGTGCGCGAGGTCCCTGAGCTGTTTCGCACCGGCCCTCAGGGTGGCATCCATGTTATTCGTGCCGGCAGCGGAGGCCCACTTGCCGATCTCGGCGACCGCGTTCAGGCTAACCCCATCGATACCGGAGCGGGGATCTTGGCTAAGCCATGCGCCACCTTCGCCCGGTCCTCGAAGAAGTCCGCGGCGTGTTCGAGGTCGACAATGGCCTGGGGGACGCGCTCGTAGTTGATCGAGAAACCTGCCGCCGCGCCGTTACCGCCGAGCAGGGCACCCAGCGCCGTGCCGTCCAGCACGTTGCCGGTATCGCTGGCGGCGCCGGCCCACTGGTTCTCGTCACTCATCGTGGTCACCTCGGTCCCTGCTGTGCACGCAAGGGCCGGAGTGTCCCACAGAGCCGACGGTGCCATCGAGGCAATAGCCGGATCACCCTGGAGTAGCCCACAAGCGCGCGAGGCCCGTTTCGTGCAGCGTGCACCAGAGCACGACACACCGGGCAGGAGAGCACGACACGCGGGGAACGGGGGGGGGATCTATGCGCAAGTGTGCATGTATGGTGTGGTGAATGGGCGGGCATGGACATGGGCACGGTGGCGCATCGTCGGACCGGGGTCGGCTCGGTTGGGCGCTCGTGATCATCTCGGTGGTCCTGCTGGCCGAGGCCGTTGGCGCCGCCTTGACCGGTTCGCTGGCCTTGCTGGCCGATGCCGGGCATCTGGCCACCGACGTTCTGGCCCTGGCGGTTGCACTGATCGCGAGTGTGCTGGCGCAGCGCCCGCCGAGTCACTACCGGACCTACGGGCTAGGCCGTGCGGAGGTCCTCGCGGCGGCGTTCAATGCGCTGTTGTTGCTGGTGGTGGCGGTGGTGGTGGTGGTCGAGGCGGTGCACCGGTTGGCCGGGCCACCAGCGGTCCCTGCGGTCCCGTTGCTGGCGCTCGGGGCGCTCGGTCTGGTGGGCAACCTGGCGGCGCTCATCGTGCTCACCCGCGGGTCTCGTGTGCACGGGTCCAACGAGCGCAGCCTGAATATGCGCGGCGCGGTGCTCGAGGTGATGGGCGACGTGCTCGGCTCCGTCGCCGTGCTCGGTGCAGCGGTGGTGTTGCTCACCACAGGCTGGCGCCAGGCCGACCCGGTTGCGTCGCTGGCGATTGCGGCGCTGATCATGCCTCGGGCGCTGGCCCTGCTCCGGGAGGCGGCGCACGTGCTGCTGGAGGGCGCCCCGCGGGGTGTGAACACCGCGGAGGTGGCCCGCGTGCTCCGCGCCGTCCCGGGCGTGCTGGACGTGCACGACCTCCATCTGTGGACGATCACGTCGGGCCTGCACGCGGTATCCGCGCACCTGGTGGTCGACGAGGCCCGGACTGTGCACTGCGGGGAAGCCTCGGTGCTCGACACCGCGGCGATCGAGCTACGCAGGCAGTTCAGGCTCACCCACAGCACCCTGCAGGTGGAGCACGACGACCACGCCGACCACGAGCACACCTGCTAACCCCCACCCCCGGCGTGTC
Organism: Pseudonocardiaceae bacterium; assembly: GCA_036521655.1. GTDB lineage: Bacteria > Actinomycetota > Actinomycetes > Mycobacteriales > Pseudonocardiaceae. The sequence continues at coordinate 15,499 of DATDHI010000409.1, read as the reverse complement.
GTGCCCTGGTGCACGGTGTGTCGGGCCCTAGTGCACACCGACACTCACCGGAAGACCACGGTGCGGTTACCGTGCACCAGCACCCGATCCTCCAGGTGCCAGCGCAGCCCCCGGGCGAGCACCACCTTCTCGATATCCCGGCCCTTACGCACCATGTCCGCCACGGTGTCGGTGTGGTCGACGCGGATCACGTCCTGCTCGATGATCGGCCCAGCATCCAGCTCGGCGGTGACGTAGTGGCAGCTCGCGCCGACCAGCTTCACCCCGCGGTCGTGCGCTTGGTGATAGGGCCGGGCGCCGGCGAAGGAGGGCAGGAAGCTGTGGTGGATGTTCAGCGCCCGGCCCGTCCACGCCTTGCATGCCTCGGCGGGCAGGATCTGCATGAAGCGTGCGAGCACGATCGCATCCGGTTCCTCGGCCTCCACCAGCTCGCGCACCTGCGCGAAGGCCGCGGCCTTGGCGCCAGGCGGGAACGGGATGTGGTGGAAGGGGATGCCGTGCGCGCGGGTCACGGCGGCGAGTGCCTCATGATTGCCCACCACCGCGCGCAGATCGACGTCGAGCTCGCCGGCGGCGACCCGGCCGAGCAGGTCGTAGAGGCAATGGCCCTCCCGGGACACCAGCACCACCACTCGGGGCCGGCGCGCCGTGTCACTGACCCGCCAGCCCGAGTTGCCGCCCAGCTCCGCGGCGACGGTACTGAAGCGTTCCCGCAGCTCCACCATCTCGAAGGGCAGCGAATCGGCGCGCACCACCTGGCGGGTGAAGAACCAGCCGGTGTCCGGGTCGGCGTGGTAAGCCGCCTCCGTGATCCACCCGCCCGCGCTGGCCAGGAATCCCGAGATGCGGGCCACGATGCCGGTGCGGTCCGGGCAGCCGAGGGTGATCACATAATGGCGGTCGGGCACGGCCCGCAGTCTGCCAAGGCGCGACGGATTCAGCGGGCCCGGGTGGCCTCCACCAGACGGGTGTCGCCGCTGACCATGGCGCCGGAAGGGCGACCCCAGGCGGCGCGGTAGACGGCGTCGGCCAGTCCGACCACCGAGCCGTCCGGCTCGGCGACCGTCTCGGGCGCGGTCTGCGGCAGCTGACCGGGGACGAAGCGAACCGTCCAGGCTCGGCCGGCGTCGGCGGCGTGGTACCGCACTGTTCCGGACAACGAGGCGAGGGCCCAGGCCTCGGTGTGCCGCTGGATCATCCGGGTCAGCACCTCGTCCACCCCGTCGGCGGCGAAGTGGGGGTCCACCGCGGACGCGGTGCCGGCTGCGGTCTGCGCGTCGATCCGGTGGACGGTGACCTCGTGGGCCATCCGGCGGGACCAGAACTCCGCGGTGTGCGGGGCGGTCGGGGTGGGGTTCCAGGCCGGGGTGCCGGGATCGGTGGTCGCGAGCAGGTCGAGGACCGTGGCCAGCCGGTCATCGAGGATGGCGAGCGCGTCGCCCGAAGGTGATTCGACGCGGGCGGGTGCGCTGAGCGGATCGGCGGCCCGCAACACCCTGACGACCATGTCGAAGACCCGCCCGACATGCTCGATCAGCCGCTGCACAGTCCATCCCGGGCAGGTCGGCACCGGGGCCTCGGAACCTGCGGCCACCGCGGCGGTCCGCAGCAGACCGGCCTCGGTTGCTATCCGAGCCTGGTATTCCGCCAGCATCATGATGGACCAGCCTAGGTGGCTGCTGAGTCGCGCAGCCACTGCAGCGTGAACTGGTACTCGGTGTCCATCAACCGGCCGACACCGTCGGTGATGGCCTTCTCCACCTTGCCGCCGACCAGCGGCAGGGGGACCCTGGCCTCGAGGTGCATCGAGAGCACCGACCCCCCGGGATCCGGCTGCAGGCTCATCGTGCCAGTGATCGTTCCCGGAACCCCGTCCACGTCGGCGTGCATGCTCGCGCCGGAGCTGGTCCAGGTCTCGGTACGGCGGACTGTCAGGCCATCGGGCAGCGTAGAGCGCAGGAAGGACGGCAGCGCGCCGTCGGGCACACCCTGGTGCGCCACGATGGTTATGCCGTGCTGATCCTCCTCCCGCGAGACCAGCTCGGCCCGTGGCCCGCCCACGGTTCGCAGCTTGTCGCGCAGGTATTCTGGATCGGTGAGCACCTCCTGGACCCGCTGCGGCGGCTCGGAGTAGCTGTAGCGCCGCTCCAGCTGGCTGGTCATGGGCGGAGGCTACCGTGGGCGCCCGTGATGCACCCTGCGTCCCGCGACACAGTCGACCTCGCCCCGTTCACCACGCTGCGGCTGGGTGGCCCGGCGCACCGCTTCGTGGCCGCGAACACGGCGCAGACCTGCGTCGATGCGGTGCGGGCCGCTGATGCCGTGGGCGAGCCGCTGCTGCTGCTCTCCGGCGGGTCCAACCTGGTCATAGGGGACGGCGGGTTCGCCGGTACTGCGGTGCACGTGGCCAGCAAGGGCCTGCACATCGACCGTGATGGGGTGCTGCACGCGGCCGCCGGGGAGGACTGGGACGCCGTGGTGGCACGCACCGTCGCGGCGGGTTACGGCGGGTTGGAGTGCCTGTCCGGGATCCCCGGGTCGGTGGGTGCCACTCCGGTGCAGAACGTCGGCGCCTACGGGGTGGAGCTGTCCGATCTGCTGCGCGATGTGGACCTGTACGACCGTCGCCGCGGCGAGCTGCGTACGGTACCTGCCGCGGAGTTGGGGCTGGGCTACCGGACCAGCGTGCTCAAGGGCACCGACGCCGCCGTGGTGCTTCAGATCCGGCTCGCACTGCGCCGCGATGGACTGTCCGCCCGGATCCGCTACCCCGAACTGGCTCGCGTTCTGGACGTCGAGCCCGGCACCCGGGTGCCCGCGCCGCTGGTCAGGGACGCCGTGCTGGAGCTTCGCCGGGGCAAGGGGATGGTGCTCGATCCCGCCGACCACGACACCTGGTCCGCGGGCTCCTTCTTCACCAACCCGTTGCTGGACGCCCCGCACGCCGCCGTCGTGCTCGAGCGGATCCGGGCGCGGGTGGGGCGGCAGGTGGCCGTGCCGCAGTACCCGGGTGGCCCCGATCGGACCAAGTTGTCCGCCGCCTGGCTGATCGAGCGGGCCGGCTTCACGCGGGGCCACCCGGGGCCGGGCGGGCGGACCGCGCTGTCCGGCAAGCACACGCTGGCGCTGACCAATCGCGGTGGCGCGTCCACCGAAGACCTGCTCTGTCTGGCCAGGGAAGTCCGCGACGCGGTGGCCGCCCACTTCACCGTGACCCTGACACCCGAACCCGTCCTGGTCGGGTGCGCCCTCTGAGCCCAGCACGCGGTGCGAGCGCATGGCGGAGTGCTGGGCGCGGGGTTTGACCACGATCAGGTCCAGGTTGACGTGCGGGGGGCGGGTGACAGCGAAGGCGATGACCTCGGCGACGTCGGCCGCGCTCAGCGGGGTGAGCCCGGCGTAGACCTGCTCGGCGGCGCCGCGTCGCGGTCGAAGCGAACCAGGGAGAACTCCGTCTCCACCACGCCGGGGGCGATCTCGATGAACCGCACCGGCTGCCCGAGGTGCTCACCACGCAAGGTGCGGTGCACCACCGACTGGGCGTGCTTGGCCGAGGTGTAGTCGGCGCCGTTGTCGTAGGCCTCCAGGGCGGCGATCGAGGTCACCGTGACGAGAGCGCGGTCCGTCCGCATTGAGCGGGCTCAGCGGGGTGCGCCGTGCCCCGATAACCCCGTCGAGCCCGCTGAATGCGGGTGGGGGCGGGTGGAGAGGCAAGATGGGGTTCGTGATCGGGCGGATCGGGGTGGGGGTGCGGCGGGTTGCGGTGTTGTCCGTGCATACGTCGCCGCTGGAGCAGGCGGGCACCGGTGATGCCGGCGGGATGAATGTCTACATCGTGCAGACCGCGACCCGGATGGCCCGCCGCGGCGTCGAGGTCGAGGTCTTCACCCGGGCGACCTCGTCGGGGCTGCCGCCGGTGGTGGAGCTGGCGCCGGGTGCCACGGTGCGACACATCACGGCCGGACCCTACGAGGGCTTGGCGAAGAGCGACCTGCCCGCTCAGCTGTGCGCCTTCACCGCCGGAGTGCTGCGGGCTGAGGCGCGTCGCGAGCCGGGCTACTACGACGTGGTGCACTCGCACTACTGGCTGTCGGGGCAGGTCGGCTGGCTGGCTCGGGACCGTTGGGGCGTGCCGCTGGTGCACACCGCGCACACCCTGGCCAAGGTGAAGAACGCCGCGCTGGCCGACGGTGACGCCCCGGAGCCACGCACCCGGGTGATCGGCGAGGAGCAGGTGGTGGCTGAGGCCGACCGGCTGGTGGCAAACGCGCCGGCCGAGGCCGCGCAGCTCGTCGAGCTCTACGGCGCCGATGCGGCCCGCACCGCCACCATTGCGCCGGGAGTCGATCTGGAGCGCTTCACCCCGGGGTCCCAGAAAGCTGCCCGAGCCGAGCTGGGCCTACGGCCCGACGCCGTGGTGCTCGCGTTCGTCGGCCGTATCCAGCCGCTCAAGGCGCCGGACGTGCTGTTGCGCGCCGCGGCCGAGATGCTGCATCGGGACCCGTCGTTGCGCGACCGGCTGCGGGTGCTGGTCGTGGGCGGGCCCTCCGGCAGCGGGCTGGCCGAGCCAACCGCGCTGCACCAGCTTGCAGCGACGCTGGGGATCTCCGAGCTGGTCGTGTTCGCTCCCCCGCAGGGTGGCTCGGCGCTGGCCAGGGTGTATCGCGCCGCCGATGTGGTGGCGGTGCCCAGCTACAGCGAGTCGTTCGGCCTGGTTGCGCTGGAGGCACAGGCGTGCGGGACGCCGGTGGTCGCAGCCATGGTGGGCGGCCTGCCGGTGGCGGTGGCCGATGGAGTGTCCGGTCAGCTGGTGGGCAGCCACCGTGCGGTCGATTGGGCCGATGCGCTGTCCGCCGTCGCACTGCACCGCCAGCGCCGCGGGCAACTCGCCGCCGGTGCCACCGAGCACGCCCGGAGATTCTCCTGGGAGCGCACCACCGAGGCGCTGCTACGGGTCTACGCCGACGCTGCGGCGGCCTACCGGGCGCAGACCCTGGCGCGCGAGGTGGCGGTGTGACGGCTGACATTGCGGGCGCGCTGGACGAGGTCGGGCTGGAATACGAGCAGCGGGAGCCGGGCAGTTTCCTGCTCACCCTGCCGGGCACCAAGAAGTTGCAGACCAACTGCTGGCTGCTGGTCGGCCGGTACGGGGTGCTGGTAGAAGCTTTCGTGTGCAGGCGTCCGGACGAGGCGCATGAGGACGTCTACCGCTGGTTGCTGCGGCGCAACGGCCGCTTGTACGGGGTGCACTACACGCTGGACAAGGCCGGCGACATCTACCTCATCGGGCGGCTGGCCCATCATTCGGTGACCACCGACGAGCTGGATCGGGTGCTGGGTCAAGTGGCCGAGGCCGCTGATGGTGACTTCAACACGCTGCTGGAGATCGGGTTCGCCTCGTCGATCCGGCGCGAATGGGCCTGGCGGGTGGCCCGTGGCGAGTCGCTGGCCAACCTCGCCGCATTCGCGCATCTGGTTCGCTGACGTTGCGGTGTGGGGCGGCCTCGGAGGAGAGGGGGAGTCACACTTCGGGCCGCCCCACACCATGCCCCGCGTCATGGATCCCTTGGGCGGGGGCCGGGGATCCTGGCGGGCCGCGGCCCGACGGGGGTACGAGCCGCGGTCTTGTGTTCACCCCGCCAGACCTACGGTGGGACTCGGCTAGGTGAGCTGTGACACAGTGCCAGGAGGGCGAGTGGATCTCAAGACCTTCAGGCTGGCCCGGTCCAAGCCTTACCCGATCGGGTCTACGTTCGTGGTCGTCGCCGCTGGCGTCTGGAGGCTCGCCACCGGGCCGCTGGCAACCCCGCTGGCACTCGCAGTAACACTTCCGACGCCGAGAGCGACAAGGGAGCAAGTTCGACGCATTGGCCACTGCAAACCCCCGGCTGCGCTCCTCGGTGCGCACTGAGGGTGTCGGGTCGTGTTCGGAGTGTCGCTGAGGAGAAAGACCTCTGCAGCTACGCAACGGATACGATCGGCTACGCAGCGAGGTTGCCCCATGGTTACCCCGATGGGCGAAACCCGCTGACATCGATCTGCGACCGGACTGTAGGTTGTGGGCTTGCACTGATCTTCCGGAGGTCATCGAGATGGGCATGGCGGCGATCTTGGCTGAGTTGCCGGACATGTGGCGCAGCGCGCTGACTGCACACGTGCCGGACCCGCAGGGTCATTGTTGGGCTTGCCGGGACGCCAATGGAGTCGCCGCCTCCTGGCCATGCCTGACCCGAGAGGTCGCCGAGGAAGCCAAGTATCTCTACGAGGGTGGATTGCCGGGCACCTTCGCCGGTCGTCACGCTCGCTAGCCGACCTGCCCGAACCCGCCGTCGCAAGATCACTGCACTGAACGGCGCTGCCATCCGGTGGATCCAGGCTGAGAGGATCATCTGAGAGGGCAGGGAACCGCTGCGCGACCGGCCTGTCCCGGGGGGCGGGGGAAGGGAGGGTGGCCAGCGGTTCCCTGCAACGACGGTGGGGGTTGTCAGCAGGGGTTCCGGTATCACCGTCGTCGTCAGTTAATGTATGCGTAACCCGGCAGTCACTACCAGCGGCCATTCGGGCTATTCGGACATCGAATCGGTAACGGCCAAGGCGAGGGCAGGGTTACCGACCGGTCGGTATGGTCTCAAACGACAGCTACCGGTCCTCGCCGACACCCCCGCAGCGGCAGGCCGCGGCACCTGGCAGGCTGCCGGTATGAGTCTGGGCGCCCTGGTTCTGCTCCGCCACGGCGAGAGCGAATGGAACGCTGAGAACCTGTTCACCGGCTGGGTGGACGTGCCGCTGTCGGCGCGGGGCGAGCGCGAAGCGGTGCGGGGCGGCGCGCTGATCGGGGAGGCCGGGCTGCTGCCCGACGTGCTGCACACCTCCCTGCTGCGTCGCGCGATCAGCACCGCCCACCTCGCGCTGGACGTCGCGGACAGGCACTGGATTCCGGTGCGCCGCGACTGGCGGCTCAACGAGCGGCACTACGGCGCCCTTCAGGGCAAGGACAAGACACAGATCCGCACGGAGTACGGCGACGAGCAGTTCGCGTTGTGGCGCCGCTCCTACGACACCCCGCCACCCCCGATCGACCCCGGCAGTGAGTTCAGCCAGGACGACGACCCGCGATACGCCGGCGTTGACGTGCCCCGGACGGAGTGCCTGGCTGACGTGGTGGCGCGGATGCTGCCGTACTGGGAGTCGGCGATCGTGCCCGACCTGCGGGCCGGGCGCACCGTGCTCGTCGCCGCCCACGGCAACTCGCTGCGCGCCCTGGTCAAGTATCTGGACAGAGTCGACGAGCAGACCATCGCCGGACTCAACATCCCGACGGGCATCCCGCTGCGGTACGACTTCAATGATCGACTGCGGCCGATCATCCGCGGTGGAACCTACCTGGATCCCGACGCAGCGCGGGACGCGATTGCCGCTGTGGCCAGCCAAGGACGGTCCTGAGTGAACCGCCGGTTAACGGTGAGCGAAGACTCACCCTATTGCCCGTCTCTCTGGTCACTCACTGTTCGCCGGGGCTAGGGGTTGACCGGGGTCTGATGTTTACCATTGCGGCGTGACAGTCGCAGCCGTCGTACTCACCGCGATCGGCGCGGTCGTGGTCGGGCTGGTCGTCGGACTCTTTGCCGGCCGTCGCTTCAGTATGCGCGGTGTCCCCCACGGCGTGCCCGACGGTGGCCCCGACGGGGACACTGCTAGCTCGACCGTCGCCGACCTTGTTCAGCGGGTGGTGCTCTCCTCGCACAACGGTGTGGTGCTGCTGAACCGGATGGGCGATGTGGTGCTGGCCAACCCGCCCGCCATCGAACTGGGCCTCGTCCGCGGGGCGAGCCCCGACGTGCGCGCGTGGAAGGCCGCCGAGCAGGTGCTGACGACCGGTGAGGTGGTCCAGGTCGATCTCTCCCCGCTGGATCTGGGTGCCCGATCGGGTCGCGGGCCCACCGCCGTGCTCGGCGAGGTCCGGCCGCTGGGCGACGGGTTCACCGTCATCGATGCCTCGGACGAATCGGATGCGGTCCGGCTGGAGGCGACTCGGCGGGACTTCGTGGCCAACGTCAGCCACGAGTTGAAGACCCCGGTCGGAGCGGTGGCCCTGCTTGCCGAGGCGGTACTCGACGCGGCCGACGACCCGCATGAGGTGCGCCGGTTCAGCACCAAGATCCTCAACGAGTCCACCAGGTTGGGCGCGCTGGTCACCGAACTGATCGCGCTGTCCCGGCTGCAGGGCGCCGAGCGGCTCCCCGAGCTGGCGATCGTCGATGTCGATGAGGTGGTGCGGGAGGCGCTGGCCCGCTGCCGGCTGGCCGCTGAGTCGGCCGACATCCGGATCACCGTCGACCCGCCCAGCGGGCTGCTGCTCGACGGTGATGCCACGCTGATTGTGACGGCCCTGTCCAACTTGGTCGACAACGCGGTGTCCTACTCGCCACCGGGCACCCCGGTGTCCGTCAGCAGGCGGCTGGCCGACGGGTTCGTGGAGATCGCGGTCACCGATCGCGGCCTGGGTATTGCCCCCGAACACCAGGAACGCGTGTTCGAGCGCTTCTTCCGGATCGACCAGGCACGCAGCCGGGCTACCGGCGGCACCGGGTTGGGGCTGGCGATCGTCAAGCACGTCGCCGCCAACCACGGCGGTGACGTGCGGCTATGGAGCAGGCCCGGTACGGGCTCCACCTTCACCCTGCGGATTCCCGCGCATCAGGAGACTCCAGAGCGCACGCCGCGGCCAATTACGCCCGAACACGTGGGAGGAACGCTGTGACCAGGGTGTTGATCGTCGAGGACGAGGAATCCTTCGCTGATCCACTGGCGTTCTTGCTGCGCAAGGAGGGTTTCGCGACGGCGGTGGCGGCCACCGGCTCCGCGGCGCTGGAGGAGTTCGACCGCAACGGTGCCGACATCGTGCTGCTCGACCTGATGCTTCCCGGGATGAGCGGCACCGACGTCTGCAAGGCGCTGCGGGCGCGCTCCGCGGTGCCGGTGATCATGGTTACGGCTCGGGACAGCGAGATCGACAAGGTGGTGGGCCTGGAACTCGGGGCCGACGACTACGTCACCAAGCCCTACTCGGCCCGCGAGCTGATCGCCCGGATCCGCGCTGTCCTGCGCCGTGGTGGGGAGAACGACGGCGACGGCACCCTCGGACCCGCCGTGCTCGAGGCTGGGCCGGTGCGAATGGACGTCGAACGGCACACCGTCACGGTCGCCGGGCAGGACGTGGGGCTGCCGCTCAAGGAGTTCGACCTGCTGGAGTACCTGCTGCGCAACGTGGGACGGGTGCTGACCCGCGGTCAGCTCATCGACCGGGTATGGGGAGCGGACTACGTCGGCGACACCAAGACCCTCGACGTGCACGTCAAGCGGCTGCGCTCCAAGATCGAGGAGGATCCCTCCTCGCCCCAGCACCTGCTCACGGTTCGCGGGCTGGGCTACAAGTACGACGCCTAGCAGCGGATCACCGCGCGCGCCCGAAGTACCGCCAGGTAGCCTGCCTCTCGTGCGGCTCGGCGTGCTCGACGTAGGCTCCAACACCGTCCACCTGCTGGTGGTGGATGCGCACTACGGTGCGCCCCCGATGCCCAAGACCTCGGAGAAGTCGGTGCTGCGGCTGGCCGAGCAGATGGACGCCCGCGGGGAGATCACCCGCGAGGGTGCCGATCACCTGATCCGCACCGTGCGCGACGCCGTGAACTCAGCGTCGGCGATGGGCTGCGAGGACCTGATGGCCTTCGCCACCTCGGCGGTGCGTGATGCCTCCAACGCCCGTGCGGTGCTCACCCGGGTGCAGGCCGAGACGGGGGTGGTGCTGCAGGTGCTCTCGGGCGAGCAGGAGGCGATCCTCACCTTCCTCGCAGTTCGCCGGTGGTACGGCTGGTCGGCAGGGCGGCTGCTCATGCTGGACATCGGCGGAGGATCACTGGAGATCGCCGGCGGGATCGATGAGGAACCCGACGTGGCGGTGTCCCTGCCGTTGGGGGCCGGTCGGCTCACCCGGTCGTGGCTGAACCACGACCCACCTCGCCGTCGTGAGCTGGACAACCTGCGTGAACACATCGCCGGGGAGCTCGAGGGCCCCGCCCGAAGGCTGCGCAACGCCGGCATCCCGGACCTGGCAGTGGCCACCTCGAAGACGTTCCGGTCGCTGGCGCGGCTCACCGGTGCAGCCCCCTCGTCGGCGGGCCCGCGGGCCCGCCGGACGCTCACCGACGCCGGCCTGCGGCAGGTGATCGCGTTCATCTCCCGGATGTCAGCCGACGACCTGGCCGAATTGGAGGGGGTCAGCGCCAGCCGATCCCACCAGCTTGTCGCTGGGGCCTTGGTGGCAGAGGCCGCGATGCGTGCTCTGGACGTCGATGAGCTGGTGCTCTGCCCGTGGGCGCTTCGGGAGGGTGTGATCCTGCGAAGGCTGGACTGGTTGGATGGAATTGACCGGACGGCGCAGCCGGGGCGCCGCCCACCTCGGCGGACTGGACGCACAGCAGTCCGGGGGGCACGGTGAGAGACGATGAGGCGCAGTAGCGAGCCCGACGAGCGGGCACAGTTCAGCGTGGCCGAGTTGCTGGCCCGGCACGGCGAGCCCGCGCCGCCGGCCACCGGGCGACGGCGACGCCGGGCACCGGAGGTCGATGACACCGCCGCGCAGTCCATCATCGAGCGGGTCAAGACCGACAGCGGCCCGCTGCCAGTCCAGCAGCCGTACCGTCGTCGCGGTCTGTCCGAGCCGGGCCACCAGGGACTCGGCGGCGCTGGCCGGTCGGAGCGCTCCGACGGTCCGGCCACCGAGCAGTTCCCCCGGCTGGACCCGATCCCCCGGGATCCGGTGCCTTGGGAGGCGGCGGTGTCCCGGGACCCGGTGCGGCCTGAACCCCGGCAGTCGGCTCCCGTTCCGCCGGGCGGCTTTCCGGGTCGCAGCGAGCCACCCGCCGGGCTGAGTAATGGCACCCGGAGTAATGGCACCCGGACCGAGCTCCGAAACGGCATCCTCGCCGTCGAAGACCAGAAGGTGAGCGGAGTCCGGGCCGGCGACAATGCCGGGCGGACCCGGGTTGCCACCAAGGAGGTCGCAGGGGAGATCGCCGGAGAGCAGCCTGACAGCGCCGAGACGCAGCAGGGCTACGGCTCCCCGGTGCGGGAATGGGCCCTGATGGCGACCCAGGTCGGGGTCGGCGTCGTCGGTGGCGCCGCACTGTGGCTGATCTGTGAGTGGCTCTGGCAGCGGCTTCCGGTGGTGGCGCTGGTGGTGGCACTGGCCGTGATTACCGGGCTGGTCTGGGTGGTCCGCCGGGTCCGGCGAGCCGAGGACCTGCAGACCACCGTCATTGCGGTGCTGGTCGGCCTGTTCGTCACCGTGTCCCCGGCCGCGCTGCTCCTTGTCGGCCGATAGGCGGTGCCTGCGGCAGAGCCGATCCGGGTGGCCCTGTCCACCGCCTCGGTATGGCCCGAACCGATCGCCGTCGCCTTCGAGCTAGGCGCCGAGCTCGGTTATGACGGCGTCGAGGTGATGGTCTGGGGAGACCCGGTGAGCCAGAACGTCGAGGCGCTCAGCACGCTGCGGGACCGTCACGCGATGCCCGTCTTCGCCCTGCACGCCCCGTGCCTGTTGATCACCCAGCGGGTGTGGACGGCGGACCCGGCGGTCCGGCTGGACCGCACCGTGCAGGCGGCCATCGAGATGGGCGCCGATACCGTCGTGGTGCATCCCCCGTTTCGCTGGCAGCGAGGCTACGCCACGGGCTTCGCAGAGCAGATCGCGGCGCTGGAGGCGTCCTCCGGGCTCACGATCGCGGTGGAGAACATGTTCCCCGTGCGCCGCGGCCGGCTTGAGGTGTCCAGCTTCACGCCGTCACCGGACCCCACCGACGTGGGATACTCGCACTACACGCTGGACCTCTCGCACACCGCCACGGCTCAGGTCGACGCGGTGGCGATGGCGGCGCGGATGGGGTCGCGGTTGGCGCACCTGCATCTGGCCGACGGCAGCGGCGCCCCTCGCGACGAGCACCTGGTGCCCGGCAAGGGCAGTCAGCCCTGTGCCGAGGTGTGCCGGGGGCTGGTGGAGCGCGGCTTCACTGGTACCGCCGTGCTTGAGGTGAGTACCCGGCGCGCCCGTACCCGCCCGGAGCGCCGCGCCATCCTGACCGAGGCTCTGCTCTTCGCCCGCCTGCACCTCTAAAGGGCGGTCAATAGGCCGAACGGGCGAGGCCACGTGTAATTGCTCAAACCAGTGGGTAAGCGACGAATCATCACATAGAGGGATATGGAGGTTCGTCATGGACACCATGGTCGTTGTTGAGATCATTGTCGCGATCATCGTGCTCGCCGGGGTCGTAGCGTTCGCGGTGTGGGAGGCGCGACGGCGTCGCCGGGCCCGCTTGCAGCAACGATTCGGACCCGAGTACGCCCGCGAGGTGGAGACCCGCGGCAGCGAGCGCGACGCAGAGCAGCACCTGAGTGGGGTCGCGGATCGGCGCGACCAGCTTGACATCCAGGAGTTGGAGCCCGCCGCCCGCGACGGGTACACCCGCCGCTGGGAGGCCGTGCAGGCCAAATTCGTCGACCAGCCGGGATCTGCCCTGGATGAGGCCGACCGGCTCGTCACCGATGTGATGCGCGATCGTGGTTATCCCGTCGACGACTTCAGCGAGCGCGCCGACCTCGTCGCGGCGGACCACCCGCAGATCGTGGAGCACTACCGCGCCGCGCATGCCGTCCAGCACGCCCATCACGGCGGCGCTGGCGCCTCCGACACCGAGGAACTGCGGCAGGCCTTCGTGCACTACCGCGCGCTGTTCAACGAGCTCGTGGCTGGCCAGTAACCGACATCACCGCATCGCGACAGAGAGGTCCGCTATGAACACGCGACAGGAACAAGACTACGCACTGCCCGAACAGGACAGCACCGGCCGCCTGGCGACTGCCGAACCAAACAGTGCCACTGAACCTCAGACTGCCACTGAACCTCGCACCGCTGAACCCCAGGGTGCCGATCCGGGGCTTGCCCAGGCTCAGCCGGAGGAGGCTAGTGGACGGACTGGCGACCAGGCCGCCGCCGACGGTGACGCCGAGCGCGTGGGCCTGCTTACCGACGCCGCTGGCCTGCGCGCGGAGTGGCAGCGCGTGCAGGGGACCTTCGTCGACGATCCGGAGAGTGCCGTGCACGAGGCCAGCGCGCTGGTCGAACGGACGTTGGATGAGATCCGAGCGAACATCGGTAGTGCGGGCATAAGCGAGACGCCCTCGACCGAGGACCTGCGGGTGAGCTTCCGGCGCTACCGTGAGTTTTTCCAGCGCCTGCTCTCGGCGTGATCTCGGGGCGCTCCGGTCGGCGATGGGCCTGGGCCGTAGGCTCTCGGCGTTTTGGCGACCATCAGGAGGGCCGTGTCATGACCGAGGCGGGCACCACTAAGCGACGCCGGGCCCGGCGTCCGGCCGAGGCTGCGGAACGGCTCGAACGGCTGCGGAAGCGCAACGCCGATCAGCTGGTGGCGCAGCGGGATGCCGAGCGCCGGGTCGAGGCGGCGCTGCAGGCATATGTGGACGCCGATGTGTCGACCAGCGCGGTCGAGCGGGACCGGGATGAGAAGGTCCTCGCGTTGGAACGGCAGATCGAGCAGGCGCGTGAGGCGGCGCGGGTGAAAGTCGAGCAGGCGAGGGCGCAACAGGCGGTCGCGGTGTGCCAGCTCAATGCCGCGGGCCGCACGGTGGAGCAGATCGCGGAGCTGCTGGAGGTGACCCCGCAGGGCGTCCAGCGGTTGCTCTCCGCCGGGCGCACGGCTGCGGACCCGGTCGCCGGGTCCGGCCCGTCCGACGGCGCCGCCCCAGCCGACCGGCAACAGCCGGTTCAGCAGCCGTCTCCAGCGCCAGAATCACAGGGCTCGGCCACGGCGCTGAGTGCCTCCTCGACTGTCCCGGAGTCGCCTGCAGACGCGCGCTAACGTGCTCCTGTGCTGCGTCCGTTGATCCTGGCCGCTGCCGACAATCCGTCCGTGCGCAGGCTCGTCGCCACCGCGCCGGTAAGCCGGTACGTCGTGCGCCGTTTCGTGGCGGGGGAGACCACCGAACAGGCGATTGCCGCGACGGCGGCCCTGGTGGCCGGCGGTGTGACGGTGACCCTGGACCACCTCGGGGAGAGCGTCGCAGACGAGGCCGGCGCGGAGTCCACCGTGTATGCCTATCTCGAGCTTGTGGACCGTCTGCGCGAGCAGGGCCTGGCTGGCCAGGCCGAGGTCAGTGTCAAGCTGTCCGCTGTGGGCCAGCGGCTCGAGGAGGCGCTGGCGCTGCGCAACGCCTCCCGGATCTGCGCCGTCGCCGACCAGGCAGGCACCACCGTCACCCTCGACGCCGAGGACCACACCACCACCGATTCCACTCTGCGGGTGCTCACCGAACTGCGCCGCAGCTGGCCTGCCACCGGTGCGGTCCTGCAGGCTTACCTGCACCGGACGCTGCAGGACTGCCAGGCGTTGGCGTTCGAAGGCTCGCGGGTCCGGCTGTGCAAGGGCGCCTACGCCGAACCGTCCTCACTGGCGTGGCGTGATCCGCACGAGGTTGCGCGCAGCTTCGTTCGCTGCGCGAACGTCCTGCTCGCCGGACCGGGTTACCCGATGTTCGCCACCCACGACCCGCGGCTGGTCACAATCGTGGGTGAGCGGGCCCGCTGGTACGGGCGGGCGGCGGGCAGCTTCGAGTACCAGATGCTCTACGGGGTGCGCCCGGCTGAGCAGCGCAGGCTGGCGGCCGGCGAGGACACCGTCCGGGTGTACTTGCCTTACGGCTCGCAGTGGTATCCCTACCTGACCCGACGGCTCGCCGAGCGACCCGCAAACGCTGCCTTCTTCGTGCGCGCAGTGATGTCCGGAGGGTGATTGTCTCCACTGCTGTGGCAGTCTGCGGCCATGACCACGATCGCCGTCCTGGGCGCCGGCAAAATCGGCGAGGCCTTGCTGTCCGGACTGATCAGCGCCGGCCGCAGTCCTGACGAACTCATGCTCACTGAGCGCTATCCTGATCGCGCCGCCCAGCTCGAGAAGACCTACCGGGTACGTGCGGTCGACACGGCCACTGCCGCGCGCAAGGCTGATGTCCTGGTCGTCGCAGTGAAGCCGCAGGACATCGACCCGTTGCTGGCCGAGCTTGCCGGGCTGATCGGCCCGGACACCCTGGTGATCAGCTTGTGCGCGGGGCTGCCCACCGCACTCTACGAGCGCCGGCTTCCGGATGGGGTGCCGGTGGTGCGGGTAATGCCCAACACTCCGATGCTGGTCGGCGAGGCCATGAGCGCGGTGTCCGCAGGCCGCTTCGCCACCGAGGCGCATCTCCAGCTCGCGGAGGAACTGCTCGGCAGTGTGGGCAAGGTGGTCCGGGTGCCGGAGAGCCAGCAGGACGCTGTCACAGCGCTGTCCGGGTCGGGCCCGGCCTACTTCTTCTACCTGGTCGAAGCGATGATCGACGCAGGAATCCTGCTCGGGCTGCCGCGGCCGATGGTGACCGAGCTGATCAC